>MWEZ01000248.1 GCA_002071335.1 Verrucomicrobia bacterium ADurb.Bin018
GAAAAGAACATCACCCGTTACAAGGATGCCCTCATCGCGCAGGGGCGCAAAGAAGCCAAGTTTCTACCGCTGTTGCTGTATGGCGTGGCGCTGGCAGCCGGGCTCTTGCACGCGTTGTTGCTGTTCCGCCAGGGGCTGATAGACCTGGGCGGGGTGGTAGGGTACTTTGGCTTGCTGCTGATGCTGGACTTTCCTACCTTTGCCTCGCTGTGGGCGTACTCGCGCATTTCCCTGGGGTTGGCGGGCGCCAAGCGTATCCTTGAATTGATGAACCGCGAGAATAACCTCGACCAGAACCTGGCGGGGCACGCCCAACCCCTGCGCGGTGAGGTTGAATTCCGCGCTGTCACTTTCCGTTACGGAGAGGGCGACCCTGTGCTGGATGGGGTGAGCTTCAAGGTGAAACCAGGGCAGACGGTCGCCATCGTGGGGCAGACCGGGGCAGGAAAGACCTCGCTGGCGCGCCTGATCAACCGCACTTATGATGTGAACAGCGGTCAGGTGCTGGTGGATGGCGTGGACGTGCGCGACTGGAACCTGGAGAACCTGCGGCGCACCATTTCCATCATTGAACAGGACATTTTCCTTTTCTCGCGCTCCATCGCTGAGAACATCGCCTTTGGCAAACCCGGCGCGACGCGCGCTGAGATCGAAGCCGCGGCCAAAGCAGCGCAGGCGCACGAGTTCATCCTCACCTTCGCGGATGGGTATGACACGGTCATCGGCGAGCGCGGGGTCACGCTTTCGGGGGGGCAGCGGCAGCGGCTGGCGCTGGCGCGCGCTTTCCTCACTGACCCGCGCATCCTCATCCTCGATGATTCCACCAGTGCCATTGATTCGGCCACCGAAGACCATATTCAGCGCGCCATCTATGCCGCGGCGCGCGGGCGCACCACTTTTATCATCACCCATCGCCTGTCACAGATCCGTTGGGCGAATCTCATCCTGGTCGTGCGCGGGGGCAGGCTGGTGGCCAGCGGCAGCCATGAAGACCTGCTGCGCGAAAGCGAGGCTTACAGGAGGATTTTTAGCGAGTAGGGCGGGCTGTTCAGTCAGCGGCAAGCGCAAAGGGCCGCTGGTCACCGACCCCTGCTCAGAGGACTTATGGGCTTCTTTTCTTCACTCGACGCGGAAAAGTACGACCGCACCTATAAGGATAGCGACCTGGCGCGGCGCATTGTGGGCTATTTCAAACCGCAGTGGCGCCGGCTGGTGCTGATCTCGATCCTCACGCTGCTGGTGGCGGGCGCGGGCGCGCTGCTGCCGGTCATCGTGAGCCGCGGCGTGGACCTGCTGGTGGGCATCCCGCCGCTCGCCAGCACGCTGCTGGTGGCAGGGGCGGTGCTGCTCATCGGGCTGGCCATCTGGTTTTTCAACTGGGGGCTGCGGCGCCTCACTTCCACAGCCATCGCCGAGGTGGTGACCCAGCTCGCCACAGATGCTTACGCCGCCTCGGTAGGGCACGACCTTTCCTTTTACGACGAGTTCTCGTCGGGCAAGATCGTTTCGCGCATCACCTCGGATACGCGCGATTTTGGCGAACTGGTGACGCTGATCACGGATGTGACCAGCATGTTCATCGAAGCGCTCATCCTGGCCGTTGTGCTGCTGACCATTCAATGGCGGCTGTCTTTGTACGTGTTCGCGCTGGTGCCCATCGTGTTTGTGCTGGGGCTGGCGTACCGCACCATCGCTCGCCGTGTCACCCGTCAGGGCATGCGCGCCATGGCCAACGTGAACTCCACCATCAAAGAGACCGTCAGCGGCATCGCGGTAGCCAAGAATTTCAGGCAGGAAGGCAGCATCTACCAGGAGTTCAGCGATGCCAACGAGACCTCTTACCAGGTGAACGTGAAACGTGGATTGACGCTCGCGGTGGTCTTCCCCGCGCTTAACGCGCTGGCGATGATCGCTACCGCGGTGATGGTGCTGGCGGGCGGGCACAGCGTGATTGAAGGGGTGGTGACGGTAGGCGCCTGGTACCTGTTCATCCTCAGCCTCGACCGCTTCCTTTTCCCCATCATGAACCTGACCTCCTTCTGGACCTCGATCCAAAATGGGCTTTCGGCTTCTGAACGCGTGTTCGCGCTGATTGACACGCCCACCGCGGTGGTGCAAACCGCCGCCGAAGCCGTGCCAGCGCTCACCGGCGGGATTGTGTTCGACCACGTCTCGTTCCATTACAAGCAGGGAGAAGAGGTGCTGCGCGACTTCAGCCTGGAGATCAGCCCCGGCGAGAACCTGGCAGTGGTGGGGCACACCGGCGCGGGCAAGAGCTCGGTGGCCAAGCTCATCGCGCGCTTCTACGAGTTTCAGCAGGGGCGCATCCTGATCGATGGTCGCGATATCCGCCGTTTTGACCTGGAGGATTACCGCCGGCGGCTGGGAGTGGTGTCGCAGGTGCCTTTCCTGTTCTCGGGCACGGTGGCGGAGAACATCCGCTACGCGCGGCGAGACGCGGGGGACGCGGAGATACTGGACCTGGCGCGGCGCGTTGGCGGGGGTGAATGGCTGGAAACGCTGCCGCAGGGGCTGGATTCTCAGGTGGGCGAACGCGGGGCGCGGCTTTCGATGGGTCAGCGGCAGCTGGTGGCGCTGATGCGCGTGCTGGTGCAGCAGCCGGCCATCTTCATTTTGGATGAGGCCACCGCCAGCATTGATCCCTTCACCGAATGGCAAATCCAGCAGGCGCTCGATCTGATCCTGCAGCGCTCCACCAGCATCCTCATCGCTCACCGGTTGTCGACTGTGCGTTCGGCTGACCGCATCATCGTGATGGAGAACGGGGGGATCATCGAAGAAGGCAGCCACCAGGGGCTGCTGG
>MWEZ01000249.1 GCA_002071335.1 Verrucomicrobia bacterium ADurb.Bin018
CCCCCCCCCCCCCCCTGCGCGGGTTATTGTATTCTTTTGATTTCGCTTGCGCCGCTTTCGGCAAACGCCTACCGTTTGCGCTTATTCCTCCTGTTACGTCGGTAACGGAGAAATACATGAACAACACATCGGATATCGGGCCGTATTGGCGTTCCTTCTGCCGCCGAGCCATCGTCGCCGCGGGGCTTTCCGCCTGCCTGTGTGCCATCCCCGCCCCAGCCGTGGAAATTTTTGCGCATCGTGGCGGCTACGCCCTCGCGCCCGAAAACACCTGCGCGGCTTTCCGCTTGTGCGCCGGCCAAGCGAACGGCATCGAATTGGATGTCTGGGCCGCGGCCGATGGCGAGTTGGTCGTCATCCATGATGACACCGTCAATCGCACCACCACCGGCTACGGCGCGGTCACCAACGTGGCCGAACTGACGCTGCCCGAATTGAAACGACTGGATGCCGGAGTGAAGTTTTCACCGCTGTTCGCCGATGAACGCATCCCCACGCTGAACGAGGCGCTGCGTGCCATCCCACCCGGCATGAGCGTGCTGCTGCACCACAAGAGCGGCAACCCGACCAATATCGTGAATGTGTTGCGTGCGGAGAAAATGGTTGCGCGCACGATTTTTGCCGCCGGCAGTTGGGATCTGGGCCTGATCGCCCGCCAATTGGAGCCGTGCCTGCGAATAGCCGCCGTTGGCGCCGGCCCGCTATCTACGAATCAAATACGGTGGCTCAGTGCCGTCGGCTACCAGGCCATCCTCTGGATTGGGTGTGATCTCACCGCCGATCTGGTTGAGCAAGCACATCTGTCCGGTCTGCAAGTTTTTGTCACCACGGCGGAGCTCGACGCCATGACCTATGTGGCAATGGGTACGGACGCTTTGCTCGTGTCCTCGCCTTGGCTCGCCATGGGGCTGGTTAATTCCAACAACGTCCCCGCCCGGCAACTGGCCGAAAAGCTCACTGCCTACTGGTCATTCGACGACGGCCTGACCAACTCCGCCGCCAATACGCTCGCCGATGCGGAAGCCAACAGCCTCGGGTTTTTGAATGGATTTTCCCCAAACGCCGACTGGTTGCCCGAAGCTGAAGCCCGCGTCGGCGGTGCGCTGCATTTCAACGGCCGCAAAGCTCATGTCCGTATCCCCACCAATGCTGCGTTGGATATCGGCACCAATGCCATCACCATTTCCGCATGGATCAGACTCGCCAAGCTGCCCGGCAGCCTTCCCGATTCTCACGCGTGTATCTATGACGACCGCAACATGGACGCTTGCAGTTTATATCTCGACCGCAACCAACGTGAATTGCGCTTCAAGATTACCGACGTCACTGGTCGCCCAGCCCGCCCGGGCATCCCGCAAACCCTGCTGAGTACCGGCGTCTGGCATCACGTGGTTGGCGTCTATAACGGCAGCGCCGGCCCCGCCGCCGGTCAAACCATGATCTATCTCGACGGCCACTTGGTTGATTTGCACACCGGCAGCGATGATAACGGACGTGACTTGACCGGTTCTGTTCGCCCAGGCCAAGCGGCCGCCTTTGGCCGCAGCGGACTTTTTAACCGCTACTATTTTGAAGGTGACTTGGACGATGTCGCCATCTGGGCGCGCTATCTTTCACCAGCCGAGGTACGGCACATATTTGCCACCGGCGCGGCGGGCCGGTCGCTCGCGCGCAATGTGTTCACCCTCTGGATCACCGAGTGGGATATTGAACCAGCCACATCGGACCTGCTGGTGCGTTTCCGCGCCGAGCACGGTTCCCTCGCCAACCAAAACATCCGTCTGCAATACGCTACGCGCGTTGATGGCCCCTATCTTGACGTGGCCACTTTCCCGGCCGGGCGCGGGCCAAATGGCCTTGGCCGTATTTCACCGGCCCCCATGCTCAATATGCTGGCACCCGCCCGACCGGGCGACCCCAGCCCAAAATTATTCTATCGCCTCGTAATCCCCTGATCGTCGCGTCACGCTTTCCGGCTTCTTTCTCTGCCGCGTGGCGTGTAGACTCCCCAGTGTGATTGCCCGCGCACAACACACCATCACGATCGCACAGGCCGGTAACCGGCTCGACCGCTTTCTGCTTGCGGCCTACCCTTGGCTCAACCGCGCAACCCTCGCCGATCTGTTCACCGCTGGCCATGTTCTGTTGAATCAGCGGTCGGCTGCCAAGGGCGTAAGGCTCGCCGCCGGCGATACGCTTCTTGTCCGCGATCTTCCGGAACCATCGGACCTGCGCCTGCAACCCAACCCGGAGTTGCCCTTGGTCGTTTTGTACGAGGATGATCACGTGCTGACCCTCGACAAACCTGCCGGCCTCCCCACCCACCCCCTGCGGTTTTCCGAAACCAACACCCTCGCCAATGCGTTGATCGCTCGCTTCCCCGGCCTCGCTCACGTCGGCCCCGACCGCCTCTTTCCCGCCATTCTACACCGGCTGGATACGCAGACCTCCGGTCTGCTGCTCGCCGCCAAAACACCGGCGGCATATGCCAATCTCCGCGCGCAATTCCGCCGCTGCGCCGTGGAAAAAGAATACACGGCCCTTGTCCACGGACGCGTGTCCCAACCCGGCCGGCTGGATGCCCCCCTGACACACCAAACCCGTACGCCTTGCAAAATGACGGTGGCGCGCAACCCGGCTAAACTCGCCAAAAATAATTGCTTTCCCGCTGTCACCTCGTGGACCCCGCGACAAGTCGGCCACGATCGCACCTTGCTTGCCGTCACCATCCTGACCGGCGTCACCCACCAAATCCGTTGCCACCTCGCCCACGCCGGCCACCCCATCGTGGGCGATACTCTCTACGGCTCGCCCACCCCC
>MWEZ01000250.1 GCA_002071335.1 Verrucomicrobia bacterium ADurb.Bin018
GGTCAGCAGCGGGGTCACCAGCAGAATGGCCAGCCAGTAGCCGGTGGAGCCGAACAAATTGCCGGCCAAATCGCCCGCCAGCGGCCCCTGCGCGAGATTGGTGGCCAGCACCCACAAGCTAATGCCGGCAATCGCCAGAAATGTCGTACCGATCACATAGCCGATGCCGGTACGGAAATAGGCCGCCAGTTCGCGGAACCACAAAGTCCAAAACGCGCTCATCGGGCGCTCCTTCCGCGCGGATTTTGCACCCGCGGCGGCAGCGTCGTCAGGCGCAGAAACGCATCGGTGAACGAGCCGGTGGGCGTGGCGGCCGCCAATTGGGCGGGGGTGTCGTTGGCAGCAAGCCGCCCACCATTCAGCACGAGCACCCGCTGGCAGAGCTGCTCCGCCTCGGCAAGGACGTGGGTGGAAAAAAGAATTGTCCGGTGGCCGCATTGCTCGCGGAGCATTTCGTGAAAGCGCTGCGTTTGGCCGGCATCGAGGCCGGCCAACGGTTCATCCAGCAGGAGGATTTCCGGCTCGGTGAGCAGGCAATCCGCCATGCCCACGCGTTGGCGAAAGCCGCGCGAAAGCGTGCCAATCGGGCGGCGGGCCATCTCGCCCAAGCCGCAGGGTTCGAGGACTTGCCGTATGCGTTCCGCCAGCCGCTTGCCGCGCAAGCCTTTCAATCGGCCGCGAAACGCCAGATATTCCTGCACGCGCATTTCGGGATAGAGCGGCACATTTTCCGGCAGGAAGCCGATGCGCCGACGCACCTCCAGCCACTGGGTGGTGGGATCAAAACCGGCCACCCGCACCCGCCCGGTGGTCGGCACCAGCAGGCCGGTCAGAATCAGCAGGAGGGTGGTTTTGCCCGACGCGTTGGGGCCGAGAATGCCGGTCAGTTCGCCGCGCGGAACCTGGAACGACACGCCACCCAGCGCCTCGCAGCGCGGGAAACGCCGCGTCAGACCGTCCACTTCGATTGCCAGTTCCGTTGCCGCCATGGGGAGATATTCCGCGCCCACTCTACCCACCGCAAAAGGCTGAATCAATCCCATATCCCGGCGGCGGCTGTCGCGCGCGGCGCAGTTTTCCACAGTGTGGAAAATATATTTCCACAGTGTGGAAAACGGGTAGGATGCGCGGCATGAGGAGCAGGCTCCAAAGCGGCTGGCTGGCGTTGGCGCTGGCCGCGGTGGTGGCGGTGGCGCAGGAGTCGTCGCCGCCATTGACCTTGACGCTGGAGGACGCGATCGAGCAGGCGCTGGCGCACAACCGCGATTTGGTGCGTGGCGCACTGGATGTGCAGCGCAACCGCTTGGCGGTGGAGCAGGCGCGGGAAGCCACGCGTAATTTGCAGGTGACGCCGCTGGGTTCGGCCGGCGCGGGCGAAGACCGCGAACAATGGCGGGCGGGGGTGGGGGTGTCGGCAGTGGGGAACTACGGCACACGGGTGGGGGTGGCCGCCACGGCCAACCAGATTGCGGTGGATGGCGCGCCGACGCGTCGGCGCGCGGAAATCCAAACCACCATCGAACAGCCGTTGCTGCGCGATTTTGGCCCGCTGGTGCAGCAGGAGCCGGTGGTGCTGGCGAATGAAGCCCTGCTGGCGGCGCGGCGCGTGTGGGAGCGGGACCGATCGGCGTTGGTGGTGCAGGTGGTCGAGCTGTTTGAAACGCTCATTTATTTGCGGCACCAGGTGACCTGCGACGAAGAATTTTCCGAACGAATGAGCGGCCTGCGGCAATTGGCCGCGGCGCGCGCGGAGCAGGGCAAATCCTCGCGGACGGACGTCCTGCGCATGGAGTGGCAGGAGGGCGAGGCGCAGTTGCGCTTGGAAACCGGCCGCGCGCAGTTGGCCATCCGTTTTCAGGAATTGGCCAATGTGCTGGGGTTGCCGTTGACGACTTCCTTCACGCTGGTGCCGCCGCCGTTGCTCGATTTGACCACGGGCGAAACCGATGAAGCACTGGCCGTGGCCTTGGCGGAACGTCCGGATTATGCGCAGGCGTTGCAGGATGTGGAAACCAGCAGCCGGCAGGAGCGGCTGGCGCGGCGACGCCTGCTGCCCAATTTGCGGCTGGCGGCCACGCAAACCACTTATGGCGAGGGCCCCGAATGGAGCGACGCCACCCGGCTCGATCAAGAGGATTGGTTTGTCGGCCTGACGGCGGATATGAATTTGAATCTGCGCGGCACGCGGCTGGATGTAGCGCGCGCGGGAGTGGATGTTGCGGTCCGCGAACACGTGGCGGAAATTGTCCGCAACCGGTTGGCCGTGGAAGTGCACGCGGCCTTGGCGGAATATCGGCGGTCGCGCGCGGCGCTGGCGTTGGCCGCGCGCAATCGCGAGCTGGCGGCCGACCGCGCGGAGTTGGCGCGCACGCTGTTCACCGCGGGCCGCGCGCCGGCGGACATGGTGTCCGACGCGGAAACGGATTCCAGTAGCGCCATGCTGCGCGAGCTGGCGGCGCGCCGCGAAGCAGCCGTGGCGGCCTATCGGCTGCTGCATGTGCTGGGCACCTTGGTGCCCGCGCCGAAAGAATTGTTGCGGCCAACATCACAAGGGACGGAGTCATGAAGAATGTTGCGGGATGGCGCGGGTGGTGCGGCGTGGCGTTGCTGTTGCTGGCGGGCTGCGGACGACCCGCGGCGCCGGCGCCGCGGGTGGCGGTAGTCACGCCGGGCGCGATTCGCATGACGGTTCCGTTTGCCGGCGAATTGGCGGCGCGGCGGGTGGAGATGATTACCGCCGGAATGCAGGGTTCGGCGGTATTGGCGGAGCTGGTTCCGGAGGGCACCAAGGTGGCCGCCGGCGAATTGCTGGCGCGA
>MWEZ01000251.1 GCA_002071335.1 Verrucomicrobia bacterium ADurb.Bin018
CGGACGAACGGAATCTCCATGGCCTTGGCGAGCGCGGCGAGGAAGGCATCCTCGCGCGCGTATTCGCGGGCGACGACGGTGGCGGTCAGCACGCCTTCGTCTTCGCGTTGGCGACCCACGAGCTCTTCGATTTGCTCGGGGGTAAACAGCCCGGTGGCCGCAAGCAAGGCCCCGAGGCGGCTGGAAGCCGTTCCGGCCATCGCGCGCCCTAGACGGGTTTCTCCGTGCGGATTTCGGCCAGCAGCGCCATGGTGCGGTCCAGCGCGTCCTGGATGCTTTCCAGCTCGCGGGCGGCCTGTTCGAGGCGCGTGGCATTGGTCACGCGCAGATGTTCCAGAAATGCGCGGCGTTCTTGCAGCGCCTCTTTTTCGGCGATCAGGCGGTCGTTCTGCTGGTTGGCCATGGCCAGCGCGGCATCCAACTGCTCGATCAGCACCTGCGGGTCCTCCGCGCCGTTGAAGGGGCGCGGAGCGGCCACCGGCGCAGCGGGCGTGGAAGCATCGGGGAT
Source organism: Verrucomicrobia bacterium ADurb.Bin018 (assembly GCA_002071335.1). GTDB lineage: Bacteria > Verrucomicrobiota > Kiritimatiellia > CAIQIC01 > Lenti-01 > CAZNGD01. The sequence continues at coordinate 509 of MWEZ01000251.1, forward strand.
GGGCACCTGGACTTGGCGACCGCAATCGGCGCAGGGCACCATGAGGCCTGCGCCGGCGGCCTCAATGGCCATGCTTTTGCCGCAGTGCGGGCAGTCAAAGAGAATATCGCCTTCCCGGATTTCCGCGGCGCCGTTGAGATGGGTGGGTTGTTCGTTCATGGCGTGTCTCCGTTGGGGGGTTGCGGCGCAGGATACATGGAGGGTTTTTCATCCTGCTTTTTCGCGCGGCCACTCGCCGGGGACAGCCGCGATTTGCGGGGCGGTTTTTCCGGCGCGGGCCGGGTGGCTGGCTCGGCGGGCACGGCGGGATCGAACACATAGGGCGCGGCGGCGGGTTCTTCCGGCGCGGGCAGCGGCGTATCGTCCGCCGGCGCGAGGCCGGCGTCAGCCTCCTGCTGCTGGGCCAGCGCGCTCATGGCGCGTTCGATTTCACGGCCAAAGGTTTCGGGGTCTTGGGCATCGGGCGTCGGCTTGGGCATGGGCGGCGCGGGCTCGATCAGCGCCACGGGGGGCGCCTGCTCGCCACTGGTGGTCAGTTTGGCACGCGCCTGCCGGCTTTCTTCCTGCTTCATTTCGCGCAGGCGCTGCGGGGAGAACGGCGCCAGCGAGCTGTCCGACCAGCCGCGATACCAATCCTCGGCGGCGACATTCGAGGCGCCGTGGAGGCGTTCGGTTTCGGCGCGGGCTTCGGCGGGGGTCATCAGCACGTAGGGGGTAATGAGCACCAGCAGCTCGGTGCGGTGGCGGGTGGTGTCCTCGCTGCGGAACAGCGCGCCGAGCAGCGGAATGCTGCCCAGAATCGGCACGCGCGTGTTGGCGTTCTGATAATCAGTTTGCACCAAGCCGCCCAGCACGATGGTCGAGCGGCTCGGCACGGAAATGGAGGCGGTGATTTCGCGCTTGTTGATGGCCTGCATCTTGCCGTTGTTGCCGACATCCACGCTGTCGCCGAGCGTGTCGGCGTTCTGCGTGATTTCCAGCGTGACGTAACGCGACGGATTGATCCGTGGCTTGACCTTCAACTGGATGCCGACGTTCTTGTATTCGTAGTCCGACTGAATGGTGCCGCCGCTGGTGGTGTCGCCCGTGCGGATGGGAATCTGCTGGCCGCTCATGATGCTGGCTTCGGTGTTGTCGGTGGTGAGGATGACGGGCGTGGCTAGCACGCGCCCCTCGCTGGAGGTGGCAATCATGTTGAGCACCGCGTCAATGTTGAGATCGGCAAACGTAAAGAAGTAGCTCAACCCCGTGCCGCCGCCGAAGGCGCGGGTGACGGTGTCGCCGGCGACGGAGGAGAAGTTGTTGTTGCCGAAGTGGCCGCCCCACGAGGTGATCGGCTCGCGCACGCTCACGCCGCCATTGGCACCGGCCATGCGCTGGTTGTAGGCGGTCATGGACTTCTGCAGCCAGTTGACGCCGTAGGCCGTGTTGTTGTTGAGGTTCACTTCCAGGATCACGGCTTCGATCAACACCTGCGCCAGCATGATGTCTACTTTGCGGATGACGTCCTGCAGCGCGCCGATATCGCCCTTGGTGCCCATCAGCAGCAGCGTATTGGTGCGCTTGTCCGCCAGAATCTTGGTGTTGGCCGAAAGCTGGCCGATCTTGCTGACCGCCGCTTCGCCGGCGGCCTGCCGCACACGGTCGGCGGCGGCGGCGCGGGCGCGGACAAAATCTTCCAGTGCACGGGCACGGCCATCGGTGCTGTCGCGGCTTTCGCCGGGCTTGGCGGTTTCGCTCTCGGCCTTGGCCGCGCCAATGAAATCATTGAGCAGGCTGGCCATTTCTTCGGCGTCGGCGAACTCCAACGCGACGACCTGCACAATCACTTCCGGCTCCACGGTGCGGTCGAGCACCGCCACGATCTTGTCGAAGAACGTGAAGTTGGACGGCCGCGAAATGACGATGATGATGTTGGTACGTTCGTCGGCCAGCACTTTCACCTTCCCCTGAATTATGCCTTTTTCCGCCATGGCGGCTTCGAGCGCGGCGCTGTCGGGCATGGCGACTTCCGGCTGCGGGATGGGCTGGCGGGCGCGGATCATGTTGGCGGGGCGGCGCACCATGGTGGCGGCGGGCGCCTGCGCGACCTGCGGCACTTCTTCCGGCTTGTCGCCCTGGCTGCCGCTGATCAGCTCATTAAGGCGCGCGGCGATGTCGGCGGCCTTGGCGTGCTGGATTTCATAGACGCGCGTTTCCACTTTCAGCTCGGTGGGCTGGTCCACCAGCGCAAGGATTTCGGCGATGCGCTTGAGGTTGGCGGCGGTTTCCGTCACCAGCAGGCTGCCGATGCGGTCAAAGCG
>MWEZ01000252.1 GCA_002071335.1 Verrucomicrobia bacterium ADurb.Bin018
GCGCGCGCTGGATGTCCGCGTGGCCATGACCCGCGCCGACCATCCGTCCGGCACCGACCGCATCGCGGAGGCCATCCGGGAACTGGACGCGCCCCACGTCATCAATATCCAGGGCGACGAGCCGCTGATTGATCCCGCGCTGATTGACCGCATTGCTGCCACGCTCGCTGATGATTCGCGCTGGGACATGGCCACCGCCGCAGCGCCCATCCGCAGCGCCAAGGAATTGCATAATCCCGATGTGGTGAAAGTGGTGCGCGATGCCGCCGGCCGCGCGCTCTATTTTTCGCGCGCCGTAATTCCCTTCGTGCGCGGCGCGGCGCCGGACTTTGCGCCCGTGCCCGGCCAGCATTGGCGGCACATCGGCATCTATGGCTACCAGCGCGCCTTCCTCGAACGGCTGGTGCGGGAACCGCCCGGCGCGCTGGAGAATCTGGAAAAGCTGGAGCAATTGCGTGCGCTGGCCATCGGCTGCCGCATGGCCGTTCTGGAAACCGACCATGTCGGCATTGGCGTGGATTCACCCGCCGATGTTCCCCAGGCCGAGGCGCTCCTGCGCCAAGCCGGCCTCCTCCGGTAACGCCGTGCGTTTGCCGGCCCGGCCCCGCGCCAAACCGTTGTCTTGAAGTGGCGGGGGCAACTGGCATACAGTACGGTTTCCATAGGAAAGGACGTCTCCATGCAACGGATCATGCTAAAATCGAAAATCCACCGGGCCACCGTGACGGGCCTGGAGCTCGATTACGAGGGCAGCGTCGCCATTGATCCCATCCTGCTGGAGGCGGCCGACATCCTGCCCGGCGAACAAGTGCAGGTGCTCAACCTCAACAACGGCGAGCGCTTCATCACCTATGCCATCCTGGGCAAGCGCGGCACCGGCCAAATGATGCTCAACGGCCCCGCCGCCCGCCTCGCCTACAAGGGCGACATCATCATCGTGGCCGCCTACGCCCTGCTGGCCGACGACGAAGCCAAAGCCCACAAGGCCCGCGTGGTCAAAGTGGACGCCAAAAACCGCATCACCAAAGTCGTGCGCAAATAGGCGGGGGAGCCATGAGCTTGCTGATCCGTGGCGGCGAGGTAGTGACGGGGCGGGGGCGGCAGCGCGCGGATGTCTGGTGCGCCGGCGAAACCATCACGCAAGTCGCGCCCGATTTGCCTGCGCCGCCGGACGCCACCGTGGTGGACGCCACTGGCAAGCTGGTTCTGCCGGGCTTCATTGATCCGCATGTCCACGCCTATTTGCCGCTGACGACCGTCACGGCCAAATCCAATTTTGCCAACTGCACGCGCGCCGCGCTCCTTGGCGGCACCACCTGCCTGATGGACTTCGCCGGCGCCGGTCGCGAAAAGGATTTCGACGAAGCCTGGGCCGCTTGGTCCGCGCAGGCCGACGGGCAAGCCTCGTGCGATTATGCCTTCCACCTGATGGTCCGCCGCTTCGACTCCGAATTGCAACGCCAGCTCGAACGCCTCGTGGCGCGCGGCCTCAAGTCGCTCAAAATCTATCTGGCCTACAAACCCGCCCTCGCCATTCCCGATGAAGACCTCCTGCGCATCTTGCAGTTCGCCGCCGCCAACGGGCTGGTGGTGATGGCCCACTGCGAAAACGCCGAACTGATTCCCTTCCTCCAGCAGCAACTGCTCGCCGCCGGCAAAACCGGCCCTGAATGGCACGAACCCAGCCGCCCGCCCATGGTGGAAGCCGAGGGCGTGTGCAAGTTCCTCACCTTTGCCGCGGCCGCCGGCGCCAAGGCCTACGTGGTCCACTTGAGCTGCGCCGAAGCCCTCAGCATGACCGACCGCTTCCGCGACAAACTCGCCCAGCTCAACATCGAGACCATGATCCAGTATCTCACGCTCGATCAATCCTACGCCGCGCGCCCCGACTTTGAAGGCGCCAAGTGGGTGCTCTCGCCGCCGCTGCGCACCAAGGCCGATCAGGAAGCCCTCTGGCAGGGCTTGGCCGATGGCCGGATTGACACCCTCGGCACCGACCATTGCCCCTTCGATTTCCATGACCAAAAAACCATGGGCCGTGGCGACTTCACCAAAATCCCCAACGGCATCGCCGGCGTGGAAGAGCGCATGGCGCTGGCCTACACCGCCGGCGTGGTCGGCGGGCGCATCACGCTGGAACGCCTCGTGCAAGTGGCCGCCGAAAACCCCGCCAAAATCTTCGGCCTCTGGGGCCGCAAGGGCGGCATCGCCCCCGGCTTCGATGCCGATCTCGTCGTCTGGGACCCCGCCGCCCGCCGCACCATCTCGGTACAAACCCAAAGCCTCGACACCGACTACAACCCCTACGAAGGCTTTGCCGTGCAAGGCGCGCCGGAAGTCGTCACCGTCCGCGGCGCCATCATGGTGCGCAACGGTCGCTTCTGCGGTCCGACCGGAAAGGGCCGCCTGCTGATGTGAGGCCCCTTTTTCCATGGCGGGCTCCGGCCGCCCGCAACCTTTTCCACAGTGTGGAAAACTTTTTTCCACAGCGTGGAAAAAATCCGCCCCATTTTTCCACAGTGTGGAAAAGTGGCCCCAAAGTTGTTCCATTGTGTGGAAAAATCGCGCAAAGTTTTTCCATAGTGTGGAAAAATCCGGGCGCTGCGGCCCTTATTTTTCCACAGTGTGGAAAATATATTTCCACAGCGTGGTGGCGCCGACAAAAGTCATATTTCGATATAATGCGTTGCGGCAGGGGAAAATACGTTGTTTTTCTGCTTGACATTTCTGGGATCCTTATACATCATAACTCTATGATTAATAAAGGGTTATGTTCATCATGAAGCACAAGGTTGATCCCTTACAAAGTGG
>MWEZ01000253.1 GCA_002071335.1 Verrucomicrobia bacterium ADurb.Bin018
AACCCTTTTGTTTTGCCGAGATGTTCGATTCGTTTTCCCCAGTTGGAACCAAGAAAATAAAAACGCAGGCTGTCTTGTTCGGGATCGTAGATTTTTTCCAATCGGGCCTTAAAGGCCACCCACAGGGCCGGATCCACCACGCATTCAAACACGGAATTTTGCACTCGAACACCGTAGTCCTCGCACACTTTGGCCACTTTGCGCAACCGGGCCTGCCCCCGCTTGTCTATCGTGGAAACATCATAACTGACGAGCACCATCATGGCCTATTTCCACAGGAAGGGCGGGTAGAGATCGGTGTCGCCCCGCAGATGGCGGGCCAGCAGTTGGGCTTGGGCGTGCGGCAATAAACCCACCGCCATTTTTTCATTGAGGAAAGGATGAGTCAGGCTGTCCAATTTGCGCTCCTGCCACGATTGCAAAACCAATTTGCGCGGTTTTTCTTTGAGCAGAACGGCGCCGGTTTCCGAGGTTTCAAAATCCTTGGGGGTAATTTGCTGGCGGTTGATGAGCGTGAAAACAAGGCGGTCCACCAGGAAGGGCCGGAATTCTTCCATCAAGTCCAGCGCCAGTCCGGGTCTGCCGGGGCGGTCGCGATGCAGAAAACCCACTTGGGGGTCCAAGCCGACGGCTTCGCACGCGCCACGGCAATCGTGAGCCAGCAGGGTGTATAGAAAGGACAGCAGGGCGTTGATGGGGTCCAGCGGCGGCCGGCGGCTTCGTTCGTGAAATTCAAAACCACTGGCGGCATTCAACAGCACGTTGAACACGCCAAAATAGGCACGGGCGGCATCGCCTTCCAGTCCGCGCACTTCATCCAGCGCCAGTGGCGTTTGCAACCGCGTCAACATCTGCTGCAAGCGGACAACCAGCGCTTCCACCAGACCATTGTCCGGGGTATCGGGATGGTCACGCAAATGGCGCTGCAACACTGTCCGGCAGTTGTTGACTTTGCCGAAGACAAACATCCGGGCCAATTCCGCCGATTGATCTAGGTTGTCCGCCCGGCGGTATTGTTCACGACGCAGCAGGACATTGCCGGATTGCGGGCCCGCCACCCGGGCCAAAAACTTGCCATACTCCGTCAAAAAACTGACCGCCACGCCATTTTCGCCGCAATGCCCGAGCAAAAACGGACTGCACAGGATATTGCCAAAACACACCAAGCCGCCGATGTTGTGGATGGGCAAACGAGCGCGCACTTCCTGTTCGGCCTCCACCACGATGGTTTCGCCTTCCTTGCGCAGATAGCTGCCCTGTGTGGTGATGTAGAGCGTGTTCAGCAATTGCTTCATTGCAGCGCCTCCTGAAGGTAGCGGGTGACATTTCTGCCGGCCCGGGGCTGGCATTCATTCAACAAAGAGCAGGGCTCGCACTTTTGTTTGTCATAGACCGCGGGCGGAGTCACGCGTGCATCAAATAGAGCATGGAGCCGGGCGGCGGCCTCCTCTGTTTTTTGGCGCAGGGTGGCATCCAACGGCACGACAGTGCGGCGGCGGGGCTGGCCATAAAAAATGGCCCCCTCGGGTACGGTAATGCCCAACATTTCTTCCAAGCACAAAGCTTGGGCGCAAAGCTGCACCCGGTCGCAGTCGTTCGCCTTGTCGCGCCCGCGTTTGTGCTCCACGGGATAGGGCACGCCATCACGAAACTCCACCACATCCGTCTTGCCCACCAACCCCAGCCGCAACGAGCGCAACGTCAAATCCCGGACCGTGCGCACACCGTCGCGAACCTCCTGGCCTGCGCTATGCACTTTTTCGTGCGCCAGCCGCCCTTCAGCCGTGAAGCGATTCTCGGTCCAGATTTGCTCAATATGAATCAAAGCGCATTGGCGCTCGCAATACAGCAGATGCTGCAGGGCCGAGAGGGGCAGGAGATCAGCTTCCGGATACATCACTCACCCCGCAGAGAAAAAACAGGTTGCCGTGGATAACCCCGCTCGACAAGCGACCACCGACACACCGACTGTCGTCCGTCGTTTGTCGCCGGTCGGGTTCATTTCTGAATCTCTTGAATGGCTTTGCAGGCGGGGAAATCGGCGCAGCCCCAAAAGGTTTTGCCGGCGCTGGGGCCGGTTTTGGCCCGCCGCTTGACCATGGGTTTGCCGCAAGCCGGACAAGCCGGTGGCTGGGGCTTATGGGCTTCAACCCGTTCCCGCTGTTCGAGACGTAATTTGCTCATGCGTTCGCGGAAGCCTCCTGCACCGGCAAACTCTTCAGCAGTTTTTTCCATCTGCCGGCGGAGAAGCTGGGCGGCACGGCGGATGATGACAATCAGCGAATTGGCGGCAATGACCGGGTCATCATGCTCCAACCAAGGGGCGAAACGCTGGCGCATGGCGATGATGTGACGGCTGAACTCATGCAAACTGTCGTCCGAGTATTCAAACGGATCGAGCGGCAACGCATTGACTGTCTTCCATCGTTCATCGTGGATGGACCAGACTTCTTGGTCGTGATCAATCAAGAAGGCTTCGTAGTCGCCAAGCAGCTCTTCCAAACTGCCCCGGGCTACGTCGAGCAGCTTCAATTCGGTTTCCTTGGATGTGCCGGCGCGCGCCGAAGACTCCACCATGTTTTGCCGGGCGGAACGCGCCGCGCCAATCATCTGGCCGCTGGTCTTGCCCAGCGGATCGGCCTGCCAGGGATAGACCCGGCGGCAAAACCGCGTGGTGCCGTGATACACCAAACAGGTGAAGCCAAACGACAGCATCTTGCGGTAACCATGCGAAAGCCCAATGGGCGAAGACGACATCGTTTGGCTCCTTTCCT
>MWEZ01000254.1 GCA_002071335.1 Verrucomicrobia bacterium ADurb.Bin018
GTTCGTCAGCCCCATGAATTCGTCATAGCTCATCGGCCGGTTGTCGAGCGCGGAGGGCAGCCGGAAGCCGTGCTCCACCAGCGTGCGCTTGCGGGCCTGGTCGCCGTTAAACATGCCGCGGATTTGCGGCAGCGTGACGTGCGACTCATCAATCACCGTCAAAAAGTCGCGCGGGAAAAAGTCCATCAGCGTGTAGGGCCGCGAGCCGCGCGGACGGCCGGAAAGCGGGCCGGAATAATTTTCGATGCCGCTGCAATAGCCGACCTCGCGCAGCATTTCCATGTCGAAGGTGGTGCGCATCCGCAGGCGCTGGGCTTCGAGGAGCTTGTTCTGGGCTTCCAACTCCGCCACCCGCGCCTCCATTTCCGCCAGTACGCGCGTGACGGCCGGGGCGATTTTTTCCGCGGGCATCACGAAGTGCTTGGCCGGCGAAATCGTGGTGTACTCGAAATGCTGGAGGGTTTTGCCGGTCAGTGGATCAATGCGACGCAGGCTTTCGATGCGGTCGCCGAAAAACTCCACGCGCACGCCGTCCTGGCTGTAGCCGGGAAAAATGTCGAGCGTGTCGCCGCGCGCGCGAAACGTGCCCGGGAGCGTGGAAATATCGTTGCGGGTGTATTGCACATCCACCAGCTTGCGCATGATGTCCTCGCGCGCGAACTCTTCGCCCGCGCGCAGGGTCACCAGCATCCCGCGGTAATCCTCGGGCGAGCCCAGGCCGTAGATGCACGAGACAGAGGCCACGATGACCACATCCTCGCGGTTGATCAGCGCATCCGTCGCCGCGAGACGCAGGCGTTCGATCTCCTCGTTGATGCTCGCATCCTTCTCAATATAGGTGTCCGTTTGCGGAATGTAGGCTTCGGGCTGGTAGTAGTCGTAATAGCTCACGAAATACTCCACAGCGTTGCGCGGGAAAAATTCCTTGAGCTCGGCGTAGAGTTGCGCGGCCAGCGTTTTGTTGTGCGAGATCACCAGCGTGGGCCGGTTCAGTTGCGCAATCACGTTGGCCATCGTGAACGTCTTGCCGGAGCCGGTCACCCCCTCCAGCGTGCGATAGTGCGCCCCCTCCCGAAAGCCGGCCACCAGCGCGGCGATGGCCTCCGGCTGGTCGCCGGTGGGCTGAAAGTCCGCTACCAGTTCAAATCCGGCCACGATCGCCCGTCGGGGAACTCAGCCCCAGCGCTCCTTCATCACAGTTTCGCCGAGGGGCCGGCGCGAGCGCGGGCGCGGATTGGGCTCCACGTCGGGGAAGCCCAGCGGCGTCATGCCCACCACTTCCACGCCATCCGGCAGGCCCAGCGTGGTGCGTACCGCCGCCGGATCGAACGAGCCCACCCAGCACGTACCCAACCCGGCTTCCGCCGCGGCCAGCATCAGGTGGTCCATCGCCAGCGCGCCATCCACCAGCGCATAATTTTTGCCGTCATAGGAGCGCGTCCAAGCCTCGCCGGGCACCACGCACACCACAATGATCACCGGCGCTTTCCAGAACCATTCGCGCGCGTAGGCCGCGCCCAGCGCGCGCCGCGTGGTTTCGTTGCGCACCACAATGAAGCGCCAGGGCTGCTTGTTGCAGGCCGACGGCGCCAACCGCCCCGCCTCCAGCACCGTTTGCAGCAGCGCTTCCGGCACGGGCTCCGCCTTGTAGGCGCGCACACTGCGCCGCGTGGTGGCCAAATCGTGAAACGCCGGCGACACGGCCTACCTCTTGGTGGTTTGCAACCGCCCGCCAAAGTTGCCGGGCTGGAGCGGATCGGTGGAATAACCGTCAATGCGCACCGTGGCCGAGTGGCCGGCAAACTCGCCGGCGGCGATCAGGTGCGCACTCGGGAACTTGGCCGTGGCGCTGGTTTCCTTGACGATGGTGAACACGTTGCCGTTCACCGGGCCGCTGAGCACTTCCGCGCCCCACAGCCCGACAATCTGCGCGGTGCCGTTGGTCACATAGATATTCACGAGCCCCGCGTCGCAGACCGGCGCGGGCGTCGGGTTGTTTGTCGTGGCCGCCGCGTGGAAGCAGATGTCGTAACTGCCGCCATAGTTGCCGGCCACGGCCGGGTTGGGCTCCTCGCCGCTGCTGCTGCCGCTGTTATAGCTGGCAATTGCCAGCGCCCCCCCCACCGCCGCCGCGCCACCCACGATGATTGCCGCCGGCAGCAGATACTTGGATTTGCCGGACTTCGGCGGGGCGGCCGGCGGTTGCGCCGTGGCCGGGCCAGCCATTTGCTGCTGCGCCTGTTGTGCCACGGTGCTCGCGGCGGGAATCGCCTCCGGCGCCACGCCGGACTCGACCACCTTCACCGTCTGCCATTCCGTTTCGCGCGATTCGCCATCCGCGTTTTCGGCCTGAATATAATAGAACAACTGCGTGCCGGGACCGATCATGTGGCCCGGAATCGTGCCATACCAGGTGCCCGCGCCCGAACTGGTCAACGGCACGCGAAACGGCGTCATCCCGCGCGATGCCGCATAAAACAGCGACACCCCCTCCACCCGCGCCGCCGCGTCGCGGACGGTGGCCCGCACACCAAGCGGCTGGCCCTTCACCGCCACCTTGATCGGATCGTGCACAATCGCCGGCGCCCCGCACACCGGCGCGGCGGCCAACGCCAAGGCCAACAAGGCCGCCCAACATCTGGTTGTCCACTTCATAAAAGCTCCACTTTTCCATGGCGTGGAAAAAAGTCTTCCACGCTGTGGAAAAAATATTTCCACACTGTGGAAAACCTATACCCGATTCCTCCCCGCATGGGAAGAGGCCA
>MWEZ01000255.1 GCA_002071335.1 Verrucomicrobia bacterium ADurb.Bin018
CCAAGAGGCGCTCAATGTCGGCATCGTTGATGAAATCCTGCCCATCCGCGGGCAGGTATTTCTCGATTTCCGCGGGGACGATCCGTTCCCGTAGCCACTGCTTTTGTTCAACCGCCAACATGTGCCAACACAATCCTTTCCAAATCGTTCGCGCGCGCGACAACCGTGCGCCCCCGGCGACTCCGCGGGGTAAAACGGTTTTATCAAATCATCAGGTTAATCTACTTCATCCCCGTGGGTTTCTCAACTGATTCGCGGCGCTCTTTTCCTTGTCAAAGCGGATGGCCGCACCTATTCTCTTTCGGCAATAACGCACAAAAAAGGAAGCTTCATGAACACCCCCGCCACCCCCCAGAGCCCCCTGCGCATGGTCATGCTCATCACGCTGCCGATCGTTGGGATTTTGCTCGCCATCATCATTGCCTTGGTCATGCGCAAGCCACACGACAACGCCCGCGTCACCGTCGTGGTCACCGATGGCCAGCCCGGCCTTGACGTCAACACAGGCGCCATTCTCGATGCCACCGTGACCGACCAGCCCGTGCTGCCCCGCGTGGGCTACCGCTATAAGGTATTTGTGGATGACGAGAGCGATGACCGCTCCTCCGGGATCGCCAAAATCGGCGGCCGGGCCACATTCATTCCCGGCGCCCGCCGCGGCCAAACGGCCATTGTGGATGTGACCCGCGTGCGCGACCGCGCCGTGGATGCCATCATGGTGAAGGTGCTCTCCGAGGTGGCCCTGCCGCCCAAGGTGCTGCGCCCCGCCTTTGTGCCCCAGCCCGGCGATTCCGCCGCGCATGTGATGCCCGGCGCGGAGATGGATGTGGTCATTACCGAAGCCTCCGAGCGCAATCCTGACACCGAGGGCGTGGCGAAAGTCAGCGGCCTTGTGGTCTTTGTGCGTGGCGCCACGCAAATCGGCGAGCGCGTCAATGTGCGCATTACCGAGCGTCGCGAAAAAATGGCGTTTGCCATGCTGACCGGCAAACCCGCCGGCACGGAGCCGCTGCCTGCTGCCGCGCCGGACCGCCCGGCTTATGTGCCGCCGCCCGGCGACCCCGTTGTGGTCGGCGCGGAAATGGATGTGCAGATCACCGAGGCCTCCGAAAAGAATCCCGACACCGAAGGCGTGGCGCGAATCGGCGGGCTAGTTGTGTTTGTGAAGGGCGTCACCGCCATCGGCGAACGCGTCAATGTCCGGATTGTGGAACGCCGGCCCAAGTCTGCATTTGCGGAGCCCACTGGCAAACCGGCCGGCGCAGCCCCGCTGGCCTCGCAAGGCACCACCGGCGATATCCTGCGGCGCGCATTCACCCCCAAGGCCGGCGACCCTGCCGGCCACGTGATTGCCGGCGCCGAAATGGATGTGGTCATTACCGAAGCCTCGCAGCAGCGTCCCGGCCAGGAAGGCGTGGCCAAAGTGGCCGGCCTCGTGGTTTTTGTGGATGGCGCCACCACCATCGGCGAGCGCGTCAACGTCCGCATCACAGCCCGGCGCGAGCGCATGGCGTTTGCGGAACTGACCGGCAAGCCGGCGGGCACCGAACCCCTGCCTGCCGCCGCCCCAAGCGCGCCCCCCCCTCCCCCCCGGCCCTACGTGCCGCCCGCGGATGACGCCACGGCGTTCATCGTGCCCGGCGCGGTGATCAGCGCCACCATCAGCGAGGCTTCCGAAAAGAATCCCGAAACCGAAGGCGTGGCGCGCGTGGCCGGATTAGTCGTGTCCGTCAAAGGCGCCACCACCATCGGCGAGACGGTCAACGTCCGCATCACCGAGCGCCGCCGCAGCATGGCCCTCGGCGAAAAGACCACGGATGCCGTGACCGCCCACCCCGCCGACTAACCCGGATTTTACGCCACCCAGCCCCGGAGGACGCCATGGCTCAAACCCTCACCAACGAAACCAATCTCCGCACCCGCCAAGCGGCCATCGAGCGCGAGCTGACGTGGCTCAAGCGTATTCGCGTCATCGAGTGGGGCGGCGCCATCCTTTTTGCCTTGATCGGCCTGGCTCTGCGCCAGATGGGAATTGCGGCCGCCAACTTTGTGCTGTTCATTGCCGGCGTGCTCGTTTTTCTGGCCTTGGGCCATGAAGCCCGCCGTCGCGAACAAATCAGCGATCTTGCCGACACTGCCGACCTCCGCGGCGTGAAGGAAAAGTTTGCCCAACTGCTTGATGAAAAACTCGCCAACGATCACTTTGTGCTCAACGACCTGCACCTGATTGTCGGCCGCGAAAAATGCTGGATTGATCACCTGGTGGTCGCGCCCTCCGGGATGTTCGTCATTGATATCCTGAACTGGGACGGCACCATCGTGGGCGACACCGGCAAGCAGGTCCACACATGGAAAATCCGCACGCCGGACGGCAAAGTGCGCCCCGCTCGCAATCCCGTCAGCCGAACATTACGCGGGCGCCGCATCCTGTGCAACTGGCTCAAGGGAACCAACCTGATTTGGGAACGCGTGTTCCCGCTGGTGGTCCTGGCGAATCCCGACGCGGATATTCAAGTCACCAACGCTGCCCGCCGCGTCCTCACCCCCGAACAGGCGGTGACGTTCATCAACGACTTCTGCTTCGAGAAGCCGGTGCTTTCCAACGCCGAAGTTGAAAAGCTCGCCCGCGGCCTCAACCAGCATACGACCGGCGCTTGAGCGCCGGGCCTCGCCCGTGGCCAAGATTCTCCGCAATGAAAGCAGCCTGCGCCGCCGGCAGGACGCCATCCGGCGCGAGCTGGAGTTCCGCCAGATCAC
>MWEZ01000256.1 GCA_002071335.1 Verrucomicrobia bacterium ADurb.Bin018
CGATGGGCGATAGTCTGGCCAAACTCAAGGCCGATTGGGAAGCCAAGCCGGAAAACAAGGGCAAGGCCGTCACCTACACCGAGCTGTGGAATGAGCACACCACACACCCGCCGCACAACCCTGACGCCAGAGGGGAATAGTCTCCTCAACCCAAGCAAGGGGCATTCGCGCGTCAAGCGCAGGCGATCTGGTACACCATATCGGTCACAAAGTGGCGGAAGGGGTTGTTCTCGACAAACTGTTTATAGACCTGAGTATCGTCGCGCAGAAGGGGCAGCATGACTCAGGCTAGGGCCTTGTCGTGCTCGATACGAGGCACCTTGCCAAGCCACGGCAGCCCTGAGTCTTAGTATCAGGGAAAGGGTTGGAGTCGGCTGATCATGCGTCCGCCTCTTCGAACAGGCGATCCGGGTCCCAGATTTGCTCGGCTAGGCGCAGATAGAGTTGCTGACGTGCATCCATTTCGGCTTTCTTGAAAACCGGCATTGGCTGGAAGTTCAGTCCGCTGCGGTTTACGAACCGCTTGAACCGCGGGCTGCGTTCGTAGGCATTTTCGTGCAGGCTCTGGGCCAGCAGGTTTTGCTTCAGGTAGTGCGTCCGCTTCTTCTTGTAGGGCATGTCGCGATAGCTGGCGTTGAACGTTTTAGGCAGCAGAAGCAGCCCCCCGATACGGTTGCGGTATTCGTCGAAGTCGTTTGGATGGTCAAATTCATCCTTGTGCAACTCGGGATGATCCGCCCAGATGTGCTCAACCTCGTAGCCTTTTTTCCCGCTGCGCTGGATATACTCCGAATAGCGCGATGCCAACCCAGATTGGGTTTCCACGTAGTCGGTCATGCGGGCCAGAATGCGATGGATCTGCCGACCGTTCATGCCATGGAGGCGGAAATTATCCGTGTTTGAGAAGGGTGGAGCTGAAGTTTTATCTTCGAGACGCTTGGCTAGGAGGTTAGCCAATTCCGAGGCGCTTTTGGCCCGGATTTCCCTCATCACAAGGAACATGGCGTATTGCATGGTGGAGTACTCAATGGCCTTGAAATTCCAGATGCGCCGGGTGATCAGAATATCGATGTAGGCAGCGACGATACGCAGCTTGCGCTGGATGTCCTTGTTGGAGTCGCCGATACGCAGCGGGGCCAGCAGCAGAGGGTACTGGAGGGTGAAGTCGTTCTGATGGTTGTAATGGATGCACTCTAGCCCCGGGGTCAACGTTTCGGCCGCGTTGCGAATCATCAAATAATGACCGGTGTAGAACGAAAAATCACGATCAATGAACTTGGCGAAAGTGTTGCTGCCTTCCAGTCCCAGTCGCGTTTCGTTGTCCCGGACCCACCGGTGGAATTCTGTTCCAATCAAGTCAAAGTCTTGCGGCGAAGCCCCGCGCTTGCGTTCGCGGATTGTTTCGGCGTACTGGCTGCGGAGCCAAGACTTGATGGCGTCGGCGTCCTCCTCCTTGCCAAGAGCATTGAGTTCAGCGATGCGCTTTTTCCAGGTGTCGCCAGCCTGGTTGCGCTGGTTGTCGTTGGTGATGTTGGCCAGAAGATAGCCCTTGAGCATGTCGGTGGGGGTGAGAGATAGCCCGCGGTCGTTCATGGTTTCAAAGATGGTGTAGGCGTCCTCGTCCGTGTGCGCGGTGATTTCCACGAGATGAACATTCTCAATGAGCCAGTCCGCGAAATACGGCATGGCCTCGGCATCCACTTCCTTTGAGAACTGCTCCTGAATGTCACGGTAACGGCCGATGATGTTGGCGATGGATTCAGGCTGGCCGTTTTCGTGGGGTATCTGGCCGTTGAAAATGGCATTCATGCAGACTTCGCGCTCAGGCACGTTGAGATTGAAGGATTTTGTCCCGTATTTCCCGGAGAAAATGAGGGGCGCCAGTTGGCTTTTCTGCTCGGCATCATGCAGGTTGCGGAGGATGTAGATCAGCAGGAGGGTTAGGGACGTGAGGCGTTGTTGACCGTCAATGATGAACTTGCGGCCGTTCTTGTCGCTGATGATGATGGAGCCAAGAAAATAGTGCCCATAGCCTTCCACCTTGGCTCGATCATGCTTAGAGTCGTAGCTGTCGAGGAACTTGTCGGTCAGGTCGTTGAGCAGTTCGGCCACATGCTTGGTTTGCCACTTGTATTCGCGCTGGTAGTAGTCGATCTCGTACTTGCAGCCACTCAACAGGGCGCGGATGTTCTTGGCGAGGCCGTGTATCTCATTCATGGAGTCTTCTCCTTTAGCAACCCATCCAGAACTCCTTCCGATTCTTTTTGGACGGCGAGGATGTCGGCGCGAATTTCGTCGAGAATGCGGAGGGGCTGGGGTTTGTAAAAATGACGGGTGAACTTGCTACGTTTAAACAGGTCGCGGAGCACGTCGTCGGCAATGCTCCAGATGAAAGAAACCATTTTATTGTGGGTGATTTGGTTCATGGGGTTACCACGTCAAATGTTGGAACGGGTTGGGACGCTTGTAAATCATAAGCGGACGGTAGCAGAAGAGTTAGGCATGGGGCAAGAACGGGAATGCTGCCGCCTGTTGCCTGACAAGGCCCATTTGCGCACTATTCCTCGAAGGCACAAAAAAGCCCTGAAAACCGGTGTTTTCAGGGGATCAAGATGGTAGAGGCGGAGGGGCTCGAACCCACGACCCACTGATTAAGAGAGCCTTGCCCCGTGCGCGTATTCTCTAGGGAATATGCGCTTTTTACTTGCAAGGATAGATTGAGGATATATAGTTGCAATCGGAATCATTCA
>MWEZ01000257.1 GCA_002071335.1 Verrucomicrobia bacterium ADurb.Bin018
GGCGCGACGCATATACTGTAAAGTTATAACCAGACGCTGGCGGGTTTCAATCCACGCGCCCGCGTGGGGCGCGACGTCGGTAACATTGCAGAGTGGAACGATGGCTATGTTTCAATCCACGCGCCCGCGTGGGGCGCGACATGTTGATGACGCGCTGGCAAAGATCCGTGTAGCGTTTCAATCCACGCGCCCGCGTGGGGCGCGACATGCGCTGACTGTTACAGCTGTTGTCGTCGGGCTGGTTTCAATCCACGCGCCCGCGTGGGGCGCGACCTCAGCCATTACTGACTGCTATTCCTGCGTTGCAAAGTTTCAATCCACGCGCCCGCGTGGGGCGCGACATGAGTAATTGTACCACAAGGTCTGAAACAATGCAGGTTTCAATCCACGCGCCCGCGTGGGGCGCGACAAACAAGAGAAGAACAATTGATATCAGACGTAGGGGTTTCAATCCACGCGCCCGCGTGGGGCGCGACAGCTATGGATCGCACGGAATGGAAAGCGGAGCAGAGTTTCAATCCACGCGCCCGCGTGGGGCGCGACCAAGATACAGTTGACGCGTTTAATGCAGAGCGAGTTTCAATCCACGCGCCCGCGTGGGGCGCGACTACCCTTATCAATGGCACGTATGCCGGCACGGCAGGGTTTCAATCCACGCGCCCGCGTGGGGCGCGACTCGCCGAGCTTGCGGCGCTTGGAAAGTCAGACGAAGTTTCAATCCACGCGCCCGCGTGGGGCGCGACCTCTACCCAAGAGGGCGTCTGGATTGGTGCGAACGGGTTTCAATCCACGCGCCCGCGTGGGGCGCGACCTGTACGAGATTGCCGGGATGTACCGGCAGGTTTTGGTTTCAATCCACGCGCCCGCGTGGGGCGCGACCGCAGAGGGTTTTGGCTGGGAGTCGGGCGTGCGATGGTTTCAATCCACGCGCCCGCGTGGGGCGCGACTCATGACGACGTCATGACGGATCATGGCTTAGTCATGTTTCAATCCACGCGCCCGCGTGGGGCGCGACCGGACACTTTGCCCGCGGTGCGAGGAAATGGAGGAGTTTCAATCCACGCGCCCGCGTGGGGCGCGACGCACAGAAAGCAGGACTCGCGAATAAGGATAACTGGTTTCAATCCACGCGCCCGCGTGGGGCGCGACTGAACGGAAGGCGGCCGCCGCCCGCGAAAACGGGTTTCAATCCACGCGCCCGCGTGGGGCGCGACGCAAGCGTTATCAAGCGGCCTATCAGTCGTGGCTTGGTTTCAATCCACGCGCCCGCGTGGGGCGCGACTTGGGCGCAGGTCGGTTCTGGGTTATCGATATCAGGTTTCAATCCACGCGCCCGCGTGGGGCGCGACACTACTACGAGTCAAACGGCTGGCGTGTGGGCAAGTTTCAATCCACGCGCCCGCGTGGGGCGCGACTGAGCAAATTAAACTGACCGGATACCCGTCGCAAGTTTCAATCCACGCGCCCGCGTGGGGCGCGACCCGGCTCGGTTGCGCCAACACTGGTCGGAGAGCCAGTTTCAATCCACGCGCCCGCGTGGGGCGCGACGCGTTTCTCATGATTCCCTAGCTTGTAGTATATCTGTTTCAATCCACGCGCCCGCGTGGGGCGCGACCCGCTTTTGGCTCAAGTTTTGTGGCCTCGTCGGCGTGTTTCAATCCACGCGCCCGCGTGGGGCGCGACGCGGCGGCAGGGATATAAAACCGATGCTTGGCGTAGTTTCAATCCACGCGCCCGCGTGGGGCGCGACACGTCTACACCGTTGAAACACGGTGTAGGGTGTCGTTTCAATCCACGCGCCCGCGTGGGGCGCGACTATGTTTGAGGTGTAAGGAGGTTGAAAATGGAAAGTTTCAATCCACGCGCCCGCGTGGGGCGCGACCCACCTACGGGGAGGCGGCAAGGAGAGGGGAAATGTTTCAATCCACGCGCCCGCGTGGGGCGCGACTGGCATTGAGACAGCCATGCAATTTGTTAATGGAGTTTCAATCCACGCGCCCGCGTGGGGCGCGACTTTCAACTCTTCTTCGGAAAGGTCTTTTAGTTCCGGTTTCAATCCACGCGCCCGCGTGGGGCGCGACCCAGTCAATGGTAACTTTGCCGCCCTGGGGATGGGTTTCAATCCACGCGCCCGCGTGGGGCGCGACCGTGCCCGGTAATGCGCCGCCGGCGCTGGGGCGTGTTTCAATCCACGCGCCCGCGTGGGGCGCGACACACAAATTCCAGATAGTGTTGAAGTATTGCCCTGTTTCAATCCACGCGCCCGCGTGGGGCGCGACTCTCGAGTGCATCGCCGGATTTCAACTCTTCTTCGGTTTCAATCCACGCGCCCGCGTGGGGCGCGACCGATGGAAGCTATGACAAGGCAAGAATGGAAACGTGTTTCAATCCACGCGCCCGCGTGGGGCGCGACCCAAATACATTTTTAACAATCTCAAAGAGTGCCTGTTTCAATCCACGCGCCCGCGTGGGGCGCGACTATAATCAAGGGTGATTGGTCAACGGCTTGGAATGTTTCAATCCACGCGCCCGCGTGGGGCGCGACATGCTTGGCGTAAAATTTGTCTATCGGCTTGATATGTTTCAATCCACGCGCCCGCGTGGGGCGCGACCCAAAAAGTCAGTCCTCTGCGCGCACTACCATCAAGTTTCAATCCACGCGCCCGCGTGGGGCGCGACACAGTTTGCTTGACGCTGCATAGAGTGATGCCAAGTTTCAATCCACGCGCCCGCGTGGGGCGCGACT
>MWEZ01000258.1 GCA_002071335.1 Verrucomicrobia bacterium ADurb.Bin018
TGAAGATCGGCGGGGTTCTTCGCGGCGTTCTGCCGCGCTCTTCCGCCCTGCGGGCTTCGGGTGGGGGCGCGCGCGGAGATGCGGTACGCGGCAGCCCGCCGCGAGCCCAACCCCGCCTCCGATCCGCGCTCGGGCTACGCCCTCGCTTACGCGCGTCGTTCAAATCCGCCGAGGACGGCGGATTTCCAGCGCCGCTTGTCCGTCCGCGCCTTCCCAGGCCGTTTTTTGGGCTCATTTTGGCGCTTTGGGGGCTATGAATGCCCCCCGCGCCGCCATTTCACCCAAAAACCGGCCTCAGAAGGCGCTGCAGGCCGCCTGCAACTCGCCCCGAGTGTCCCGCTACGCGTGAAACTCGGGGCCACTTGCTTAACGGCGGCCTACCTGCCAGGCGCGGACTCTGGACCGCGCCCGGCACCGTCCCGACCGCGCGGGGCGCGCGTCGGGACTGGGGTCGCGCCTGGCGGCGCTCCGCGGCATGACCTCTCAATCCTCTAGGAAGTATTAACAGCCCCCCGATTAAAACCGCTCCGCCCGCAACGCCCCCTTCGCACCTAAGAGCGCGAGGATCCCCGACCTCGGTGCCAGAAAAACGGCCGCGCCACTACGCCGCACCCGAGGCGGGCACGGCTGAGGGCGCTGACCGCCTGCGGCGGTCGCCGTTTTTCCCGGCCCCTCGGTCGGTCGCGCTCTACGGTGCTCAAGGAGCGCCGCGTGCTCCGCTCTACAGCCTTAGGAAAACAGCCTGAAAACAGCCGAGTGCCGAATCCGAGCTACCATGCGCAGGATGAACGCGAGGTCTATAGCGTCGCGGTCCTGCGCGGCGAGCGAGGGAGTGCCAACGCCCGCAGCGGCAACCCCGGAAACCGGCCTTTTCATGGAGTTTTCCATACCGTGGAAAACTCGCGGAATAATTTTCCATAGCGTGGAAAAATCGCCAATATTTTTTCCATAGTGTGGAAAATTCTCAAAAATATCTTCCATACTGTGGAAAATTCGGCCTGTTTTTTCCACAGTGTGGAAAAATATTTTCCATAGCGTGGAAAACCCAGAAATAGTTTTCCATACCGTGGAATACTTTAAGAGTGTTGGCAGAGTCTTACCCTTCTACAGAGGGCTCAACCTTTATTCGATGAATGGATTCTGAGTAATCCATCAACCACACCTTTTCAAACCCATTTGCGGCCAGTATGGGCAAATTATTGGGTATCTGGAATCGGCCAGAGTTCCAGCCGCCATCGGCTACCAGAATAAGCCAAACTCTATCGCAGCACTTCAAGTAATCGGTTACTCGAACTGATTTCTTATCTACAGCATTTATTATGTGGTCCCACGATATATCCCCGACAAATCCCACATGATCGTTGATGAATGTCCACCGGGAATATTTATGGAATTTCGAGGGAAGTCTCATTACATAGGCGACACACCGCCTTCCCATTTCTAACTCTATTTCATATCGAACAGGCTTCCACAATGGTATTTGGCTAATCGTCTTTAACTTAGACAGAATGGCATCTTCTAGTTCCTGGCACAACGAAAAGTTAGTCCACAGGTTGAGGCGTATGGGTGTTTGGTGCCGTTTATAGTACTCAGCAGCAAGGGCACGCAGCCATTTTGTTCGTCTCGACTCAGCTGCTTTTATCTTCGACCCCTTCTTTCCGGGAGATGATTCTAGGTAAAGGTTGGTTACCTCAACACCGGTGATCTGTTCATCAATCTTAACAAGAAAATCGGGATTCTCATGGTTTTGGATGTTTTCATGAGTGATAGCCTCATTTTCAAGAAACCATTCCACATATATCCGTTCTTGTACCTTACTTGCCACAGCACATTAAGCGGTTAGTGAGACATATATAAAGGGATCAGGCCCGCAATCAAAGGAATACAGCATTTACTCGTAGACAAGTATTAATCCCGTTGCGGCTTGAACATCATCAACAGGATTGGAGCCGGATATGCCAGTGCCTGGTGTGGGAAGGCTTCGAGCCAAGCCGGGAACGGATTGTATTAGAGGCATTGCATAGTTAATTTTAATCGCAAAGTTTACATTCTGTGGGATTGTGCCGGTGTATTCAAAAACGGTCTCAGCGTTTAATTGAGCAACAACTAGACCCAGCGCATTGCCAGCCGCATCCACCAAGGGACCTCCTGAGTTCCCGCCCTGGATTGGAACTGTGATCTGCATTGTACGAATGTCGTCCATGATTCCCGAAAGCGAACTGATAGAGCCATCAGTATACTTGGCGGAGGCTCCTTGAAGATCTGGATTTGGGAAACCTACAGTGTAAACCTTGTCGCCCATCTCCGGAAGATTATAGGAGAGGGGGATCGGTTGGAAGTCAGCACCATCGAGCTTGAGTAGCGCGACATCATTATGCGCGTCCATGCGAATTAGTTTAGCTATATATGTCTTGGAAGCGAGTTTAACTATAATTTCTCGGCCATCTTCAACTACATGTGCGCAGGTAAGGAAATAGCCGTCAGAACTAATAACAAAGCCAGAACCAGTATTCGGGGGCTTTCTTTCAAGAAGCGCCGTCATAGTTTTGTCCTCTGGCAACACCCCTTTGGGCTCACCACTGCGGTATTTATTAATCCAAGCGTCGGCCAAGCGCTGAGCATCATGGTATTGTGCAGCGGAAAGTCGCTCCTCACGCAATTTATCAACAAACAACGAGGTGTTCGGTTGACCTAATGCCCCCGCAATAAGAAAATGAACACAAGCTTGGCGGTCATCT
>MWEZ01000259.1 GCA_002071335.1 Verrucomicrobia bacterium ADurb.Bin018
AAGCCGTCGGTGTGCACCGCCCACGCCGGCGCGCCGTTGCCACCCAGTGGCGGGTCGCCGAACTGGCTGTAGACGTCCTGGTGCATGTCGAGCATCACGGAGTAGCCGCGTTTGGCATACCACCCGACCATGGTCTCGACCCGGTCGAGATAGGCCGTGTCATAGCGACCCGGTTCGGGCTCGACCATCCGCCACGAGATGAGGAAGCGCACCGTGTTGGTGCCGTAGTCGACGTGCTCACGCTCGACGTCGGCCTCGGTCAGCTTGGGCATCCCGTCGGGGGCGATCTTGGAGTTGCTCGCCGTGTTGAAGCCGCGCACCTCCAACGTGGCGCCCGCCCTGTCGGTGAGTGCCCCGCCTTCGGTCCCGGGAGCACTCCGGAGCGCAGCCCCCACACCGCCACCGAGGATGGCGAGTGCGACGAGTCCCGCCAGGACGGCCTTGCCTCGGAGCCTGCGCATGGCCGAACGCTACTGTTCGAGCGTGCCGTCCACACCGCCAGTGACCACTCGACCGTGGGTCGCGTCGCTACTCGTGGCCTTGGCGGCCCTCGCAAGCGGGAGTTGGACCGTCGTCGGCCAGTGGTGGGCGTATGCCGCGTTCGGCCTCATCCCTCCCGCGCTCGGCCTTCCGCAGGGCTGGCCTCCTCTGCGGCTGGCGCCTCTAGGTGGCACCACGTGGACCTGGTGGGCGATCGAGACCGTGGGGGCGTTCGTCATGATCGTCGCGGTGTGGCTGTGGACCCGAGCCGGGCGCCGCCCCTTCCTCACCCCGCTCTGGGCTGTGATCGTCGGGGTGACCTTGGGCAACCTTGTCCGCATCATCGGCACCTCGGTCATCGCTCTCCACGACCTGCGCACCTTCGGCGTCGCGGTGCTGGGGACTGTGCTGTTGTCATTGCTCTGGGGGCTGGTGCTCGGCCTCGTCGCCGCGACAGTCCACCGCCTGATGGCCCCTGTTGCCCGGGGGTGATGGCGTGCCCTGGTGCGTACATCGGGGTCGTGCCCAGTGCTCCGATGCCGCCCGTGGATCGGATGGCAGGTCCTCGCTGCAGGGGATATCGTGCCAGTCGTGAGTGCAGCCACGCCGACTGGCCGGCCGGACGCCTCGAGCGGGGCGACGCCATCTCCTGCACGAAGTGTGCGCCCCGAGCGCCCCGAGTTCTCCGTGAGCGCCCCGGCGCCCGGAGCCGTTGAGGTCCCACGTCCGGCGCAGGTTTCCAGGGCCATGTGGATCGGTGCGGCTGGCGCAGGGGGCCTGCTCCTCGTCGCCTTGATGATGTTCATCGCCCGGTCCCATCTGGTGGCCCACTTGAGCGGGCTGTTGACCGAGCGGGATGCGACGGTGAGCGTCCAGGCCATCGAGGACGGTGCGTCGAAGGTCGTGCTCATCGGAGCGGGAGTGCTGGCCACCCTCGGACTGCTGGAGATTCTCGTGGTCGTGGCGTTCAACAACCGCGTCGTCGGGATGCGGGCACTTCTGGGCTTGCTCTGCGTGGTGCACGCACTCGTCGTCGGCGCGACCCTGCTCCTGCTGCCGCGGGACTCGTGGCCGGCGTGGGTCGCTACGGGGGCGCTGGCGGTCAGTGTCCCGCTTGTGCTCTGCGCGTTGGCCTTCTCGATGCACCCCGACATCTCGCCTTGGCTGAAATCACCTCACGGGCCGGGACGAGCCCACTCCTAGTTGGGCGACGGGGAGCCCTCGGGCGCTGCGGAGAGCGGGGCCGGAAGGTGGGACAGGATCTCCTCCAGGCTACGGACCACCGCCCGAGCGACGAGGTTCACGCGTTGATCTCGCGCAGGGTCGTTCTCGATCGCACGCCACGTGGCGATCAGTTCACTGGCCACCGCGCCCGCTCTCTCATCGCTCAGGTGATCTGAGCCGTCTGTGGTGACTGCCAGGCGCTGCTCGGTCGTGGCCCCGTGGCCACCCAAGATCCGTTCGGCCTGGGCGAGTTCTGACGGGGTGAGTTCGGGGCGATCGCATGCCCGGAGTTCCGACAGCAACACGGTTTCCCGGAACTGGTGACTCTGCTGCAATTCGCGGCGGATGGCTTCCTCGTGCGAGCGGGCCGACGGGGATTCATCGAGAGCCAGCAGGCGAGCGACGGACGACAAGGCGTGGCGGGCCTTGAGCGCGTCAGCGCGGGCAGCGAAGTTGTGTTCCAGGGAGGTCAGCATCTGCTCGAGTCCACTGCGTCTGACCAACTCGTCGCTGAGTGAGGATGCGGTGTCGTAGCCGTCGCGGATCAGGACGACCCCGAGTCGGAGGCCGAAGAGCCCGAACCGGCTGAGCAGGCCCGACTTGACGGCCGGATCGGACAGCAGGCGCCCCGGACTTCGGCCCGACGCGAACCGGTGCGCGGACAGGAGCAAGTCCTCCCTGACCGAGCGGTCGAGGGCGGCGAATTCGACCAGAGCGTCGAACTCCACCTGTCTCAGGGTTCGCGCGGTTTCGGCGAGCAGCCCTGCGACCGGGACGACGTCGAGGCAGAGAGCACGCACGGCGGGATCCTGGCGCTGGCGTTCGGCGATGCGCTCTGCTGCGATCAGGGCATCCATCCGCCCACCACCGACCTCGTCGGCCCGGGACAGGACCCCCAGAGTGGTCAGCGGGCCGATCCCTGCTCCACCTCGCGAACGGAAAGCCGCCAAGGCGTCGGCATCCGTGGCGTGGACGTGCGAGAGGAGGTAGATCACGGCGTCGACGTCCGGCGGCCC
>MWEZ01000260.1 GCA_002071335.1 Verrucomicrobia bacterium ADurb.Bin018
GTATATGCGCCGTAATCGCCGCCATTGGCCGGCGCACCGAAGCGGATATCCTGCCCTGGCTTGAGATACTGGATTAGCCCAGCCCCAAGCGTTTCGATCCTGTTCCCGTTGATATCAGTTGTGCCTTCGGAGAGGCTGACGCCATTGTCTTCGGTGGTGACAATCGCCGAGAAACAAGACTCGATTCCCTTGCGGACTAGCTCGGCTTCTTCGTAGTCGTCAAGGTCCCGCATCTTGAGCAGGATGCTGGACATTCGCGGCACGCCGCGAGACTGTCCGGGGCGCAACCGCTCGAAGATATGCAATACCTGATCGGCCGGGATCCGTTTCGATTCCAGCGGCTTCGATCTGTTCGCCACGTCGCCAGGGTGCTGGTTGTGGAGGTGATAGGCAACGCGCTGGCCGATGGCGTTGTATTCAATCCCAGATATCAACCAGCCGCCGCCGTTGACGGCTCCCGTCTTGGTGGCGTCGAGATAGTCCGGCTCAAGCACCTGCAATTGCAGCGGGACAAGTAGCCCATCTTCTGGCCGGCGTTCCCGGTAGCGAATCAGGCATTCGCCAGACTCGAAAACGCAGCGCATAACGAGGGCCTGTAGGCCGTAGAAGTCCAGCATGCCATCGGCGTCGCATTCTGTGGTCCACTGCTCGAATGCTTCCTTCGCGCTGCCAGCCTTGACGGTGATTCCCGTGCCAACCACATTCGCGACGTACACATCACGGGCGCGGCTGGCGTATGGGTTGTCCCGGCACAGTGAGCGGGTGCGATCCCGCAGCTTGACAGCGCTGCTAGCGACTTCGGCATCCGCGCTCGTGGCTCCGGTGATCCAGCCTCCGGTGCGTCGGCCAGTCTTCGCGCCTTCGTAGGCTCGAAGGTTCAGCGAGTCCGCAGCACGGGCGCCGGCGCGCTGTATCGCAGCACGGGCAACCTGGCGTTTCAACCCGGCTTCCGGGCTGAACAGGGTGATCAGTTTGTCGAGTGCGTTCAATTCCGCACCCGCTGAACATAGCTCTGTGTGACCGGCGTCGCGATCGTCGCAGCGGCAATCAAGCCGGCTTCTATTTCGCGCTTGGCCTTTAGCAAATCGCTGATAGAGCGATAGGTGACGCGCCGGTTATCTATTTCGACGGTTAATTCACCCGTCGCGATTGCAGCCTCAATCGCCGCGAGCTGTGTCGTGGTATATGCCATTGTTTCCCGTTATTCCGATGCGCCAGGTACTGCCCGTCGTGATTGTGGCCAATGTGGCGATTGCAAATACACGAAGAATTGCAACTATCGACCTTTACGGATTCGCCAGACAGTCGTTTTGTTGACGCTGAAACGCTTGGCGATTTCCTCGTATGTTCCAACGGCCTCCCGGATTTCTTTTCGCAACATCGGCGAGCGCACGGCAATGTACACTGGCATGCCACCCCAATTCAGGCGCAGTGATCTGTCGATATCGGCGCGCTTGGGCTTGGGGATTGTCACGTGTTCCGAAACAGTGTCGATAACGGACACGATAAAGTCATCTTCTTGCACGGGCGCGAATCCTTTCATTGAGTTCTGCCGCACGGGACGCGAGCAGGTTTGTCGGTACGGATGGCGAATTCTTGCCGCTCGCGGATTCTGAAACAGTTGCAGCAGCCCGCAATTCGAGGTTGATTCCTGACAGGCGTAGGGCTGCCAGAGCGTATTTCCAACAGTCCAAGGCTTCGTTGCGTGGGCGCGTCTGCACCCACTCGGCGTAGGGGCGGGTGCCACGCATCTTCGTCACCAGCTTTTCTGCGGTGAGCTGTGCGAAGTATTCGTCATCAAAGCTGGCATCGCTCGGGAAGTGTATATACGCCGGTCCGGGCGTGATGATCTTCAGGCGGCTGTAGATCAGCGCCTTTGCCTGATCGTCGCCGATTAGATGCACCGTCAATCCCCGCTTGATCTGTCCGCGCAGGCGCTGGCGACGGGCTTTCTCATTTTCAACAATCGGCACGTTCGGCCCGGCCCGACCCTTGACTGCTACGGCCCATCGGCGCGGCTCGCAGAAGGCGTAAACCATGCTGGTGTTGTAGCCGCTGTCTATTGCGACAACTTCCGGCGCCCAGAACCGCAATTCTCCGTCGAGTTGCATCCACACGTCAGGCTGTGCCGTGTCGCCGGGAATGATGATGTGATCCATGGTCCACGCCTCTTCGCCGTCTCCCCAATCGACCACGGTGACCTCAATCCGGTCCTTCTGTACGTCGACGCCTGCGGTGCGGGCAAGCGCTTTTGGCTTTTCGTCGTATTCTTCGAGC
Organism: Verrucomicrobia bacterium ADurb.Bin018; assembly: GCA_002071335.1. GTDB lineage: Bacteria > Verrucomicrobiota > Kiritimatiellia > CAIQIC01 > Lenti-01 > CAZNGD01. The sequence continues at coordinate 2,278 of MWEZ01000260.1, forward strand.
CTGGTTATCAGGCCGGTAGCGTCTATCTGATCGCCACGTTCTTCCCAGACTTCGCCAAGGTGGGTATTGACGAATGTCCGCAGCGTTGATGTTGATTTGACTGCGGTCAGCCACTCCTTGACTAGATCAGACCATGATGGACCGAGGCCAATTGGGGCATAGAGGGCGCTGATGTGATAGCCCCGCGTGCTGCGCTCCGGGTTTCCGGATATCCAACGGCCCGCTGAAAGCATCGCCGGCTTGTTGTGTTCGTAGATTTCGCCATTGCAGGCGATGCACACATAATAGGCTTCGAGGTTTTCGCCTTCACCGCGCCATTTGATGCCGTGAGCTGCGTCGCTGCCGCCCCATTCAAGTGCCTGTGTTTCTCCGCATCGCGGGCACGGAACGAAATAGCGCCGCTGGTCCGACTCCAGATAGCCGCGCTCGATC
>MWEZ01000261.1 GCA_002071335.1 Verrucomicrobia bacterium ADurb.Bin018
CATGGACCGGCTCGATGCCGCCAAGTCCGTGCTGACTCAATTCATCAAGGCGCGGCCGGATGACCGCATGGGGATTGTGGCGTTTGCCGCCATGCCCTACACCATCGCGCCGCTCACCACCGACCACGCGTGGCTGCTGTTGCAACTGGACCGTCTCCAAACCGGCATGCTGGAAGACGCCACCGCCATTGGCGACGCCATCGCCTCCGGCGTCAACCGCCTGCGCGACTCCGCCGCGAAAAGCAAGTTGGTGATTCTGCTGACCGACGGCATCAACAACGCCGGGCGTATGTCACCGCAGGATGCCGCGCAGGCCGCCGCCGCGCTGGGCATCAAGGTTTACACCATTGGCGCCGGCGCGGACCGCCCGCGCGGGCAGGGCATCTTCGGCTTCATGCAGGCCGGCAACGAGATTGACGAAGCCGCGCTCAAGAAAATTGCCGAGATCACTCACGCCCGCTACTTCCGCGCCACGGACCTCAAGAGCCTGGAGGAAACCTATCAGGCGATTGACCAAATGGAGAAAACCAAGATCGAGCTGAACCAGTACACGCGCTACGAAGAAAAGTTTCAGCCGTTCCTGGTGCTGGGCCTGCTGGCCCTCGCACTGGAAACGCTGCTGGGCTATACCCGCCTCGGAGGCCTGCCATGCTGAAGTGGGGCCACGGAGAAATGCTCTTTGCCCTGCTCCTGCTGGCGCCGGTGGCAGCGCTGCTGCTGGCCTTGCTGAAGCGGCGGCGGCGCGCCATCCACCGCCTTGTGGCGGCGGAGGCACTGCCCACGCTGGCGCCGGCGTGGAATCCCGCTCGCGCGCGGTCGCGGCTGGCGCTGCGGCTGGCGGCGCTGGTGTTTTTGATTGTTGCGCTCGCCCGCCCGCAATGGGGCTTCCATTGGGAGGAAGTCCGCCGCAAGGGCTTGGATTTGATGATTGTACTGGATACATCGCGCTCGATGCTGGCGGCGGACATCAAGCCCTCGCGCCTGCAGCAGGCCAAGTGGGGCGTGCGCGATTTGCTGCGCAACTTGCGCGGTGACCGCGTGGGCCTCGTGCCGTTTGCGGGTTCCTCCATCGTGCAGTGCCCGCTGACCGTGGATTATGCCGCGTTCACCATGACGCTCGATGATCTGTATGCCGGCATTATTCCGCGCGGCGGCACGGCCATTGCGCAGGCGCTGCAAACCGCCATGAACGCGTTCCCGGCGGAGAGCGCCGCGGACCGCGTCATCCTGCTCATTACCGATGGCGAAGACCACGAGGGCGATCCCCTCGCCCTGCTGCCCGAGTTGAAAGCCAAAAACATCCGGGTCTATACCATCGGCATCGGCACGCTGGAGGGCGAGATGGTCCCCGCCGGCGACCAGCAAGGCGGCTACTTCAAGGATCGGCAAGGACAGATTGTGCAAACCACGCTGCACGAAGACGTGCTGCAAAAACTGGCGTTGGGCACGGGCGGCACCTACGTGCGCTCCGCGCCGGGCGATACCGGTTTGGAACGAGTTTTTCACGAAAGCATCACCAAGCTCAAACGCTCTGAACAGGACACCCGCACCGCCAAGATTTATGAGGAGCGGTTTGTCTGGCCGCTGGCCATCGCCTTGGTGCTGTTGGCGTGGGAAGTGCTGCTAAGCGACCGCCGCAGCCTCAACGGGAGGGCCGCATGAACCGGCGGCCAACAGGATTCCGTTGTGGCGTGCTGCTGCTGGCGCTGGCCGGCGCGGCGCAAGCCGCGGAAGCGCCCGGTGCGCGCGCAGCATTCGCAGCCGGCACGCAGGCGTTCCAAGCCACCAACTTCCCCGCCGCTCACAGTAATTTCATGGCCGCGGCCGCCGCCGCGCCCGCCGAAAAGTTGGACCCCGCGGCGGCATACTACAACGCCGCGCTGGCGGCTTACGGCGCGGGCGACTTCAAGGGTGCGGCGGACTCCTTCGCGCGCGCCGCTTCCGGCGCGGACCTCGCGTTGCAGGCGCGCGCCTACTACAACCGCGGCAACGCGCTGTTTCATCAGGTCAACGCGCAATCCGCCGCGCCGGTGCCGGCGAATCTTTCCACGCAGGAGCTGGCCACGGCCTCGGCGGGCATCGGCGAGGCCATTCAAATGTACGAAAGCGCCATGGCCCTCGACCCGCGCGACCTCGATACCAAGGCTAACTACGAGCTGGCCGTCTTGAAGCAGCAGGAACTCCAACAGTTGCAACAGCAGCAACAGCAAAACCAGCAGGATAAACAGGATCAGCAAGACCAGCAGAACCAGCAAAACCAATCGCAAGACAAACAGGGCGATCAGCAGCCGCAACCGCAACCCAAGCCGGAGGAGCAAAAGGACCAACAGCAAGAACAACCACAAGCCGCGCAGGAACAACCCGACCAAAACGCGGATGAAAACAACCAGCCAAAACCCGCGGAAAAATCATCCGACACCATGACGCCCGAAGAAGCCGCCATGCTTCTCGATGCCATGAAGGCGCAGGAGCAGCAGCAACGTGATCAGTTGCATCCTTTCCTCGGCCGCCCTGTGCCGGTGGAAAAGGACTGGTGAACCCGCCGCGCCAGAAGATGGGATTGGCGGCTCGCGCGGCTTCGGCTAGACTGCCATCCCGATTCATGAAACAGGCCGCCAC
>MWEZ01000262.1 GCA_002071335.1 Verrucomicrobia bacterium ADurb.Bin018
CGGCGAAGGGGTTGCGGATGATGTACTGGGCCAGCCGCTCGATGTCCCCGCGCTCGTCGGGCAGTACCCGCCGGCGCGATGCCGGGATACTCCAGATGGCCGCAAGCGGGACAAAACCGCGCAACTTCAACCGCGTGCTCCTCCAATGGCCCCCCGCAACAGCCGCAGAAACGATGAGACTCGCGCCAATTCAGCAGCCCAAGGGCGCGCAGCGCCGCCGCCGTGTGTGGAAGACCCAGCCCCAGCATCATGCGCAATCGCACCCAGTCGTAGCCATCGGGCGCGGCCCCCGGCTCGCCCGCAAGCGCATAGACCGTGACGCCCTCCGGGCGCATCACAAACGACTCCGCCACGGTTCGCGGCGACGCAAATAAGTCCAGAGCGTCCTTCTCGGCTGGCGTGAACGGCGCGTCGGCGCGCACCAGTAATTGGCTGTCGCAAAATATGAAGCTGCCCGCGCGCATGATCCGGCGGCTCAAGCCTCTTTCTTCCAGCGCGGGAGATTGTACTCCAGAATTTCTTCAAGAATATCGCGGACGTTTTTCGTCAGCTTCCAATCCGGATAATGGCTCTGAAACTTGCTGACATCGCTCACCCACCAGATATGGTCGCCGATGCGATTGGTTTCCACGTAGGTGGTTTTCATGTTGCGTCCGGTGATTTCCTCGCACAGTTGCACGGCCTCCTGCATGGAGCAATGGCTGAAGCGGCTGCCGCCCATGTTATACACTTCGCCCGGACGCGGCGCATGATAGAAATGCTCAAAGGAAGCCACCAAATCGGCGCTGTGAATGTTGTCGCGCACCTGCTTGCCCCGATAACCGAAAATCCGGTATTCGCGGCCCGTGGCGGCGCACTTCATCAGATACGCCAAAAAACCGTGCAACTCCGCGCCGGAATGCCTCGGCCCGGTCAGACATCCCCCGCGAAACGTGCCGGTTTTCAGCCCGAAATAGCGGCCATATTCCTGCGTCAGAATATCCGCCGCCACCTTGGACGCGCCAAACAGCGAATGCGTGGAATGGTCAATGCTCATGCTCTCATCAATGCCCTTTTCGGCATAGGGGCCGTCCACGCACTCCCACCGGGTGGCCTGCTCTTCGAGCGGCAGGCGATTGGGCGTGTCGCCATAAACCTTGTTCGTGGATGTGAAAATAAAGACGGCCTCCGGCGCCAGTTGCCGCGTCGCCTCCAGCAGATTCAACGTGCCGTTGGCATTCACACTGAAATCCGTGAACGGCTCACGCGCCGCCCAATCGTGCGAAGGTTGCGCCGCCGTATGCACCACCAAATCAATGTTGCCCGCATCCTCAAACACCTTGCGCACCGCCTCGAAGTCGCGAATATCCGCATCCACCGCCTGAAACGACTCAGGAAAAGCCCGCTGAAGCTCCTGAACCGCCCACCGCGTGGACGCCTCCGGCCCAAAGAAATACTCCCGCAAATTGTTATCCACCCCAATCACGCGAAACCCCTGACCGGCAAAATGCCGCACCGTTTCCGACCCCACCAATCCGCCGGCTCCTGTCACAATAGCTGTTTTCATTATCCGGGCATTTTCTCAAATAGCGCCGTAAATGTCATGGAAAAATGTCATGGAAAACTTTGCAAAACGGCATGGCAGGCGTAGGATGGCGGCATGAAAAGCCTTGTCCCCAAAATCGCCGACGCCCTTCTCGCCCGACGCTGGACGCTGGCCACGGCGGAATCCTGCACCGGCGGGATGATTGGCGCCGCCCTGACGGACCTCTCCGGCAGCTCCGCCTGGTATCTGGGCGGAGTAATCGCCTACGCCAATTCGGTCAAGATGAAGCTCCTTCACGTCCTCGAAGCAACCTTGGATGCCCACGGAGCAGTCAGCCCCGAAACCGCGCGAGCCATGGCGCAGGGAATTGCCCAAGCCGTCGGCGCCGATTGCGCCATCGCCGTCACGGGCATCGCCGGCCCCACCGGCGGCACGCCGGAAAAACCAGTAGGCCTCGTATATATCGCAACGACCACGCCGACGGGAATCAACGTCCAGGCATACCACTTCGACGGCTCACGCGCCGCCATCCGCTCAACCGCCACACGCGCCGCCTGCCAACAACTTCTCGACCATCTGCACTCGCCCCCCGCCACAACATAAAAATACGCCGCCCTGTATCCGCGCCCGCCCTGTAGCTGCGCTCACTGAGCGCAGACTGGAGTTTGGCCTTTGACTAGATGGCAGCACTAGTTTTTTTCTGTTGCTGAACTTTTTTCTTGCATTGCGGTGTTTTTGTGCTTTTATAGAGGTCTAGCATATATGCTAGGGCATTAACACAGGAGAAACAATCATGGGATACCCAACAAAAGTTCAGCAGATTCGTAGGAAGAAAACGGCCGATCAGTATTACATCAACTTCCCCACCGCTGTGGCGGAGGCCATGGAGTTCGAGAAGGGTGAAGTCATTGAATGGATCATCGAGGACAAGGCGAATATCATTGCGCACCGGCGCCAGGTGCCGCCCTCCCCCGTCACCATAAAAAAAAAGGCTCTTCGCGGATTTGTGTGGGCGGGGGTCAGGCCCAGGCAACGGTTTTGTTCAATGCAGACGGGGCTGAAACG
>MWEZ01000263.1 GCA_002071335.1 Verrucomicrobia bacterium ADurb.Bin018
GGCTCTTCGCGGATTTGTGTGGGCGGGGGTCAGGCCCAGGCAACGGTTTTGTTCAATGCAGACGGGGCTGAAACGTGCTTTGCCCCGGCGTAGAAAACCGATACATGAGGTGGCATGAAACGAAAGAAGACCTTGCTGGACGAGTACCGCTTTCCTGGCTGCCGACCTCGCGCGCGCTTGAAGGGGGTGTTCGGGGATCCGTTGGCGCGGGTGGTGGCGCTGGTGCGAACTCAAAAAAAAGTCGCTGCGGCCAATGCGGGACGGTCGCCCGCGGCTATTACGACAAGCGGACACGGCGCATCCGGGATCTGTCCTGTGGGGATGTCCGGATTTATCTGGAGGTGGAGGTCCGTCGGGTGCGGTGCCGGAAGTGCGGCAAGGTGAAGACGGAGCGACTCGACTGGCTGGCGGACAACCCGCTCTATACGAAGCGGTTCTACCGCCACGTCGGGCGCAAGTGCCGGACGATGAGCATCAAAGACGTTGCCGCAGAGCTACATCTCGACTGGCACGCGGTCAAGGAACTCGACAAGCGCTACATGCAAGAGCAACTCCGCCGTGCGCCAAAACCAGCCCCAGCCGTTGTCGGCATCGATGAGATCGCCATTCGTCGGGGATTCACCTATCGCTTGGTAGCCACCGACCTCATCCGCCGTCGGGCGATCTGGTTCGGTGGCGTCGACCGTTCGGAGGCGAGCCTGGATACCTTTTGGGCCTGGCTGGGTGCGCGGCAAGCGGCACGCGTGCGACTGGTCGTCATGGACATGTGGCGGGCGTTCGAGAACTCCACACGGCGGAACGCGCCGCAAGCCGCCATCCTCTACGACAAGTTCCACGTGGTCTCCCGCCTCGGTGAGGCACTCGACGAGGTCCGCAAGCAGGAATACGCTCGGTTGGCGGGGCGGGACCGGTCGTTCATCAAGGGGCAGAAGTACACGCTATTGTCCAACCGGGCGAACCTGACTCTCAACGGACGCAAGGCCTTGAGCAAGCTGTTGGCCGCGAACAAACGCCTGAACGCCGCGTATCTGCTGAAGGAATCCTTCGGGCAGTTGTGGAACTACAAGACTGAAGGATGGGCGCGGCGCTTCTTCGAAAACTGGAAGGCCGCGCTCAAGTGGCAACGTCTGAAGCCCTACGAGAAGTTCGCCCGCATGGTCGATAGACATTGGGATGGAATCGCGGCCTACTGCCGGCCTGAAAACAAGGTGCCGCTGGGATTTGTCGAGGGCTTCAACAACAAAATTCGTGCCATCCAGAAACGCGCCTACGGACTGCGTGACGAAGAGTACCTGCGCCTAAAAATCCTCACGTGTACGCTCGAAAAGCTATGACCCCCACCCACACGAATCCGCGAAGAGCCAAAAAAAACCTGCGCTTCTCCTCGAAGGGATCGAAGCGCTCCTGAATCAGTGCGGGGGTTTGGGTGGCGAAGCGATGCGCGATCGTATACGGCGGCATCTGCTCTGCCAGTTGCTCTGCCTGGGACGACATACGCTGACGGGGGTGCTGGGAACATCCGGACGGCTGTTTTGCGACTGGAGCGCCGATTACAGGATGTATTCAGCCGACCGTATCAAGCCAGAGAAGCTGTTTCGTCCCGTCCGGCAGAGCCTGACGGGCAGACTCGGCCCAACGGAACCGCTGGTGGCGGCCCTGGATGATACGCGTCTGCGTAAATGCGGGCGCAATACATATGGGGTCAAGTACACCCGCGATCCGCTGGGGCCTCCGTTTCATGTCAACTTCATCCAGGCGCAGCGCTTTTTGCAGATATCCATGGCCTGTGCAGCCGACAACGAGATGGCCAGGATGATCCCGATCGACTTTGTGCATGCCCCCGCACCCCAGAAGCCCCGCCGCGATGCTGATGAACAAGCATGCGTCCGGTTCCGACAAGCCAAACGCGAAATGGCCCTGCCCAAGGTTGGAGCGGATCGCCTGCACGCCCTGCGAGACGCCATGGATGCCGAAGGGCAGGGAGAGCGCCCGCTGTGGACGGTCGTGGATGGGGGCTATACCAATGGCACGTTCATCACCCATCTGCCGCCGCGAACCGTTGTGATCGGCCGTATTCGCGCCGACGCCAAACTGTATTTTCTGCCGGAGTCCTCCGCAGGCAAGCCGGGACGCAATCCCGTCTACGGTTCACGCGCCCCTACGCCCGAAGCCCTGCGGCAGGATACGACGGTGCCTTGGCAGCGCATCAACGCCTTCGCCGCCGGCAAATCTCATGCGTTCAAAATCAAGACGATCCGTCCGCTGCGATGGCGCCCCGCCGGCAAGAAACACAACCTGCGCCTCATCGTTATCGCCCCGTTGGGCTACCGCTTGACCAAACACTCCAGAATGCTCTACCGCAAGCCAGCCTTCCTGATTTGCACCGATCCCGACGCCGATATTCAGCAGATTCTTCAAACATACCTGTGGCGATGGGATATCGAGGTGAACTTCAGGGACGAAAAATCACTCCTCGGCGTCGGTCAGGCCCAAGTCCGGAACCCCAACTCCGTCGGAAACGTGCCCGCGTTGGCAGTGGCCGCCTACGCCATGTTGCTCACCGCCGCCAC
>MWEZ01000264.1 GCA_002071335.1 Verrucomicrobia bacterium ADurb.Bin018
CTGGATCAGGACGCCAGCGTGGTGAAGTTCGTCAACCAGGTCATTTGGGAATGCCACCACGACCGCGGCACGGATATCCACATTGAGCCCATGGAAACGGACCTGCGCATCCGTTACCGCATTGACGGCGTGCTGCATCCCACCCCGCTGCCACCGCAAATGAAGCGCTTCCAGTCCGCCATCATCAGCCGCATCAAGGTCATGGCCGGCATGGACATTGCCGAAAAGCGCCTGCCGCAGGATGGCCGCATCAGCCTGCGCATCAAGGGCGAGGAAATTGACGTGCGCGTGTCCACCATGCCCACCGTCTATGGCGAAAGCGTCAGCCTGCGCCTGCTCATGCGCTCCAGCGGCATGTTCGGCATGGACAAGCTGGGCCTCTTCCCGGACGACGCCGCCACCCTCAACACCCTCATCCGCCGTCCGCACGGCATCTTGCTCGTGACCGGCCCCACCGGCTCCGGCAAATCCACCAGCCTCTACGCCTGGCTCCACACCATCAACTCCGTGGACAAGCGCATCCTGACCGTCGAAGACCCCATTGAATACGAAATGGCCGGCATCAACCAAATCCAGATGAAGCCGGAAATCGGCCTGACCTTCGCCGTCGGGCTGCGCCACATTTTGCGCCAGGACCCGGATGTCATCATGGTCGGGGAAATCCGCGACCAGGAAACGGCGGACATCGCCATCCGCGCGGCGCTCACCGGTCACTTGGTGTTCAGCACGCTGCACACCAACGATGCCGCTGGCGGCATCACGCGCCTTGTGGATATGGGCATCGAGCCCTTCCTCGTTTCCAGCTCGCTGGAAGCGCTGGTGGCGCAGCGCCTCGTGCGCCGCCTGTGCCCCGCCTGCAAGCGCCCGTGGACCGTGGATGTGCCCTTCCTCGAAAGCCTCGGCTTCCCGATTTCCAAGCTTCTCACCGGCACCATCTATGAACCTGTCGGCTGCGAAGAATGTCGCGGCACCGGTTATGCCGGCCGTACCGGCATCTATGAAATTCTCGTGATGACCGATGCCATCCGCCAGATGGTGGTGGAGCGTCGCGCCGCTTCGGAAATCAAGCAACACGCGCTGGAACACGACATGCACACGCTGCGCATGGACGGCTGGCGCAAGGTGCTCGCCGGCATCACCACGTTGGAGGAAGTGATCCGCGTCACGTCGGAGGATGAAGCCTAGCCGGCGCCCGCCGCCCGCGCGCCGCAGCCGCCATGGCCAAGTTTCGCTACATCGCCAAAACCCGCACCGGCGAGCGCCAGGAAGGCGTGCTGGAGGCCCCCGACCGCCGCGCGCTGCTGGCCCAACTGGGCCGCGCCGGCCTCGTGCCCATCGCCGTGCAGGATGTGCAACCCGCCGCGCCCGCCCCGGCCCCCGCCACGCCCACCCCCGCGCCCGCCGCCACCAAGCCGCGGCTGCTTGGCCGCAAGGAAAAACCCCGCCGCGGCTGGCGCTACGAAAAAAGCATCCGCTCCCGCGTGCGGATGAAGCTCTCCGAGCTGTTGCTTTTCACCCACGAACTCTCCGACCTGCTTGCCTCCGGCATGACCCTCGGCGCCGCGCTGCACGCGCTGGTCCAGCGCAAAACCGGCAAGGCGCAGGACACCATCATCACCGACCTGCGCGACGAAATCGTCTCCGGCTCCAGCCTCTCCGCCGCGCTGGCCCGCTGGCCGGACAGCTTCCCCTCGCTATACGTCAGCATGGTCAAGGCCGGCGAAGCCAGCGGCCAGTTGCCCGGCGTGCTGGAACGCCTCGTGCGCCACTACGAGCGCGCGCAAGCCGCCCGCGAAAAAGTCAGCATGGCCCTCGTCTATCCGCTCATCGTCACCATCGTCGGCCTCGGCGCGATGGTCTTCATGATGACGTTCGTCATCCCGCGGTTCTCGGCCATGTTCGCCGAACTCGGCGGCACGCTGCCGCTGCCCACCCGCATCCTGATCGGCCTCAGCAACGGCCTCATCCATTACGGCTGGGCGCTGCTGTTGGCCATCCTGCTCGGCGGCGCGGCCCTGCGCCGCGCGCTGCGCACCCCCGCCGGCCGCGAATGGAAGGACCGCTTCCTGCTGCGCGCGCCGGTGGCCGGCAGCATCATTCGCGCCAACGCCTTCGCCAACTTCGCGCACACGCTGGGCACGCTGCTCGCCAACGGCGTGCCGGTGCTGCAAGCGCTGGCCATCGTGGAAAACACCGTGGGCAACTCCATCATTGCCAAGGCCATCAACGAGGCCAAGGACCGCGTGACCGATGGCTCCACCATCTCGCGCCCGCTGGCGCAGGACGGCATCTTCCCGCGCCTGTTCACCGACATGCTCGCCATCGGCGAAGAATCCGGCGACATGACCGGCGCGCTCGAACACATCGGCCGCCGCTACGACAACGAACTCGACCGCGCCGTCAAACTCTTCACCACCATCCTCGAACCGATCATGATGCTGCTGATTGCCGTCGGCGTCGGTTTTGTCGCCATCAGCATGCTGATGGCCGTCTTCGAGCTGACCAGCGGCCTCAACACCTGAGCCCCCGCCGATGATGCTCTTCGATACGCACGCGCATTTTGA
>MWEZ01000265.1 GCA_002071335.1 Verrucomicrobia bacterium ADurb.Bin018
CGCGCCGGCGGTTTCCAGATTAAGCGATACCGCGGAAGCCAAGGATAGCGCGCGCTCAATGGCGGCATCCGAGGCGCCGGGGATAATTTTGATGTGCAGCACCCCGCGGAAGCGCTCGCGGTAGCGCAGAATTTCCGCGGTGGCCAACATACGCGACATTGCGGCATCGGGCTGACCGCAAACCCCGCTGGTGAGAAAAATGCCGAGGACTTCTCCCGCGCGCCAATAGGGCATGAACGCCCGCACGATTTCTTCCGGCGTCAGCGAGCAGCGGCGCACGCGGTCTTGCCCCGCGCGCAGCGGGCAGTATTTGCAATCGCTGGAGCAAATGTTGGACACCAGCGTTTTGAACATGAGGCTATGCCCACCGTCTTGTAGTGTCACCGGATAAAGCCAGCGATCGTCGAGCCCACGCCGCCGACGATCTGTCGGTGTGGAGCCGCAGGCACAGGACAGGTCGTACTGCGCATCTGCGGCGAGAATGCTCAGTTTCTCCCGCAAATCGGGCGCTGTCTGGATGAAGGGCATGGAATAATCATAAGTGAACCATTGTTCCGCATCAAGAAATGAGCTTTCTCACTCGCGCCACATTTTTCTCAAAGATTGACAATTTGGGACAAGGGGCATACCGTTGGGAAGGAATACTCGCTCAGGAGGTCGGCCATGCAGATGACAGTCAAGGATGCGGCAAATGCCCTGAATGTGGCGGAAAAAACGGTTTATCGCTGGATACAAACCGGCGGTCTTCCGGCCTATCGGGTGGCGGGGCAATACCGAATCAACCGGGCCATGTTGTTTGAATGGGCCACCTCCAAACGGATCAATTTCAACGCCCAGGAAAGCCTGAAAGAGCCGGACAACCTGCCGCTACCCACGCTGGCCACCGCGCTGCAAGACGGCGGCATCCATTACCGCGTAAGTGGGGCGACAAAAAACGATGTCCTCAAGGCGCTGGTGGGGTTGCTCAAGCTGCCGGACCACGTCAATCGCGATTTCCTTTTTCAGGCGCTGCTGGCACGCGAACAGTTGCAGTCCACCGGCGTCGGCGACGGAGTGGCCCTGCCTCACGTGCGCAATCCGGCCGTGCTGGAAATCGCCACGCCCATGGTTTGCCTGTGCTTCCTCGAAACTCCGGTGGAATTTGGCGCGCTGGATGGCCGTCCGGTCAAGGTACTCTTTACTCCGCTCTCCCCCAACGTCCGGACCCACCTGCACCTGCTCTCCCGGATTTCCTTCGCTTTGCGCGATGCCCACTTCAAGAGCCTGCTGACGGCAGAAGGCCGCCGCAATGAAATCATCGAAGCCGCCCAAGCGCTCGAACCGGACACCCCCACGACCTAACCGCGCGCAAAGACCCTTGCGACATCCCGCCCCCGGCATTACACTGACCCACAAGCAAACCCCTCACAGGAGCAAGTCATGGCAAGCATCTTCAAGGCATACGACATCCGCGGCATCTACGGCGAAACCCTGACCGACGACCTCGCCTTCAAGATCGGCCGCGCGATTTTTGCCTTCCTCGGCTGCAAAAAGGTGGTGATTGGCCGCGACATGCGCCCGCACTCCAAGCCGCTGTTCAACGCGCTGGCCCGCGGCCTGGTCATGCACGGTGCGGAGGTCATTGATCTGGGGCTCTGCTCCACGCCCATGTCGTATTACGCCAACAAACTGCTGGGCGCCGATGCCTCCATCATGATTACGGCCTCGCACAATCCGGGGCCGTGGAACGGCTTCAAGATTTGCCGCGCCAACGCCACGCCGCTTTCAGGGGCCACCGGCATCATGGATCTGGAACGCATCGTCAAAGAAGAGGATTTCTGCCCGCCCGCCGCCGCCAAGGGGCGCATCACGGCCTACGATATTTTGCCCGCCTACACCGAACATTTCCGAGCGTTTGCCGATATCCGCCGCCCCCTGAATGTGCTGGTGGATTACGCCAACGCCATGGGCATCCTCGAAGGCAAAACCTTTGCCGGCCTGTTCAAGGAGACCCCGCTGTTCGACACGCTCGACGGCACCTTCCCCAACCATGAAGCCAACCCGCTCGACACCCACACCTTGGTGGCCGCGCAACAGGCCGTGCGCGCGGGCCAATATGATTTTGCCGCCTGCTTCGATGGCGATGCCGACCGCGTCGGGTTTTTGGACGAAAAAGGCGACATCATCCCCATGGACATGATCACCGCGCTTATCGCCAAGATGGTGCTGGCCAAAAATCCCGGGGCCAACATTTTCTATGACCTGCGCTCCTCGTGGGCCGTGAAGGAAGTCATTCTGGAAAATGGCGGCATTCCGCACCGCAGCCGCGTGGGCCATGCGTTCATCAAGGCCCAAATGCGCGAAAAGGATGCGCTCTTTGCCGGGGAACTTTCCGGCCACTATTATTTCAAGGAAAACTCCTTTGCGGAATCTTCCGCGCTGGCGGTGCTGTTCATCGCCAATCTCGTCTCGCAGTCCGACAAACCGCTCTCGGAGCTGATCGCCCCCATCCGGCGGTATTTTGCCAGCGGCGAAATCAATTCCACCGTCAGCGATTCCGCGCG
>MWEZ01000266.1 GCA_002071335.1 Verrucomicrobia bacterium ADurb.Bin018
GCGCGTCACGAAGGTCGGCTGCATTAATTTCTTTTCGATGAGCTTGTCATAGACCTCGTGCGTGATTTCCGCGTGGGTCATGCTGGCGGGGATGTCCAACTCCCGGGCGCGGGCCCAGTCGCGCGCGGACTCCACGGTGCGTTCGAACCAATCCGCGCCGGCGTGTTCCCGCACCAAATCGTGATAGGCCACAACACGCCACGGGGGCGTCAGGTCAATCTTCTCACCGTCGGCGGGCCCCACCACCATGGTGCCGCACACCTCTTGCGCCGCGCCACTGACCAGCTCTTCGACCAGCTTCATCATCGTACGCACGTCGCCATAGGCTTCATAGACCTCCAGCGCGGTGAACTCCGGATTGTGCGAGCGGTCGAGCCCTTCGTTGCGGTAATTTTTGCCGAGCTCGAACACCTTGTCATAGCCGCCCACCAGCAGCCGCTTCAAATACAGCTCCGGCGCGATGCGCATGTACATGGGCTGCCCCAGCGCGTTGTAGAACGTCTTGAACGGCGTGGCGATGGCGCCGCCCGCCAGCGTTTGCAGCACGGGGGTCTCCACCTCGAAATAGCCGCGCGCCTCCAAAAAGCGGCGGATGAACGACAAAATACGGCTGCGGGCGTTGAACACCCGGCGCACCTCAGGGTTGGCAATCAAATCCAGGTAGCGCTGGCGGTAGCGCACTTCGGTGTCTTGCAGCCCGTGCCATTTTTCCGGCAGCGGATGCAGCGACTTGGCCAGCAATTCCCACTGCGCCACCTTCAGCGATTGCTCACCGGTGCGCGTGGTGAACAACTCGCCCGACACGCCGATAAAATCGCCCAAGTCAATCGCCTTGAATGCGGTGAACGATTCCTCGCCCAGCGTGTTTTTTTGCAGGTAGATTTGGAATTTGTCGGTGCCGTCTTGCAGGTGCGCGAACGTGCTTTTGCCCATCTCACGAACCGCCACCACGCGCCCGGCGGCTTGAACCGGCCGACCTTCGGCGAACGCCGCCCGGATTTCCGCCAACGTGCCGGTACGCGCAAAAGCCCGGCCATAGGGCGTGTGGCCCGCCGCCTGAAGCGTCGCCAGATTCGCCAACCGTTGCTGGCGAAATTCCTTCTCGTGTGCACTCAATTCCATGATGGCCTCTGCTGCTATAAACTCGCCCACCCTACCCGCCCCCCGGTGTGAAATCCAGCCATTTCCCCGCCGGCGCGCCGGGTTGGCGCGGGTCTGCCGGCACGCGGCCCCGGCCGCAAAATCGCCGCCAATTTTATCCGCCGGGGGCCTCGCCGGCCGCCAGTGCGGCAGCGAGACAACGTTGGATCATGTCCGCCGGCGGTGCGGGAATCAGCCCGGAACTCATCAGCAATTCCAGCGCGCGGTTGGCCGCGGCAATATCCTCTTGCGCGCGCTGTTGGATGGCCGCCGGATCCACGGCATGGCGGGCCACGCCATCGGCTGCGGCCTGACGGGCCACCGCCGCAGCAGTTTCCGCGAACACGGCTTGGTCCGTCATGAGCGGCATAATGTAGTCGGGCGTGAGGCCCTGCCGTTCGGCAAAATCAGCGATTGTACGCGCAGCGGCAATGGCCATGGCATCGGTGATCTTCCGCGCCCGCGCCAGCAATGCGCCCTTCAAAATGCCGGGAAAACCGAGCGAGTTGTTTACCTGATTGGGGAAATCACCGCGCCCGGTGGCCACCACCAGCGCGCCGGCGGTCTTGGCGGCGTGGGGATAGATTTCCGGCACGGGATTGGCACACGCAAACACAATGGCCTTGTGCGCCATAGAGCTCACCCAGGCCAGCGGGATGACATCCGGCCCCGGACGCGAGAGCGAAATCAACACGTCCGCCTGCCGCAATGCGACGGCCACTTCATTTACGCGGTCCGGATTGGTTCGCTGGCACAATTCCCATTTGCGGTAGAATCGCGGGTCGCGCGCGATATCTTCGCGGCCGCGGTGCAGCCCGCCGCGTGAATCAAACAGCGCCAGTCGTGCCGGGTCCGCGCCTGCCTGCATGATCAGGCTGGCGATGGTGGTGTTGGACGCCCCCGCGCCCAAGAAGACAATCCGGCAATCCGCCAGCGCTTTGCCCGCCACCTTGAGGGCGTTCAGCAGCCCGGCCAGCGTGACGCAACCGGTGCCTTGCGCGTCATCGTGCCAAACGGGGATTTCGCATTGGTCCCGCAGACCATCCAGTACGCGGTAGCAGTTGGGTTGGCTGATGTCTTCCAAGTTTACCGCCCCGAAGGACGGCGCCAGCCGCCGCACGAAATCAATCATAATTTCGGGATCATGCTCCCCCCGCGCATTGCGGCTATCCATGCACAACGGCACCGCGTCCACCCCGCCCAGGATTTTCATCAGGAAGGCCTTGCCCTCCATGACCCCGAGGCCGCCGGGTGGCGAGACGTTGCCATCGCCCAGCACGCGGGTGGAATCGCTGACCACCGCCACCACGTTGCCGCGCCAGGAAAGCTCAAACGACTCCGCCGCGTGGTCGCGGATGCGGGTGGACACCGCGGAA
>MWEZ01000267.1 GCA_002071335.1 Verrucomicrobia bacterium ADurb.Bin018
TCGGCGGGCTGCAAGCTGGTGAAATCCGGCACGAGGCGGTCCGCGCTCGCCAGCTCGTCGCGCGTGTGGCTGCTCAAAATCCCGATGGCCTTCATGCCGGCGGCATGCGCGGCGGCAATTCCCGCTGGCGCGTCTTCAAACACCACGCATTGCGCGGGCGGCACGCCCAGCCCCGCTGCCGCCTGCAAGAAGATATCCGGCGCCGGCTTGCCGCGTTGGACATCCGCGCCGGAAATCGTGACGGGAAACCATGCAGTAAGTGCGAGGGCCTGCAAGCACAGATCCACATTCTCGCGCGGCGCGGAGGAACCCACTGCACAGGGGATGCCCAGTTGGCGCGCAGCCGCCAGAAAATCGAGAACGCCGGGGATCGGGCGGATGCCGTCGCGGCGGATCCATTCGCGGTAGAGTTCTTCTTTTTCGAGACCGAGGCGGTCGGCTTCCTCTTCGCTGACCGGCCAGCGCAGTAATTCGCGGATTACCGCGCGCGTACGCAGCCCGCATTTGCCGATGTACTCCGGATGAGGGCAGGCAAATCCATGCCGTTCCGCCACGGCTTGCCAAGAGGCCACGTGGAGCCCGTTGGAGTCCACAATGACTCCATCCAGATCGAAGATAAACGCGCCGGCTTGTGAGTGGGCCATGGATCAGGTCAATCCGGCCGGCGTAAAGGGCAGCGGGTAGATTTCGCCGATGGTCGTCACGCTGATGTGCCGGATTTTGCCCTGCTTGGTAAGGTTGATGGCGATGATCCGCGCGTCGGGGCCGGTGGCAAATTCGCGAATTTTCTGGCGGCACAGGCCGCAGGGGAGGGCGTAGCCGCTACTGGATTGCACCGCGCAGGCCAGCGCCTTCAACTGGAACGTGCCGGTCTTGATCATGCCGTTGATGGCATCCATCTCGGCATGCGTCGTCAGCGTGAAGTCAATCGTCTCGATGTTGCAACCCACGTGGATGCGGTTCTTGATGTCGCGCAACGCCGCGCCGCATTTATACTGCGAAAAAGGCGCGTAGGCCTTCTGACGAATTGCGATGGCAGCCTGCACCAGCCGGCGGTCGCCGGCGGAGAGTTCAGAAAGGGATACTTTTTTCATGGCGGGGGACTGTAGCGCGCCGCGGCGGCGCTGGCAATCTCAACGCACGAACTGGGCAAACACTTTTTCCAGCGCGGCAATGTCCGTCCAGCCATAGGTCTCGAGGAGCGCGGTGAGGGGATCATCGCCGTCCAGCAGCCGGTTAAAAAACTCGTCCCATTTGGCCATCGGCTGCTTGAGTTGCAGGAAGCCCACCAAATATTTGCTCGTGGCATAAAATTGCCCCACAGCATCCACCTTGGGATCGGTGTTGAGCGGGTAGCTTGTGGCGTGCAGCAAATCGGTGAGCGGCGTCCACCGCGCCAGCGGGCGGAACGCATTGCGCTTGCCCTGCCCCATGCCGCGCGCCGCGCGGTAGGCAAACTCGCCGTAGTATTCCGCCAAACCTTCGTTGAGCCACAGCGGCAGCCGGATCGGCAAAAACCGGTTGAAAACCAGATGCGTCATTTCGTGGGCAAGGGTGCCCATTTTGTCGGCGGTGCCGGTGCCGATTTCCTGCAAATACATCACCGGGCCGCGCACGAACGAGGCCGCCCACGGGTCCAGCCCCGGCGTGTTGGCCACCACCGCCTTCCAACTGCGCGCGTCGCGGAAAATGAAAATATGCGAGCGCACCGGCGAGAGCCGGTCTTTCATTTGCGGCAAATCGGCGGAAATGGCCTGATAAAATTGTTCACCGAGCCGCGCCACTTTGGCCGCAAACATTTTTTGGTCGTGGTGCAGGATGAAATGTTCGGTTTGCAGGTGCTGCCACTTGTATGCCGGGTTGTCGAGCAACTCGATATCGGCCGGCAGAAGGCCCGTGCGTTCGACTTCCGCCGCGGTGATATCGCGCATGGCGGGCTGGCTCTGGCTGACATCGCGCGCGGGCGCCGCGCCGGGTACGGTGGGCAGCACCGGGGGCAGGGCCCAGCCGGTTCGCGCAACCAAACCCAACAGCAACCCGCAGAAAATCATCCGCTTTTTCATGGCGTTCACCTCCAGAGCATCGTATATAGTGGGGAACACGCCATGCAAGGGAAAACCCAAAAAGCACCAACACCTTGGGCTGTATCCGGCTCGCTGGTGGCCTTTCCCGCCGATCGCGGGCGGCAGACGCGGCTGCTGGATGGTTTCTACCGGCCCGGGCCGCGTCGCGGTGCGCCACTGTTGGTGTTTGTTCACGGCATGGGCAGCAACTTTTACCGTTCCGCGCTCAAAAAAGCCTTCCTGCAACTCGCTCCCGAAAACGGGTTTGCCGTGCTGTCCTATAACAACCGTGGTGCGGAGCGCGGCACCGAAGATGAACCCTTCAGCGCCTGCTTGGCTGATCTGGATGCGGCTGTCGAGTTTGGCCGGCGGCACGGGCACCGGCGACTGTTTTTTGTCGGCCACAGCACCGGCTGCCAAAAAATTGTTTTTTGGCAATCGCGTCGCCGCGC
>MWEZ01000268.1 GCA_002071335.1 Verrucomicrobia bacterium ADurb.Bin018
ACGCCGGTCGAAGCCATGTTGCAGGTGCTCAAGGACCAGTTTTTGCCGCTGGTTTATTTCCGCTTTAGTCCGGGCTTCCTGCCGGTGGTGGCGCTGGTGATTGTGCCGTGGCTGGCCATTTTCGTCATGTCCACGCGCTCGCCATGGTTCTACGAATGGGGGCAAGTGAGCGTGCGCCTGATTTTCATGGCCGGCTTTTTCGCGGTGGCCTTCAACGCGGCGTTTGCCCCGTGGAGCCTCACGGGAATGTTTTTCCTGATTGTGGCGCCCTACGTGTTGCTGGCGGTGTCAGTGGGCTACATCGCCGGCGAATTTTGGATCATGGGCGAGCCCCATGCCCTGCTGGATACCGGGTTCCTCCCCCGCCTTCGGCGGGGCGCCATGAGCCTGATTGCCTTGCTCTTCCCTGTGGTATTCACCGCCAGCGCGGTGGTGAACTGGCCTGTGGTGGATGGCCGCTACTCGCGTGATGCCACCCGGTTTTTCCAATCGGTGTTCACGCATCTCGGCGAGCGCGACATCCTGTTTTCCTCGGGCCAATTGGATGATTCCCTGCGCCTGCTGGCGCTGGAGCAGCATCTGACCACGCGCATTGTCAGCGCGCCGCATACCGGCTCCTCCGTGTATCTCAACCGGCTGGCGAATGCTTTCGAGGAAGAGGAATTGAGCGGCCCGCTCGCGCAAGGCGACTTCGGCACATTCCTCGAAAACCTGCTGATGTCCGAGGATGGCCCCAGCCGCATCGGCATCATTGATTTGCCCGACGTGTTCCGGGAGTACGGCTATCTGGTGCCGGACACCATGCTCTATCGCTTGGAAGCCACCCCCGATCGTGTGGACTGGGCCGCCCTTGCCGCCAGCCAGCAGCCCTTCTGGGACAAGATGATCCGCATGACCCGCAACCCGCTGCCGGAAAAAAGCATCCTGCGTGCGTTTGAAAATTATCTGCGCGAAATGGTGTCGCGCGTGGCAAATAATCTGGCCTATGTCCAATTGGGGCGCGGGGATGATCAAGCCGCGCTGGCCAGCCTGCGCGCAGCGCATGAAATCTGGGACCACAATGTGAGTGTGCTGCTGAACCTGCTGGAACTGGCCCGCAAGTTACACCTGCCAGAACAGGAGGATTGGGAAAAAGAATTGGACAAGCTCAAGCCGGATTTGGGCGACGAACGCTGGGTGCTCGCCATCCGCTACGGCTATGTCTGGAATCCGCGCGCGTGGATGCGCCGCGGGCATGTGTGGGCGCTTTCCGGAATCCCAGCCACGGAAGAAGCCGCCCGCCGCAAGCCGGCGGTGTCGGATGCCGACGAAGCCGGCAACGACAACCGCAACTGGGTGCTCGACCAGTCCTATCTGCTGTGGGGGCAGGATGCCGTGGATGAGACCTTCCTGCGTGGCCGACTCGCCAAAAATGGGCGCGACACCGATGCGCTGATGGCGCTGTGCCGCCTCGCGCTGCGCCGGAATGACCCCGAAGTGGCCGAGGCCTACATCATGGAGGCGCTGGATTTTGGCCTCCCGGAGGCCAAGACCCAGTTTGACCGCGCCATGCTCGCGTTTGTGCAGGGCGATAAAACCCGGGCGATCCAGATGCTGCGCGCGCAAACCGTCAGCACCCCGCGCGACATGCGCGTGTGGACAGCACTGTTGCTGCTGACCGATGAAACCGACCCGATCAACGTGGAAGCGCTCAAAACACTGAAGAACCAGGCTTACGCACCCGTTGGGCAATATCTGGCGCTGGCTTCCATTCACATGTCGCGCCAGCAGTGGGCCGATGCCCAGGAAGAGTTGGACCGCGCCATTGCCTTGGATCCGCGCAATACGCAGGCGTGGGAAATGATGGTGCAGTTGGCCCAGCAACGCGGCAACCGCGCCCTGTTGCAGGCCGGCCTGAAATGCCTGCAAGAGCAAGACCCCGACCACTTCCTGCAATATCAGAATGCTGGAGTGGAGGCCTACCAAAAGGGCAATCTGGCTCTGGCCGAGGCCGAGTTCCGCAAGGGGCTCATGCGCCGACGCGACGCGTTGCTGTTGAACAATCTGGCCCACGTGATCATGGAGCGCCAAGGCAACATGAAGGACGCCCTCAAGTTGGTGGATGAAGCGCTCCTGCGGCTCCCCGGCCAACCCCAGATGTTGAGCACCCGCGCGGAAATCTATATTAACCTTGGACGCTATGCGGATGCGCTCCAAGATTTGCAGGAGTCATTGCGCAAGCAAGGTCGAACCAACAATCTGCTGCTGCTGCTGGCCCTGGCCTATGAAGGCTTGGGCGACTGGACGCGTGCGGAAACCATGAGCAAAACACTCGCCGGCCTGCAAGCGCAACTAACCCCGGCACAGCGGGAACGCCTGGCGCAACTGCAAGGACGACTGGATGCCCACACCGCCGCCACCGCCGCCAAGGCCGGCGAATATCAGCAGGAACTCACGCGGTTGGAAGCTGCCCTGCGCGCGCAACCGGACGATGCCGCCTTGCGGACCGCGCGCGCGACCATTCTGCTGCA
>MWEZ01000269.1 GCA_002071335.1 Verrucomicrobia bacterium ADurb.Bin018
ATCCGCTTCCATCCGGACGTCACACTGGACGAAGTGAAGGCGTTGGCGATGCTGATGACCTGGAAGTGCGCGGTGATGGGTCTGCCCTATGGCGGGGCCAAGGGCGGCGTGATCTGCGACCCCACACGCATGAGCCAAGGCGAAATCGAACGGCTCACGCGGCGTTACACCAGCGAGATTGCCGAGATCATCGGCCCGGCGGTGGATATCCCCGCGCCGGATGTGAACACCAATCCGCAGGTCATGGCGTGGATGATGGATACGTATTCAATGATTGTGGGCCAGACCGTGCTGGGCGTGGTGACCGGCAAGCCGCTGGAACTCGGCGGTAGCCAGGGGCGCGGCGATGCCACCGGGCGCGGCGTGGCCACCGTGGCTGTAGCAGCGGCGGAACGCTCCGGCCTCAAGCCGGCACAGTGCACCGCGGCGGTGCAGGGCTTCGGCAATGTGGGCAGCGTGGCGGCGAAATATCTGCACCAGATGGGCCTCAAGGTTACTGGCGTAACTGATGTGTGGGGCGGTTTGTTCAATCCGGCGGGCCTCGATATTCCGGCCGTGCTGGCGCATGTGCAGCAACATCCCAAGCGCAGCTTGGAAGGTTGCCCGGGTGGCGAATATGTGGCGGATGCCAAGGAAGCGAACCGGCGGCTGCTGGCGCTGGGGGTGGATATCCTGCTGCCTTGCGCGCTCGAAAACCAATTGACCGCGGCTAACGCTGATGCCGTGCAGGCCAAGATCGTTGTCGAGGGCGCCAATGGGCCGACCTCGCCGGAGGCCGATGAAATCCTCGCGCGCAAGGGTGTGGTGGTGGTGCCCGATGTGCTGGCCAATGCCGGCGGCGTCACCGTGTCCTACTTCGAGTGGGTGCAAAACCAGCAGGCGTTCTTCTGGGAGGAAGAGGAGGTCTTCAACCGGCTCGACCGGATGATGATGCGTAGTTTCCGGGATGTGTACGTCGTGGCTGAGCGCGAGAAGTGCGACCTGCGCATGGCGGCGCAGATCCTCGCGGTGAGTCGCGTGGCCAAGGCGGCCCGGATCCGCGGCCTGTATCCGTAGCTACTGGCCGCTGGCCTTCCGGTGGCCACGCTCTTGTAGGCCGGGGTTGTATCCCCGGCGGTCTGCTTGGCTGTTTGGGCTGTTACTGTGGCCGTGCTCGCTGAGCCCGGGGCTGTTGTCTCGCGTTGTTCCGTTTCTTCCTGTGTTTAATCAGGAGGATTTCTTGCGGATTTTGGCGGCGCCAAAACCAACCGGCATCTTTCCCGCGCTGGCGCGCCGCCGCCTCGCAGGGCACTCGGCGGCAGAGGTCAGGGTTCAGGGTTCAGAGTTCAGGTATCATCCACGTGCTGCGCACAGCGGACAGAAGAGTTTCAGAGGTCAGAGTTCAGAAGTCAGGGAGCAACCACGCTTCGCGGAACACTTGGCGAAGAAGGTCCCGGATTTCTGAAGGAATGGCCACCGTGGTATCCGGGCTGTTGGCAGTTTTCAGTTCCTGTTTTCGTGGGTTTCCTGCGTTCCTGCTTGGTTCGGTGGCTGTTGGTTCGGTGGTCTTCACCTGACCTCTGAACCCTGAACACTCCGCCGCTTTGCGGTGGCGCAACAGCCCCGCCAAAACCAACCGGCATCCTTCCCGCGCTGGCGCGCCGCCGCCTCGCAGGGCACTCGGCGGCAGAGGTCAGGGTTCAGGGTTCAGAGTTCAGAAGTCAGGGAGCAACCACGCTTCGCGGAACACTTGGCGAAGAAGGTCCCGGATTTCTGAAGGAATGGCCACCGTGGTATCCGGGCTGTTGGCAGTTTTCAGTTCCTGTTTTCGTGGGTTTCCTGCGTTCCTGCTTGGTTCGGTGGCTGTTGGTTCGGTGGTCTTCACCTGACCTCTGAACCCTGAACACTCCGCCGCTTTGCGGTGGCGCAACAGCCCCGCCAAAACCAACCGGCATCCTTCCCGCGCTGGCGCGCCGCCGCCTCGCAGGGCACTCGGCGGCAGAGGTCAGGGTTCAGGGTTCAGAGTTCAGAAGTCAGGGAGCAACCACGCTTCGCGGAACACTTGGCGAAGAAGGTCCCGGATTTCTGAAGGAATGGCCACCGTGGTATCCGGGCTGTTGGCAGTTTTCAGTTCTTGCTTTCTTGGGCTTCCTGCGCTCTTGCTTGGTTCGATGGCTGTTGGTTCAGCGATTTTCACCTGACCTCTGAACCCTGAACACTCCGCCGCTTTGCGGTGGCGCAACAGCCCCGCCAAAATCCGCAAGAAATCCTTCGCATGCACGTGCTGCGCACAGCGGACTGCAGAGAGGTCAGGGGGCAGGGTTCAGAGTTCGGGATTTGGGGTTTTTGAGGGAGTGGTTACTGTGCTGCTCGGGCTGTTGGCGGTTTTCAGTTCCTGCTTTCTTGGGTTTCCTTATAGGAACTCCAGAGTTATGAACAGGCGGGGAGGAGAGCCCTGCCAAGCTCCCCGC
>MWEZ01000270.1 GCA_002071335.1 Verrucomicrobia bacterium ADurb.Bin018
ACCCTGAGCGTGGAGCGCCGCCTGTTCATCGAGCGACTGCGCGGCAATGCTTCGCTGACCGCCGGCCGCGTGGAGTATTCCGGCAGCCCGCACGCCGATGAAAACGAATGGGTGCGCGATGGCCGCACCGACAATTATTGGGGCTTTTCCGTGGGCGTGGATTGGTGGACCCGGCAGCGCTTTTCCGTGGGATTGGCCTATTCGTATATGCGGCGCGATGGCAGCCGGGGCGCGGGCGCCGAGGCCGAGGACGCCACATCCTACGATTATGGTCGCTGGACGCTGCGCGCCAGTTGGAACTACTAAACGGGCGGGGTTCCGTCCTTTTCAAGTGCCCGCGGTTGAGGTACAAACGGAGTCATGAAGACGCGAACATGGCAACGCGGATGCCGGTGGCTGCTGTTGGCCGGCTTGGTGGCTAGCGGAGTGGCGGGGTGCAAGAGCCCGCCGACCACATCGCCGCCGCCGGGCGCTTTGGTGTTGCCGGCGCCGGCCCCGAAAAAATCCGGCAAAGCTGCCAAGGTGGCTAAGACCCCCAAAGCCACGGAAGCGCCGGCGGCAGATACCACCACCGCCCCGGTGCCGGAGCATGTGCTCCAGCCGGGCGACGAAATTGATGTGCAGATTTACCGCGAGCCGGATTTGTCGGGGACGTTCCGGCTGTCCCCCGCCGGTGAGATTCGTCACTCGCTGGCCGGCACAATTCCCTTGGCCGGCAAAACGATTACCGAAGCGGAAGGTGAATTGACCCGCCGGCTCAACGAGGATTTTCTCGTCAACCCGCGCGTGATTATCAAACTGATTTCCACGCAAAGCTCCCAGATTGTGCTGCTGGGCGAAGTGAAAAAACCCGGCGTCTACCCGCTGGCCTATGGCGAAACCATCACCCTGCTGCAAGCGGTCGCTGGCGCCGGTGGCTTCACCGAGCTGGCCAGTCCCGACCGCGTGCGCATTGTGCGGCGCGGTCCCGACGGCCAGCAAGTGACCATCCCGGTGCGCGTTTCCGATCTGCTCAAGGGCAAGCGTGGTCAGCGGGACATTCCGCTGGAGCCCAACGATGTCATCATGGTGCCGGAAGTGTTGTTCTAAAAGATAGGCCCGCCGCATGCAGAAATATCCTTATCTGGCCGATGTCGCGGACAACGCGAACGAAACTTCCCGCTTCCCGGATTGGCGTGAGGCCGTCGCCATCCTCGTCGAGCGTGCCTGGCTGGGCGGGCTGATCTTTGCGGTCATTTTGCTGTTTTTTATTTTTCAGGCCAAACGCCAGACGCCGTATTACCGCAGCACCGCGACGCTGATGGTGGAGGCGCAGGTGCCGCGCATCCTGAACTATCAGGACGTGCTGGCCATCAACACCCGTAGCCTGGAATACTTCAACACGCACATCACCGCGCTGCACAGCCGCAAGGTATTGGAAGCCGCGTTGGAGCAGGGCGGCTTCTTCGACCGACCCGGTTTCTTCTCCAATCTGCCGCGGCAGGCCGTGGTGGATGCCGCCAGCGGTTTGGTGGAGATTGCGCCGATTGAGCGCAGCCGATTGATCAACATCAAGGTGGAGCACTCCGTGCCGGAGATCGCGAGCGATCTCGCCAACGCCATCGCCAAAGCCTACATCCAGCAGGATCTGGATTCGCGGATGCAAACCACCATCGAAGCCGTGGAATGGCTGCGCGAACGCTCCGAGGAATACCGCGAGCGGCTGGAAAAGGGGTTGCTCGAATTGCAGGCCTATCGCGAACAGACCGGCTCCGTCTCGCTCGAAAACGACCAGAATATTGTCATCGAAAAACTCAAGGCGCTCAACAGCGCGCTGACCATGGCGCAGACCGAACGCATTCAGGCGGAAACCCAGTGGCACGCGGTCAAGAGCCAGATGGATAAAAAGGTCGAGCCGGCCAAAATCGCCACCGTGCTGCACGATGAGAGCCTGGTGCTGGTTTCCCAGAAATTGCAGGAGCAGCAGCGCGTGGTGGCGGCGTTGCAGCAGCGCTACCGCGAGCAGCATCCGGAATTGCAGCAGGCGCTGGAACTGGAACAAAAACTGCAAGGCCAGTTCACCCAGGCCTACAGCAATGCCATCTATGCGCTGAAAAACAATTATCAGACGCTCGTGCAGCGTGAGCAAAACCTGCGCGCGGCGCTGGCCGCACAAGAAAAAGAATCGTTCGAGCTGGACCGCAAATTGGTTCGCTATAACGAGCTTAAGCGCAACGTGGAGGCCGATCAGGAAATCCATCAGGCCGTCATCGCCCGGATGAAGGAGACCAGCATCTCGGAATCGCTGCCGGTGGATATCATTCGCCTGGCGGAGGAGGCGCGCCCGGCCAAGGCGCCGTTCCGCCCGCAGGTGCGGCAAGCCATCTTCCGCGGGATTGTGTTCGGCTTGATCGGCGGGGTGGGCGC
Organism: Verrucomicrobia bacterium ADurb.Bin018; assembly: GCA_002071335.1. Classification (GTDB taxonomy): domain Bacteria; phylum Verrucomicrobiota; class Kiritimatiellia; order CAIQIC01; family Lenti-01; genus CAZNGD01. The sequence goes on from MWEZ01000270.1 coordinate 2,407, forward strand.
GATTTTTCTTTTATATTATGCCGACCACCGCTTCCG
>MWEZ01000271.1 GCA_002071335.1 Verrucomicrobia bacterium ADurb.Bin018
CCGTCCGCCACGACCCAGCGCCGGCAGCGTGGCCACCAGCATGGCGACTCCGGCGGTCTGCAAGAACTGTCTGCGGCTCATCTCTTTCATTGATCACCATCATGCATCTCGCCAATATCCGGCGCAAGTATTTTTGTGTTAAATTATCATTAACGTCAATGGGGGCGGGTCTTGTTGTAATTCCTGCACTTTGGGTTTGCTTTTGGAATCGTTCCCATGCTGAATCGCCAGCCTCCCTTTTGGGCACCCTCCAGTCGATGCAAAAAATAAAGCAAATCCCCCCCCCGAACCTGTCTCAAACCACAGTGCGAAAAATTCCGGACGTCGCCCTTGCGTACAGCGTAGCGTTTTGCGGCGGCAGACGGGCGCACAACCCACTACGCTCGGATTCGCCAAGAGAAGCGCCAAGTGAACAGAACGCTTTCTGTTCCAGCCCGCAGGGTTGCCGGAAGGCCGAAAAGTGTGGCGACAGCCGGAGCCGGACTTTTCGGCCTGGAGGCAACGCGGGGGTGCGCCGGAAAGGGCAACGTGTGAGGGAGTCTTCGACCGAACGAACGCATAACGACCGCCGTTATGCGACGTTGCCCGGTGGCGGGGCGGACGTAGTTCGACCCGACATTCCGGCGCGGCCACGCGCGGCTTGGCGATGCGGACTCCGCACGATCAATGACGCCGGATTCATTCACAAGCCGCACAACGCGCAGCGGCACACTTGTCGAGCGCAAGCAGTGAGCGGCCACGTCTTCGGGGACGCTCTCTGCTGAAGCGAGTCCACACGGGGGAGACTGGCGCGGCTTGGCGCTGCGTCCGTCGCACCACCCACCACGCTCAATGCACTCACAAGCCGCACAACGCGTAGCGGCACGCAGGGCAGAGGGGGAAGGGTAGGTAATTCTTACGGAAGGGAAGAGGCAGGAAAGGACGCGCTATTTAATATTTGCGTGGGTATCCCCACCCGCTGGGCGTCATTCGAATATTGAATGTTTAGACGTGGCCCTTCCCCTTTTGACGCCCATTATTTAATCACGTGAGGCGTCCTCCGCGCTTTTCCCAGACTCCGGTTGATTCTTAATTCTTTGCACGGAATCCCGGTTCTCAGGCGTAGACAGCAGTATCTTAAGAACACGATTCGTGGCCACTGCATCGCCTCCCACAAATACGATCACGGCATCACCTTTCTGAGGCACAGATTCCGATTCGTTTAACGGGAGTGTTTTTACCGAAAGATCAATAAGCATCTCCCCATGACGTTGGCCTTTGAAGTTGTGAGTCACCTTGATTCTCATGCCTTCATAGTGGGCTTCGCCTGGGGGGCCGGGGGATACCAATCCCTGGTCCATAACGGTTGCCTCAAACACTGCCGTCGCCTTCTTGAAGGCATCTCTGCTATCGTGGCCAGAACCCACTAATGATTTGTGTTCCATGCTGTTCTCCCCGGAGTTCGCGTTCGCGACTGTCGAGCTCTGCGCAATGCAGAGTAGAAACAAAAACGCTAATCGAGACATCTTGTCCATGTTATTCTCCTAATTATTCGCGTCAGGGTGAATGGTGATTGGCAGAGTTCCACCAACCATGCTTCGAACTTCGCCTTCGCTAATAGTCGCATTTAAAGTGACGGTTTCGTTCGAATTCTCAATGTCTTCCCAATCATTCGCAACCACTCCTGTGGTATTTGTCCGTTTGGTCACAATGACTTGCCCAACATTCATGGTCGAGCATTCGCTCCATGTGCCGCCGGATGTCCTCCACTCAACAGCATACCGGAAAGCCTTTTCTTCTCTGATGAAATCGCCGACAGACAATGAACTGCCTCCTCCTGCTGCAGGAAGAAGTCCGCTACAATCATACATGTAGATTTTGCTTTGCGCGACACTGGGTGTTGGATCATTAAACACATCAGATCCGGTATCGTCATCTGGTGTTGGCACCCCTCTCTTGCTTCTCTGGGTAACAAGCCAATTCGTTCCGCCATCTTGCTTGATATACCAAGACCTGCGAGTGATATATCGCTTCCATCGAAACTCTATACTGGCCGGGACGGACGGCGGACTAACTGCTCCGATGACCATTATGGGGGCCGTATATGCTTGGCCGGGAAAGTCAGCTCGACCTTGCCCCATCGGCAAAGGTCCAAGCTGATCGGTGCCAGCCGACGAGGATTGAGCGTAATAGGCATCGTTCTCGGGATATGGAACAATCGTGCCAGTGTTCTTTAACTCCAAGTCCACTTTAATGACGTTCACCTCGCATTCGTCCAAGCAGTCCTCGAGGTCGGCCGATTGGCATTGGACGACGTATTTTCCGGGGGGGAGGTTGCTCGGGACGAAAGTGATGGTCTTGTCGGGGCCGCGGCCGGATATCCCGTCCGGGGTGCTGCTCCAGACATAGCCCCCGGGGGAATAGCTGTCG
>MWEZ01000272.1 GCA_002071335.1 Verrucomicrobia bacterium ADurb.Bin018
TTGACCGTGCCGATGGAAGTAAAAACGCCGGCATCGCTTTCCGACCGATAGATGATGTAATGCGTGACATCTTCCTCTTGGCTCGCCTGCCAAGAGAGCGGCACGCAGCGCACCTGTTGACTTTCCGCCGTCACGTTCTGCGGCGCGGCGGGTGGGGGGCGGGTGATGACTTCGACCGGCTTGCTGAATTCGCCAACGGCGCCCACGCGATTGATGGCGCGCACCCGGTACAGGTAAGGCGTGGAATCGCGGAGCGGCGAGGCGGCGGTGCCCCCCTCGTGGTAGGTCGTGGTTTTAACGGTGCCCACCAGGGCAAAGACTTCATCGCTGGCCGCGGCCCGCTCGACTTGGTAGGACGTGACGCCTTCGCTGCTGGGGGCGGCCCACTGCAGTTGAACCGCGCGGGCGGCGGGGGTAAGCGCCTGGAGCTCCGCGGGCGGTTCCGGCGGTGGTGCAGTCATGCTTTCCAGCACGCCGCCGGGCTCGCTTTCCTGGCCATCGGGTCCGATCGCGGTGAGGCGATAATAATATGTGCTGGCATCTTGCAGCGGGGCGCGCGCGGTGCCGCTGTCCACGTATGCGCCGCGGGCAGCGGCCAGCGTGGCCAAAACCGCAAACGGGCCGGCGGGGCTTTCCGCCCGCTCCACGCGGTATTGAATGGAACGGTCGGCGGGGGGAGTCCATTGCAAGCGCACCTCGCGCAGGCCAAAATCGGAAATGGCCACCGAGTCCGGCGCTTGCGGCGGCTCGAAGGCGGGCGCGGTTGGCGCCACGGGATCGCCATGCATGCCGACCAAATCATCCGGGCGGTCGCGAGTGCCGCGGGCGTCGTCATATTTTTCCCCCACTTGACGTTGCACGCGCCAATTCTGGACGACCGCAGCCACCACTTCGTGAACCACGGCCCGCGCGTGGCTGGACAGGGTCCCCGCGGGATCATTGCCGCGGCGGGCGTGGCCGACGCTCCACATCACGCGGCCGGAATCACAATCAATGAGCCGCAACGAAACGCCGACCACCGGATAGCTGCGGCCGCGGTGGGCGACCATGCCGTATTCATCCACCGTGCCAATCACGACGCCGTCCGCGCCCATCATTTTGCCGACTTCCACGGCCGCGGATTCCGACAAGCCGGCCAAGGCCAATTCTGCTTCGCCCAGCACCTGGCTCATTTGTCCGCGCTCGACCAGCGTGTAGCGGCCGGCGCGCATCATTTCGGTGACGACGATATCGGCCACGGAGGAGCCGATCAACTCGGTCGGCGCCTTAAGCGGCAAGATGGCAATTTTGTGGATCGAGGAGGCCACGGGAGCCACATAGACGTTGGCATCCGACCGCGTGCCGCTGAAGTAGGCTTCCGGCCGTGCGCCCCAGGCGCAGGGAATCAGCAGGATGCACGCCAAGGCGCCCCAGCCCAGCCGCCACCGATATTTTCCCATGCCGAATGACGTACCCATTTCCATTGTCAGTCTCCTGTGGCAACAGCCCACAACTCAACCATGGGATTTGCCGCAATAATTTCAAGACAAAACGGCTTCTGCAGTGCAACTCATCCTGTGGGTGGCGAGTTGCCGCTTGTGGCGTGGAGTGCAAGTGGGGTACAAGAGACCGCATGAAGCGCGGGAGCCGTCCGGGTGGAATCGTGGATTGACGATGAACTGCAAAGCATGCCTCGTGCTGCGCACCCGCCGCGTCGTCGCGCGTTGGTGGGCATTACGCTGGCCGTAATTGCCGGCACGGCCACCGGCATCTGCGCGAAAGTCTCCGCGGTGTGGTTCCTGGGGGTGGGTGCATTCCTTTTGCTACCGCTGTTTGTGTTGGTGCAGCATCGGTGGTCAGTCGGGTTGTTGATGGTGGCCACGTTTTGCCTGGTGGCGGCCCATGCCCGGCTGGCGACGGGCGGGCGTAGCGCGCTGTCGTTGGCCGCACACATGGCGCGCCCGATGGAATATCTGCATTTTGTGGCGGTGGCCACGGAAGACGCGGTGCCGCAACCGCCCCGCGCCGGGCGGGCGGATGGGTGGGTGATGATGGCGCGCGTGGAGGGGCTCAACCGTGACGGCCAGTGGCGGCGGGTGGACGACCGGCTGCGGATCGTCATTCGTGGCGGTGCGCCGGCACATGGCCGTTTGCCGCGCTATGGCGAACGTTGGCGAATGCGCGGCTTGGTGCGGGCGAACGTGCCCCGGCGTACCGGGTTGTTCACGCTGCCGGAAAATGAAGCCATCGTGGATTCCGACCGGCTGACGTTTGTGGACGACGGGCGGGGAAATCCGCTGGTGGCATGGTGCATGAAGCAGCGCCATGCGTGCCGCGAGATCCTGGGCCGCGGGCTGGAGGACTTTCCGGATCAACGCGGGGTGGTGCAGTCGCTGCTGATGGGGTATCGCGCCGATTTGCCGCG
>MWEZ01000273.1 GCA_002071335.1 Verrucomicrobia bacterium ADurb.Bin018
TCAAATTGGCCAATGGCCAGCACCAGCGGCGCGGCGGCAGTTGCGGTTGGAGCGGCGGTGTCCATCAGGTTCACCCCAGCAGGGGGAGGGCCGCGGCCAGCGGGATGACCCGGTCCGCCACGGAGGGCAGCGCCAGCAGATCGGCCAAGGGCAGCGCGTCGGCCACTGTAAACTTGCCGATGTGCGTGCGGCGCAACTGCACGAGATGCGCGCCGACATGGAGCGCCTGCCCAATGTCGTGCGCGAGGGTGCGCACATACGTTCCTTTGGTGCATTCGACCACAAAGCGCGCGTCCGGCGGTGTGTAGTCCAGCAGATCAAAACGATAGACATGAATCAACTTGGGCGGGCGCTCGACGGTCTGCCCCTTGCGGGCCAGTTTGTAGAGCGGCACGCCATTGATTTTGATGGCGCTGACCATCGGCGGGGTTTGCATTTGGTCGCCCAGCCGCGCCTGCATCTGCGCTACAATTTGTTCGCGCGTGATGCCACTGGCGTCGTGTTCAGCCACGGGCTGGCCGTCGGCATCCTGCGAATCGGTTTCGATGCCGAGGCGCATGGCGCCTTCATAGGTCTTGTCGTGGCCCATGAGCCGTTCGGAAATTTTGGTGCCCTTGCCGAGCAGGAGAATCAGTAGCCCGGTGGCCATCGGATCCAACGTGCCGCCGTGGCCCACCTTGGCAATGCGGAAATGCCGGCGGACCTGGGCCACGATGTCGTGCGAGGTGGGACCAGCCGGCTTGTCCACCAGCAGCAAACCGTCGAGCGGACCGAGGTTCAAGGAGGCGGCCATGATGCTCACCCGGGCGGGGTTTCCTCCGCCGGGTCGGCATCGGCCGGCACTTCGCCGCGTTCTTCCATTTGGTGGAGCAGCGCCAGGACGTTGTCGCCTTCGGCCACGGAGTGGTCGAGCACAAAGTGCAAATGCGGGGTATAGCGCAGGATAACGTTGCGGCTGATGTTCTTTTGGAACTCGGCACGGTGTTGGTGCAGGATGCCCAGCATCCGTTGCTGGTCGGCCTCTGGTGCGCGGATGGAGACCAGCACACGGCAGTTGCGCAAATCCACTGAAGTCAGCGCATGGGTGAAGGTGACCGCTGCCGCATCGAAATCCGGACGGTTGATAATGCGGTATAACTGCACGCCGAGTTCGCGGCGGATCAGTTCGTTGACGCGGGTGATGCGGTCGGCTTTCATCGGGGACTGGCGGCGGCCGCGCCGGGCGGCCTAGAGTTCCTGGGCAACCTTTTCGATCTCGTAGGATTCGATCAGGTCGCCTTCCACAAAGTTCGTGAACCGATCCAACACAATGCCGCACTCCTGGCCCTCGCGGACTTCGGTGGCTTCGTTCTGGAACCGACGCAAGGATTGGATTTTGCCCTCGTAGAGGATTTCGTCCTTGCGGCGCACGCGCGCGCGGCCCTTGAGCGTGACCTTGCCCTTCAGGCACATGCAGCCGGCCACCTTGCCGCGCTTGCCCATGTCGAAGATTTGCCGGATCACGGCCTGCCCGTTGATGTGCTCCTTGATGATCGGTTCCAACAGGCCGGTCATCAGGTTTTTCACGTCGTCGAGCATCTCATAAATGATCGAGTACAACCGCAGCTCCACGCCCTTGTTCTTGGCTTCGGGACCCACGCCGGCATCCTTGCCCACGTGGAAACCCAGAATGACCGCCTTGGAAGCCGAGGCCAGCAGGACGTCGTTCACGGTGATGTTGCCCGCGCCCATGCCGATGATGGCCAACTCGACCTTGTCGCTATGGATGCCTTCCAACGACGACTTGATGGCTTCGAGCGAGCCTTGCACATCGGTTTTGAGAATCACGTTGAGCGTGCGCTTGTCGCTGCCGATTTTTTCCTGGAAGAGTTCATCGAGGGTGAGCGGCGCACGCGGCTCATTGTTGGCGGTGAGAGCTTTCAGCCGTTCGCTGGCGGCGCGTTCTTCGGCCACCTGCCGTGCTTCGCGGTCGTTCTTGTACACGTGGAACTCGCTGCCGGGCTCCGGAACGCTGGTCAGGCCGAGCAGCTTGACGGCAGCGGATGGTCCGGCCGTGCGCACGCGCACGCCCTGATCATTGATCATGGCTTTGATGCGACCCCACGAGGAACCGGAAACCACGGCGTCGTTCAGTTGCAGCGTACCGTTGGTGATCAGGACGTTGGCCGTCGGTCCCATGCCCGCTTCGAGGCGTGACTCAATGACGTAGCCCTGCGCCTTGCGCCGCGGATTGGCCTTCAGCTCGAGAATGTCCGCTTGCAGCAGGATCATTTCCAGCAGGTTGTCCATGCCGTCGCCCTTGGTGGCGCTGACCTGGCAGCAAATCAATTCGCCGCCCCAGTCTTCGGGCGCCAGACCCATTTGCTGGAGCTGGCGTTTCACCCGGTCGGGGTTGGCGGTGCG
>MWEZ01000274.1 GCA_002071335.1 Verrucomicrobia bacterium ADurb.Bin018
ATATCCACGCCGCTCTCGATGATGGTGGTGCAGAGAAGCACATCGAATTCGCGCCGCACAAACCGGCGCATGATGTCAGCGAGCTGGCGCTCCTTCATTTGGCCGTGGCCCACGCCCACGCGGATGCCCGGCAGCAGGCGCGCCAACCGCTCGCGCATCCACTCAATGGTGCGCACGCGGTTATGGAGCAGGAAGACCTGCCCGCCGCGGTTGACCTCGCGCAGGATGACCTCGCGCAGGAGTTCGTCGGAGTCTTGGGCGATGTAGGTTTCGATGGCGAGGCGCTCGCGCGGGGGGGTCTGGATGAGGCTCATGTCGCGCGCGCCGGTGAGGCTCAGGTAGAGCGTGCGCGGGATGGGCGTGGCAGAGAGAGTTAGCACATCCACCAGCTCGCGCAGACGCTTGAGGTGCTCCTTGGCGGCCACGCCGAACCGTTGTTCTTCATCAATGATCACGAGCCCGAGATCGGCAAAGCGGACATCGCGTTGCAGCAGGCGGTGGGTGCCGATGAGCACATCCACTTTTTTTTCGGCTAACCGGACGAGCGTGGCCGCCTGTTCCGCGCGCGACCGGAAGCGGCTGACCATTTCCACCGTGATGGGAAAGCGCCCCATGCGCTCCTGAAAAGTTTCGTAATGCTGCTGGGCCAGCACGGTGGTCGGCACCAGCACGGCCACCTGCTTGCCATCCATCACGGCCTTGAACGCGGCGCGCAGGGCCACTTCGGTTTTGCCGTAGCCGACGTCGCCGCAAATCAGGCGGTCCATCGGCTGGGGGGCTTCCATGTCGCGCTTGACGTCGGCGATGGCGCGCAACTGGTCGTCGGTTTCTGGAAAGGGAAAGGCCTGCTCAAAATCGTGCTGCCATGGCGTATCGGGCGCGAAGGCGTGGCCTTGCAGCGCGGCCCGGCGCGCCTGGGTTTCCAGCATTTGCGCGGCGAGATCGTTCGCGGCGCGCGCGGCAGCGATTTTTTCTTTGGTCCAGCGCTTGCCGCCCAGCGTGTGCAGCGGCGGCTTGGTGCGCCCCACCCCGATATAGCGGCTGAGCAGGTGCGTCTGGCTGGTGGGCACATAGAGCCGCGCCTCGTCGGCATATTCCACGGCAAGGGCTTCTTGCAGTTGGCCATCGAAGACAATTTCATAGAGGCCAAGATATTTGCCGATGCCGTGCTCCACGTGCACGACCAATTCGCCCGGACGCAGATCGCTCCAGTCGGTCAACCGTTCGCCGGTGGCGTCGCGCGCGGCGCCGCCGCGCGGTTTGCGACGGGGGGGGAGCGCGCGGCGCGCACCGTACAAATCGGCTTCGGCCACGGCCATCCACTGGGCAGCCGGCACTTCGCAACCGCCACTCAAGCCGCCCAGCCGCAGGTGAATGCCCTTGGTTTTGCGGAACGACGCAGCAAAACGCCGCCGCCCCGCATCCGTCGCGAAAAAGATATCCACCGTCCAGCCGGCGGCGGCTCGTTCGTGCAACTGCGCGAACCATTTTTGGCGCTCGGTTTCGAGGACATCCGGCGGCACGGCTTGCGCCGTCAGCGCGGCCAAACCGGCCACGGGATGCGCGCCGGAGTCGTGCGCCAGGTCCGCGCCCCCGGCCGTCAACTGCCCGCCGCCCGCGCAGCGGCGGGCCAGCATCAGTTGCCAGTTGGCATAATCGCGTTCGGCGGCCAACGCGGTTTCGCCGCTGCCGGCCAACTCCGCGCTCATGGCGTAGTGGTGGGTGATGGCCTCATTGTCCAGCCACAGAAACGAGGCATCCGCAGGCACATAATCCGTGGGCGCGGCGGCGGGGCCATCCGCGGCGGCGTCGCGCGCGGGTGGCAGCCATACTTCGCGCAATTTGTCGCGCGAGCGTTGCTCCGCCGGATCAAACGAGCGGAGGCCTTCGAGCACATCGCCAAAAAACTCGAGACGTACGGGCCAGTCTTCCGTCAGCGGCCACACATCCAGCAAACCACCACGACGCGAAGCCTGCCCTTTGGCGAGGACTTCGCTCTCGAAGGCGTAACCTGCGGCAACCAGCTTGCCGCAGAGTTGTTCAAGATCGCACTCCTGTTGTTCGCGCAGGTGGAGGGTATCCTGCTGCAACTGCTCCGGCGTGGCCACCGGTTCCAGCAGTGCTTGTACGCACGTCACCAGCAGCCCCCGCCCCTGCCAGGCCAAGCATTGCCGCAGGGTATTCATCCGCTCGCCGCTGACATCGGGCGAAGGCTGACCGGTAATCAGCTTGGAAGCCTCCACATTCAGCGCGGGCAGCTTGACCATGGGCAGACCGCCACCGAGCGTTTGCACGTCCTGCCATAGTAATTCCAGCGCCATGGTGTTTTCGGCCACCACCACCAGCATTCCCGGCGCCACCTGCGCCGCGCCCAGCGCCAGCCAGGCGCGCGCCGAGTC
>MWEZ01000275.1 GCA_002071335.1 Verrucomicrobia bacterium ADurb.Bin018
CGCTTTGAGCGCCAGCAGTTGTACCATCCCCGCCCCGACATCCACGCCACCCCCGCCCACTTTCAACAGCGCTTTCAGGAAGTCCAGTTCACCGCCGCTGATGGCACCACGCTCTCCGGCTGGTGGATTCCGGCCAACCACCCGCGCGGCACAGTAGTCTTTTGCCACGGCAACGGCGGCAACATCAGCGATCGCGCCCATTTGGCCCCCGCCTTTACCAAACGCGGCTTCAACCTGTTTTTGTGGGATTACCGCGGCTATGGCCAAAGCGCTGGGAGCCCTTCCGAACCCGGCCTCTACCGCGATGCCCGCGCCGCGTTCGATGCCGCCCAGCCCATGAGCCGCAACCTCCCCATCATCGTCTATGGCCATTCGTTGGGCGCGGCGGTGGCCTGCCAGCTCGCCCGCGAGCGACCCGTCAGCGGCCTCATCATTGAAGGCGGGTTTGCCTCCATGGCCGACATGGCCCGCCGCCGCTTTCCCGATTGGCCTCTCGACCGCCTCTTGACCGTGAAATATGATGCCGCCGCCACTGCCGCCGCGCTACCCGGGATTCCCAAGCTGTTTGGCCATAGCCCGCGCGATGAAGTGGTCCCCTTCCAAAGCGGCCGCCTTCTCTTTGCCGCTGCCGCCGCGCCCAAGACATTCACCATTCTTGGCGGCGCCCACAGCGACTCCTCCTGGCTTACCCCCGGCCAGCCCGGCGGCGAAGACCTCGACAACTTTCTGGCCCAATTCAAGCCCTGACCACAGAAACATGGCGAATCATCGCCGGCTGGGCGGCCGTGTGGCGCGTGACGGAGTCTGCTGGGGTGACCATGTACAAGACCTGCCCTGAAAAATATGCCTTGGCTTGGGGGGTGAGACCAAATACGGTGGACCACAACGGCTGGATCAAGGAGCAGCGGTATATGGACAAGGCGATAGACTTTGCGGAGTTCATGAAAAAGGTGACGATGGCCCAGCGCGGCGAGTGGGGCGGGCAGCCGTTCGTTAAAGTCAAAAACATCAAAACACGGGACTAACCCCTTATGCTGGCGAAAGTGTTTTCAGGCGCAGTCTACGGGGTGGATGCGTACGAGGTTGAGATCGAGGTCAATGCCGGGCACGGAGAGCCCAAGGTGGTTGTGGTGGGGTTGCCGGATGCGGCGGTCAAAGAGAGTTCCGACCGCGTTTGGACGGCACTAATCAATTCCGGATTTTCACCACCGATGGGGCGAACCACGGTCAATCTGGCGCCGGCCGACATCAAGAAGGAGGGGCCCAGCTTTGATCTGCCGATTGCCCTCGGCATGCTGGCGGCGGAAGAACAGATGGATGGGGCACGCCTTGCCCAGTTTTGCGTGACGGGCGAGCTGGCGCTGAGCGGCGAGGTGCGCCGCGTACGTGGCGTGTTGCCCATTGCCCTGCAAGCCCGCGCCGCCGGTCGCCAAGGCATTCTGGTGCCGCCGGAAAACGCGGAAGAGGCCGCTGTGGTGGAAGGGCTGGCCGTCTATCCCGTGGCCACATTGCGCGCGGCGGCGGATTTCCTGGATGGCAAAAAAACAATCGAACCGTTCCGCGTGGATATGCAGACGGCCTTCGGCAGCGGCGCGGCCTACGACGACGACTATGCCGATGTGAAGGGCCAGGAATTCGCCCGGCGCGCCATCGAGGTGGCGGTGGCCGGCGGGCACAATATTCTGCTGATCGGGCCGCCGGGTACCGGCAAATCCATGTTGGCCAAGCGGGTGCCGACCATCCTCCCGCCACTCACGTTGTCGGAAGCGCTGGAGACGACCAAAATCCACAGCATTGCCGGCGTGTTGCCTGCGCATCAGGCAGTGGTGAGCGGTAGGCCATTCCGTTCGCCGCACCACACGATTTCCGATGCCGGCTTGCTGGGGGGCGGCGCGCATCCGTTGCCGGGCGAGGTGAGCCTGGCGCATAACGGCGTGCTGTTCCTCGACGAGTTGCCGGAATTCCATCGCAACGTGCTGGAGGTAATGCGCCAGCCGCTGGAAGATGGCACGGTATCCATCGCCCGCGCGGCGGCTTCGGTCACCTTCCCCTGCCGTTTCATGTTGGTGGCCGCCATGAATCCCTGTCCGTGCGGCCATTTTGGCGATGCCACCAAAAACTGCCGCTGCACCCCCATCCAAATGCAGCGCTACCGCAACCGAATTTCCGGCCCGCTGCTGGACCGCATTGACATTCACGTGGAAGTGCCGGCCATGGAATACCAGCAGTTGTCTTCGCTGGAGAAAGGCGAAAGCTCGGCGGCGATTCGCGAGCGTGTGGTGGCGTCGCGCGCGATTCAGCGTGAGCGTTTCGCCAGGAGCCGCGGGGCCCACGTCATTCACTGCAACGCCGGGATGCGCGCGCGCGATGTCCA
>MWEZ01000276.1 GCA_002071335.1 Verrucomicrobia bacterium ADurb.Bin018
TCGCTGAGCCTGTCAGGCGACAGCTATTCCCCCGGGGGCTATGTCTGGAGCAGCACCCCGGACGGGATATCCGGCTGCGGCCCCGACAAGACCATCACTTTCGTCCCGAGCAACCTCCCCCCCGGGAAATACGTCGTCCAATGCCAATCGGCTGACCTCGAGGACTGCTTGGACGAATGCGCGGTGAACGTCCTGAAAGTGGAGTTGGAATCCGATAAGGCCGTGGAAAGCCCAAAGCCGTTCGATTGCGGCAAGACAGAAGCGGATCTTTTCAACCCCCTTGAGTATACGCCCAAATACGATTTTTGGAATATCGTACAGGGTCCAGAGAATGACGCCATCAACTCTTCTCTTACAATTTATCACGACGAGGTAAGCGATGCGGCAGGCGATGCGCAGGATTTTGACATAAAGTTACGCGTGCTGCCAAATGATGTTCCCACTATATGGTCGCTTAAGTCTGGACCAGCGAGTTCGGGTATTCTCACTGATGCAGGCCAGTCAGAAGCAACTTTCTCTAATCCCACAAAAGGTGGCAGATATATTTTCACGGTCGTGGTGGGCGGCATCACAACCGATGTTCAAATATGGCTCCCGATAAGCGGACCTGACATCTCCGCCGAGTTCCAGAGTCAGATCAACTACATTAAAAACGATTGGGGGCCTCGATATCAGTCCAATCTGCTCGTGCGTGTCAATACACTCTTCCCTTGGTATGCACAGCTGTCGATGGATGCGAGTACCTATCTGGCTCTTCTTTTGAATCAGAAAGTGGATGATCTACTTAGTTTCGGTCTTGATATGGATTACGAGCTTATCGGCATCGGTTTGATTTCTGATGTCGGTGGCCTTGCGAATGTTGAAGTGGCAGGACCTGCCGGTGGGGACAGGGACCGTTTCTCAATGAAAGGTGCTTCCCGATGGTATGTCACAGACTTCTCAAAAAGAAGCAATATGGCTTATGCGATGGCAGCTAGGGCAATGGGATTTCCATCTCTTGCGATAACAGAGGGGCCGGATCTCTACTTGAAATATGTCAGTGTGGCTGTTGGAACACGAGATACTCCGGCAGCCAAAGAGTCCTACCGGGCGGGCATTGACCTCATTGACGGACAGACTTTGCAACAGGTGCTGGATGCAAGAGGTCGTGCAATGCAGGAGCCTTCAGGTCGTTCACGCAAAGAATGGCCCGATTCAACTTCCGCTTCCACAACTTATCTTGATCTAAATACAAATGCCCACACAACAATGGAGGCCTTGACGGTAGCGCCATGAAAAGAAATTATCTGTTGTATGCATGTATTCTTCCTTTGGTCCTGATGACCGCTTCAGAAGGATTTGCTCAAACCACTAACGCAGTGGAGGCCTTTGTAATTGATGTAAATCAGGCATGGCAGTCGACAAACTATCCTCAAATTATTACGCTCATCGACCAGCGTCTCGCAACAAACAGCACCGACATCTTGGCCTTGAGCTTAAAATTAGGGTACTACACTTGGGCTGAGGTGAGCCTGTCCAATGCGCAGCAAGCAGCAGTAGCGTTTCTTACTGCCGTAACCAATGCATCACCCGAAGAATTCGAGCAGCCATGTTCTTTGGTGCAATACGCAATCGCAGTCTCGAACATCGAACCGCCATCTAATCCGCCGACAGATGAATCACGAACCCCGCAACAGGTGCAATACCTTCACAAATCTTATCCAATGAGTTTTCCCAACATAGACCAAGCTGTATTTTTTGATTCCCGCATAGATCCGGATGAATAATGTCCTGGAGCCCTCCCGGGATCCTGTTCCGGGGTCAGTCCCGTAATCTAGTTATTTTCGCTGGCAGACGGCGGGTTTTCCACAGTATGGAAAAACTTTTCGCGAATTTTCCACAGTATGGAAAAATATTTTCCACGGTGTGGAAAACTTCCCGGGGCGGGCGCTTCATGTAAGCAGGTCTTACGCTCCGCTCGCTGCGCTCGCGGGGTATGGGACGCGCCCAGGAGCCGCGCCAGCGCGGGGCCGCGCTGTCACGTCACCTGCGGGGCTTCGGGCGCGCCGTTGTCCCCCCGGTCCGCTTACCTGCGGGATGCGCGGCCCGTGGGTTTTCTTTATGCGCGGCGGGGAGGCGTGGGGTTGCACCCCGCACCGACGCTTTGCGCTCTGGTGCGGGGCTGCGGTTTTCCCCGCCTGGGTTTTCCCCCCGGCGCCCCCCTTTCGGAGGCGCCCCCTTTCCGAGTGCGGTTCATCGGCCGGGGGGCAAACCCATCCCCGCAAGATTCGTGACGGTTCGCGGGGGGCATGGTAAGATCATCTTCAACTTGATTTGCCGGTCCCGGGCTTGCCCGGATTGCAATCGGAACTTTGAAGTGGAGAAAGAGTT
>MWEZ01000277.1 GCA_002071335.1 Verrucomicrobia bacterium ADurb.Bin018
GGCAAGGGGAGCAAAGCCTTGTACTCTGCCGCCCGTTGCGTGTGGAACCTCGCGCCCGGCTCCGAGTCGGAGGATCCGCCGTTGGTCTGCGCCCATGCCAAGTGCAACGACAAGCCGAAGGAAAAGCCCTTTGCTATCCGGTTGGACCCGGAAACGATGTGCTACAACCGGGAGGACGGGTTCGACCTGGAGGCGTGGCAAGCTGAACTCTCCGCCCGTGCCCGTGGTCGGAGCGGCCCGAAGCGCGGCCCGACCATGACCGAGGAGCAAGCCTTCGAAGCGTTGGGGGACAAGGTGGTGACGATTACCGAAGTCCACCAACTCCTGCGCGGGAAGGGTGCGACCCGCGACGATGCCGACGACCTCCCCAAGCGGCTGGCGATAGATGGCCGCTGGGAACAATGGAGGCCCGCCCTGCGGCATACCCCGACCTATATCGGCCCGCCCGCCGCCATGCAGAGGAAGAAAGCGGAGGTTGCGGAACTGGTGCAAAAGAAGCTCGACCTCGGACAACTTCCTCGACTTACGGGAAGTCGTCGGAAGTCGTCGTAAATTGTCGTGACAACTTCCCCCCCCGCCTCCCTATGGGGGCGGGGGAAGTCGTGAACGACAGGCGGGGGCGGAAATTGAAAAGGATGGCGGAGCGGAGAAGAAAGAAGGCCGGGCGGGGTTTGATTCCCTGCCCGGCTGGGGGGCTGTGCTGGCTGTGCGGCGGCGCAACCCGCCCGGCCCGCGCAACCTACCCGCCCCCCGTACCGACAAGGCGGGCGGGTCGGCCAAGCTGGGCGCGAAGGGCGGCAAGGGGGATGCCGTCCGCCAACAGTCCGAGGATGCGGGAGTCTTGGCCGGGGTACTCTTGCCGGAGGGCTTGGAGCTCGTCCTGCGTCCGTTGGTTGTCTTGGTCCGCGTCCAGCAGGGACTGCCAACGATGCGTTGTGGTGGCGGTTTCGACCTTCGCAACCAACGCCTGCGGAACCAGCGGAAATCCGAAGCGTTGCCAAAACTTCACCGGGGATTTGTGGAACTCTTTTTCGAGGGCGGCGCGGAGCTCGTCGCCGTTCTCGGAGATGATGCTGTCGATGAGCGCGATTGCTTGGGCGCGTCCGCCAACGCTCCCCTTCGGCCTTCCGGGGCCGCCCGGCCCGCCCGGTTGGAACTGGGCGGGGTGGTTCACGGCGCGTCCGTTTTTGAAACGCCAGAAAACGGGGCGGCGGCTTTGTCGAAGGCCGCTTGCTCGGCGGCGCGGATGCGCTCACGGAATGCCTTCCTATCCTTGTACGGTATTCCCGGCAGAATGAACTGCCGCGCAAATCGGAACGGGTGCTCCTCCGCCTCTTTGCGGAGTGCGTCACGGATGCGGGCTTGAACCGCTGGCTCGTTTATGAAGCTGAACAAGGATTCAATTGTACGCTGGATTCCGCCGCCGCTTCTGGGCGGTCTGCCGTTGGGGTTCAGCACGGAGCCGGGACGAAGCTGGCCGTTGGGGTCGCGGTCTATTTTGGAAATGGGATTTAATGGGATATCACTCATGCCCCGCATCATAACCCCGACACGCCAAAACACGCAAAAAACGGGAGTGGCCGTCAAAATCGAGGCGCTAGAATCGCGTCTGCCGCGTCCTGCCGGGGTGGGCTGGTAGATGGGATGGGCGGATTTTGACGGATCGCCGGGGGCCGACCTGTCGGCCAGTGGGGTAGGTGAATCGCGCAGCGAGAGGACGGAGGGCGCGCAGCGGGGCCGTCCTGGGCGGGCGCAAAAAGAACTTGAACCGCACGGGATGGCCAGCGGCGACGGGGTGAAGACCTGCAACCCCTCCCGCTGGACAAGTGAAACGATCACGTGCGGTTGAAGTTCGGCGCCCGCGCGGCGACAGTGGCCGACAAAGATCCGGAACGGGCTGGCGGCATCTGGCGGCGCTTACGGCTCTGTCCACAGGCTGCGGGGAGCAGCCCACGGGCGGATGCCCGTCTCCGCGACCGGGGAGGTCGTCCGGCTCCGCGCAGCGTCCTGACCGTGCGGGGAGCACGCGCCCGTAGCCCCTGGGGGCGACGGCGAAGCCGGACGGGCTTGGGGGGATAAGGCGGCATGGCTGTTGTCCAGCGTAAAGGGCGACATGGAGACATAAAGAAGCCCTCGCGGTGTCCCCTTCTCCCCCGCCCCCCTGCTGGAATCCGCAGACGAAAGGGGATGAGGGGGTGGGGGGTCGGAGGGGGGCGGGGGAGAAGGGGAAACGGCGTAGCTGGACAATGCCGCCGCTTCCACGGGGCGGCGAAGCCGCTACCGCATCCCATGAACTGCGCCGCGCATAGCGGGCGGAGTGGGGCTCGGTGGCCGGGTGCGGGGCTCGCCGCCCGCCCCCAG
>MWEZ01000278.1 GCA_002071335.1 Verrucomicrobia bacterium ADurb.Bin018
TCATTGCCGAACCAGCCTAGGAGGCGTGAAAAAAACAAAAATATGATTGACGGACATCCTCAGAGGTCTGCGTTCTTGCTTGGTTCGATGGCTGTTGGTTCAGCGATCTTCACCTGACCTCTGAAACCTGACAGCTGAACACTCCGCCGCTTTGCGGCGGCGCAACAGCCCCGCCAAAATCCGCAAGAAATCCTCCGCATGCACGTGCTGCGCACAGCGGACAAGGCCCGGCAGGGCCTTTTGCAATCGCGCCACCTTGCGGTGGCGCGGGGCTGCTGGCTCGATGGCCTTCATCTGACCTCTGAACGCTGACCTCCGACCTCTCCCTCTGACCTCTCTTTAACCTTCCGCGCTTTATTGTGAGGTTAGGCGATTGGCTAGTTCCTTGAAGAATGCTGCGGACCAGAGTGAGAGCTCGCGCGTATCCCGGAGAAAGGGCCGGACTTCATCGGCTGCGGCGGCGAGGTTGACGGTCTCGAACCGTTCGTGAAGCAGGGTTCGCAAGGTTTTGAGATTCAAATGGTCGCTGGCGGGGTTCCCACTTTGTCGAATCCGAGCTGCAAGGTGCGGGAGGTTAACTGGCACACGACGCCCGACAAACCAGACGAAGTCGTAGAAATCGCGCCCCTTGACGCGACTCTTCCACCCCCGGAAGAGAAGGGCATGCAGCTTGCCCGCAAAGAGACTGGGGAGGTCGTAAAGCCGCACCTGAAAAGGGGTCGGCATGAGATGGGTTTTCACCTCAGTTCCGGCAAATGGTGGGGGTCTGGTGTCCAGTTCCAGCTTGATCGTGAGTTTTTGGCCGGTTGGGAAGTGTCGGCTCAACTCCGTGGGAACACCGACGTTCAGCAGATTGATGCGAGTGTTGCCCTTCAGAAAGGCCGACTCGATTGCGGTGCGCTTGCCAGAAGATTTTGGTTCGGCCTCAAAAGAGAACCCCCATGCCGCCAGTTCCGTTTGCAGTGATGCGAGCGCGGCTTCGAGCCGCGTCTGGTCACTGGGGCTGGCCAGCGAGAAATCGAGGTCTTCCGAAAAGCGGTTGAGCCCATGAAAAATCCGCAACGCCGTTCCGCCGTAGAACGAGGCCTGCTCAAAAAATCCGCTGCGCCAGAAACCGAGCAGCGCGATTTCCTGCACGATCTCCCGCGTGGCCTGTTCCCAATCGAGAGGCGTGACTGGAGCGTAGGGGCGCAGCATATCTTCGAGTGCTTTGTTCATTATGGGATGCCTCCATACTTTTCGACGGTACGCCAGAGCCAACGCACGGCGGGCCGACCGTATTTCTCGGCGCAAGCGGCCAGAATCGCAGAGTCGAGCGTCTGCCCCGTGTCCAACCGCATGAGTGCTGCCCACCGCCGGACATCCGCCATTGAACGCATCCGCGGTTCGAGTGCAATACGATCACAGATCGCCTTGGTTGGTGAGGCAATCAGGTACGGAATGCCCCCCTCGGTAATGCGTTCGATGCCGATGGCGTAGACCTTCCGCGGCACCGTGCGGTAACGGTATCGGCCAAACGCATTCTCAATTTCTTTTGCCCGCTTAAGGGCGGCGGATGTGATCTCATGCACCGCCTCGGGAATCCACCCGTAAAAAGCGAGTGCCGTATCGAAGCTGACATAGGAAGGCCCGTAGATGCTCGCCGCCAGACAGTAGGGATGAATATCGCGTCGCGTCGCGTAAAGGCCGCGGCGGAGTTGAACGAGTTCCCCGGCTTGGATCATTCGGGCAATCTTCCCGCGCTTATCGCTCGTTTCCCGCAGCCAGTTCTTCATCCGCAACGTGTCAATGATTGGGTCCGACAGATGATTATTTATGTTCATTACAAGCAAGATAGTTTTAATTTATGCAACTATCAAGAAGAAATGTATGATATTTAGCGGGGCTGTTGGCTGCTTCTGTAGCCGGCCTCGCTGAGGCCGGGGCTGTTGGCTCGTGATTTTTGCCGTGCGTTTAGCTCGTTGGTGTTGGTTCGGCGTTGGTTTAGTCGGGAGGATTTCTTGTGAATTTTGGCGGCGCCAAAACCAACCGGCATCTTTTCCGCGCTGGCGCGCCGCGACCGACCGCTCGCGGACACGAGTCCAGCTCGGGTCGTCCGCAACGCGCCATCATCGGAAAATCTACCGGTTATTTTGGCGCAACAGCCCCGCCAAAATCCGCAAGAAATCCTCCGTATGCACGTGCTGCGCACAGCGGACAAGGCCCGGCAGGGCCTTACTGTAGCCGGCCTCGATGAGGCCGGGGCTGTGGTTTCACCTGAACTCTGAACCCTGAACTCTGACCTCTGCCGCTGCTCGCAGCGGCGGGCGGCGGGGCGGGAGCTATGCGCTCGGCGGGTTGGCGAG
>MWEZ01000279.1 GCA_002071335.1 Verrucomicrobia bacterium ADurb.Bin018
TTTTTTGTGGTGACCCCCAGCAGTATTTGCAACGCCCGTTGCGTTTTCTGCGCCTATCCCCAGCTCGTGGCCAAGGGCTACCGGGGCGCGGTCATGCCCATGGAGACGTTCCAGCGGGCGGTGTGGGAGTGGGAAAGCATCGGCGGGCGCTCGCTGAACTTGACGCCCACCGTCGGCGAAGTGCTGACGGACCCCGGCTTCTTTGACAAACTTGCTTTTGCCCGGAGCACTCGCATTCCGGACATCCGCTTCTACACAAATGGGCTGAACCTGCACCTGAACGAGAACTGGCGCAAAATGGTGGATGGCCGCCCCGATGCCATATTGATCAGCCTCGGCGGGTGCGACCCCGTCTCCTACCGGCGCAGTTTCGGCGTGGACGGCTATGCCAACCTGATCAAGGGCATTTCCCTTTTTCTGGACTAAGACAAGCAACAGGGCTACCCCGTGGACGTGACGCTGGCCTTTCGCCCGGTTCAGTCCGGCTGGCGCCTGACCGACACCGAGGATTTTCGGCGCATCATCCGTCCACACTTGGGGCCGCGGGTCCGCTACACGATCAAGGCAGGCTATGACAACTGGGGCGGTGTGATTGCTCAAGCCAACCTGCCGCGCCCCATGCGCTTGCGGCCCGCGCGCCGCCCCCTGTCACTGCCGTGCATCAACCTGTTCCAGCCGGCGGTACTGCCGGACGGCACGTTGCGGTGCTGTGCCTGCCGGATACGCGACACCAACCGGGACGAGCTGGAGGTGGGCAATATCCACGAGAGCACGCTTGCCGACTTGATGAAATCGGCACGGTTTCAGGCCCTTCTCCAGCGCTTCTACGCAGGAAACCGGCCGGCCATCTGCCAAGGTTGCAGCCTGTACCGGCCGATCAATCGCCCCTGGTTCAACGCTTTTCAGGCGGCGGCGAATTCTCCTGCGTCGTGATCCGCGGTGCGACGGCGCGCCGACGGCCTCAAGGCGCGGCGGCTTCCTTCACGACCTTGGATGCCGGCTTGGCCGGCGCGGCATAGCCCGGATCGAACGCCTCGTTCAGCAGGTGAGCCAAGCGCACGCCGGCTTTCTGCAGTTGCTCGCGGGCGATGGGCACGCGGGCATCAATATAATTTTCGCTCGTCAGGTCCATGCCGGGGCGCGACCAAGTATAGGGCAGGTTTTCGCCGTTGGCCCAGCGATAGGCCTGCTTGCGCGCGCGCCAGTAGCTGTCGGTGGCCCAATCCAGCGGCGCGCCCTGGCTCCACCAATGCAGTTGCTCGGGTGAAATATCGTTGATGAGCGTCTTGGCAAAAGTGGGGCGGCGTTGGCGACCCATCATTTCCAGCACCAGATATTCATCCCATGTGCTGTGGATGCTGGGCGGGTAGTCCATGGGCGTTTCCGGCCCGAACGAATAATTCCGCCCGGTGAAGGAATTGACCGGGATCATATTGCCGCCCATGTCACCCAGACGGAATGCGCAGTGCAACGGTTGGTGAAGGTCGCCCACGAAGTGCACGAGGAAGCGCAGGGCGTCCAACCGCTGCTCGGCGTTCAGGTCTTTGCTCATCAGCGCCTTTTGCCAGCGGGTGATTTGGTCCACCACATTCTGGCCGTCTGGCGGCGGCTTCAACTCGAAGTTTTCGTCGTAGCGCAGCCAAGTGTCGAAATCAATGTAGTGCCACGAGCCGTTGCCCGGATAGCGCTCCGCATATTCCGGCGTCCGGCGAATGTTGTCCGGCCAGCTCGAAATCTCAAAGTCGCCCAGCCGGTTCTCCTGGAGAATCTTGTGCACCTGCCGCTTGGCGCGCGGGGTCAGATAATGCTCGGCAATATCGCCCACCACGGTATGCCCTTCGGGGCCCCACGCCAGCGCCATTTCCGGCGCCAGAAGCGCGCCAACCAGCATGGTGGATAGAATCAGGTTTTTCATGGGGAACTCCTTTCGGGAAACACCCACGGTACGCCAGGAGAACCCCGGCGTCAAACCGTGCGCCCACTTTTTGTGTGGCAGCGCTTGACCCACCCCCCGCCCCATCGCCATAGTGCGGCCATGGCTCGGTCATCCCGCGAACGGCTCGAAATCTTTTTTTTGGCGGTCATCAGCGACCGCCTCCACGGCGCATGGCCGTCGCTGCTGCGGTTTCTGCTCAAGCTGCTGTCGCGGGTATATAGCCTGATCATGAACGTGCGCCTCGCGCTCTACGAGCACCGGATCATCCGCTCCCACACCCTCGGCTGCCAGATCATCAGCATCGGCAACCTGACGGTGGGCGGCACCGGCAAGACGCCGGTGGTGGAAGTCTTTGCCCGCGCCCTGCAGCAAAACGGGCGCAAAGTGGCCATCCTGAG
>MWEZ01000280.1 GCA_002071335.1 Verrucomicrobia bacterium ADurb.Bin018
GGCCTGCGGGCAACAAACTACGTGGTGGTTTATGCCTCGGCCAACAACGGCGCCACCTTCACGGAGGTGGGCCGGATTGGCGGGGCGACGAACGACGGCTCCTATTTCCCGGCCTCGTTCAACATTTCGTCGTATGCCTCGACGGGCACGGTGATCCGGTTTGCCGGCTCGACCGGGCGGGGCACCACGAACATCGTTTGGCTGGACAACATCCGGATTCTGGCGGCGGGCGCGCGCGCCACCAATGCGCTGCCGGACCCACCGCTGTTGCTGGAGGGTTACACCCTGCCCCCGGGCACCAACATGACGGTCTATTTGACGGCCACGGTGGATAGCCCGCTGCAGTCCACCAACTTTGTCAACACCGCGCGGCTGCAGAGCGACCAGCATCCGGCTTGGCTGACGGCCACCGCCACCAACCGCGCCGCCGGCACCGTGGGCATGACGTTGACCAAGGCCGCGCAGTTGGCGGGCAACTGGAATCTGGGCGAAACCAATGTGTATGAAATCGTGCTGGAGAACACCGGCACCGTGGCCCAAACGGGGGTGTACCTGACGGACGTGCTGCCGCCGGGAACCAAATATGTGCCCAACAGCGTGACCATCACGCAGCAACCGGCGCCGGCGTTCACCACGCAATTGTTCACCACGGCGGGCACGGCCACCTTCACGCCGCCGGCATCGTGGGTGACCTCGGTGGTTGTGATGGCTTGGGGCGGCGGTGGTGGCGGCGGCACACGGACCTCTAATGGGCGGACTGGCGGCGGCGGCGGGGGCGCATTCAGCATGAGCACCGTATCAGTAGTACCCGGCAGCAACTACACCGTCACGGTCGGCGCGGGCGGTGCATCCAGTACGGCGGGCGGAGCCTCGTGGTTCAGTTTGGGCAATATCACCAACGTACTGGCCAACGGTGGCAGTGGTGTTCCGCAAAACACGACGACTGGCGGGGCCGGCGGGGCGACCAATGGCGGGATTGGCACGGTTCTGTATGCCGGCGGTCGTGGCGCGAATTCAAGTGGCACCTATGGCGGCGGTGGTGGCTCTTCAGCCGGCACCAATGCCACCGGCAACAACGCCACCAGCGCCACGGGCGCCACGGCACCGGCGGGTGGCGGTAACGGCGGCAATGGCGCTACGGCGAATGGCAACGGGAATAATGGAAACCAGCCGGGTGGCGGTGGTGGCGGCGCCTTTCGGTCAAGCGGCACACGCTATGGCGGCGCAGGCGCTGACGGGCAGGTGCTGGTGCGCTATCTCAGCTCGCCACCGCTGGTGCCGGGTGCGCCGCCCAACCTGCTCAGCAACGTCACCATCCGCCCGGGCGAAAAAGTGACGATTCGGTTGGCGGCCACCTTGACCTTGCCGTTGGTTTCGACCCAGTTTGTGAACATGGCCACCGTCACCAGCGACCAGCAGCCGCCGCGTTCGGCGTCGGTCACCAATGTTTCCGTGTTGAACTCGGTGGGGGACCGGACGTGGTACGATCTGAATAACAATGGCATTCAAGACGCGGGCGAGCCGGGGCTGACCGGCGTGGTGGTGCGGCTGTATAGCAGCACATCCAACTTGCTGATGACCACCACCTCCACCGTGGCGGGCGCTTATGCGTTCACCAATTTGCCGTCAGGCTCGTACTTCCTGGAGTTTGTCACGCCGCAGGATTTCACGCCCACGCTGCAGGACCAGGGCGGCAACGATGCGCTGGACAGCGACATTGCGCCGGCCACCGGGCGCACGGCCGTGTTCACGCTGAGCGGCGGCGCCAACGACACCACGCGCGATGCCGGCTACTACCAGCCGCCGGCCAGCGTGGGCAATTTTGTCTGGCGCGATGTCAATGGCGATGGCCTGCAAAGCGGCGGCAGCGAAACCGGCCTGCCGGGAGTGGTGGTCACGCTGTACGACGCGACCTCCAACACGGTGGGCGTCACCACCTCGTCCGCGGCCGGCGCCTATGCCTTCACCAATCTGCCGCCGGGCAATTACTTCCTGCATTTTGCCGCGCCCAACGGCTACACCTACACCCTGCCGGACCAAGGCGGCAACGATGCGGTGGATAGCGATGCTTCGCCCTTCACCGGCTTTACCGAGCTGTTCTATCTGGGCCCGGGCACCAACGACACCACGCGCGACGCCGGTTTTGTGGCCATTGTCCGCGGGCTGACCCTCAGCAAAACCGCCAGCATCACCAATGAATGCCTGGCCGGCGGCATGACCAACACCTACACGATTGTGCTCCAGAACACCGGCAACGTGGCGCAGGCGGGCATCAATCTCCAAGATTTGCTGCCGGCGGGGCTGACCTATGTTTCCAACAGCGTCA
>MWEZ01000281.1 GCA_002071335.1 Verrucomicrobia bacterium ADurb.Bin018
TGCGTGTGCAGCAAGGCGTGCGACTTCGGTCCCAACGGCTGGCCCAAGAATGTGCGGTACAGCTCCTGAATGGCCGGGTTGTCATGTGATTTGCGCAGCGTTTTGGACTCGTCTTCTTCGTAAATGGCCGCGATGCGCCGCAGGCGCACGCTGTCGTCCGTGAAGCGCGGCTGCCCGCCGCCGCCGATGCACCCGCCGGGGCACGTCATGATTTCCACAAAGTGATATTGGACCTCGCCTGCGTTGATCCGCTCCAGCAAGCGCCGGGTGTTGCCCAATCCGTGCGCCACCGCCACGCGCAGTTCCACCCCCTCCAGGAAAGCCCATTGTGGCGTGGTGCCCGTGATGGTGAGCACCGCCTCCTTGATGCCTTCGAGACCCTCGATCGGCTTGATGTGGAGATTGTCGGCCGGCAATTCGCGACCGGTCACGATTTCATAGGCCGTGCGCAACGCCGCTTCCATCACGCCGCCGGTATTGGCGAAAATATCCGCCGCGCCGGAAGACAATCCCAGCGGCGCATCCATCTTGCTATCGGGCAATTCGGTAAAGGCGAGATTCGCCTGCCGAATCATGCGCGCCAGTTCGCGCGTGGTCAGGACGTAATCCACGTCCTGCACACCGCTCGCGGTCATCTCGGGGCGTTGGGCCTCATACTTTTTGGCCGTGCAGGGCATAATGGACACCACCACCAGATCCTCGGGCCGCTTGCCGATTTTGGCCGCATAAAACGTCTTGGCCACTGCGCCGAACATTTGCTGCGGCGATTTGCACGTGGACAAATGCGCCAGCAAGTTGGGGTAATAATATTCTGCAAAGTTGATCCACCCCGGCGAGCAACTGGTGAACATCGGCAGCGCGGCGGTCGGGTCTTTATCCATCAGCGCGCGTTTCAGGCGGCTCAGCAGCTCGGTGCCCTCCTCCATGATGGTGAGGTCCGCGGCAAAGTTGGTATCGAACACCGCAGCAAAGCCCATCTGGCGTAGGGCGGTCACCATCTTGCCGGTCACCCGCGTGCCGGGCGGATAGCCAAATTCTTCGCCCAGCGCGGCGCGAATGGCTGGCGCGGTTTGCACAATCACTGTTTTGGCCGGATCGCCCAACGCCTGCCATACTTCGTCAATGTGGCTACGCTCGCTGATGGCGCCCACCGGACAAACCGCGGCGCATTGGCCGCACTGCACACAGGTCACGCCGTCCAGATCGCCGGCAAATGCCGGGCCGATGACCGTATCGAACCCACGCCCCTGCGGGAACAGTGCGCCCACCCCTTGCACCTCGCTGCACACGGTGACGCAGCGGCGGCATTTGATGCACTTGGCGTTGTCGCGCACCAGCCCGGGGGTGCTGGCATCGTGCTTGGGCCGAGCCTTGGCGCCCTCGTAGGTCACGGTGCGTATCCCCATGTCGCTGGCCAGCCGGCGCAGTTCGCAATCATCATTGCGCTCGCAAACCTGGCAATTGCCGTCATGCTCGGAGAGCAGCAACTCCACCACCTGCTTGCGCGCGTTGCGGGCGCGAGCACTGTTGACGTGGACAACCATCCCTTCCGTGCAGGGCGCGGAACACGCCGTCACCAACGTGCGGGCGCCCTCCACCTCCACGAGGCACACCCGGCACGCGCCCAACGGATCGCGTTGTTCCAAATAGCAAAGCGTCGGGATATGAATCCCCGCCTGCCGCGCCGCCTGCAGGATTGTGGAACCTTCGGCCACCGCCAAATCCCGGCCATTGATGCGAATATGAATCATGTTGCCAGCCCTCGCACCTGCCCGGTTTTACCGTAGTCGCACCGCAGGCACCGGTGCGCCTGCCGCTGCGCCGTGACCTCGATCCACGGCTGCTCCACTTCGTCGAAGTTGTTCCGCCGCCGGTCCAGCGCAATCAAGTTGGGATTCTCGCGCGGGTATGGTGCGGGGTCGGCTTCCGGATCGTAGTCCGTCGGCACATCGGGATAGGTCCGCCAGAAGGCGTGGGTTTCACCCGTCAGCAGGGCATCCATGCCTACCGCCGCGCGTTCGCCCGCCCCGATGGCTGCCACCACGGAGGACGGACCGCTGACTGCGTCACCGCCCGCGAACAGCCAGGGGATGGCCGTTTGACCGGTCACCGGATCCGCCTGCAGCCAGCCGCCGGCCAGCGGCACTTCCAGATCGCCCAGCACGTTGCGCGCATCCAGCCGTTGGCCGACTGCCAAAATCGCCTGATCGCAAGGGATGGTTTCCAGCGCCTGCTCGTCATCAGCCTCGGCACGTCGCCGCCCGCTGCGGTCGAATTCGCCCAGCGTCATCTGGCGACAGACCAGCCCGGTCAC
>MWEZ01000282.1 GCA_002071335.1 Verrucomicrobia bacterium ADurb.Bin018
ACATCGCCGGCCTCGCTATCGGCCTGCGCACGGGTAACGGTGTAGCTGGTACTGCCGACCAGTACCGGGTCTCCGTTGACAACTCCCGCCGCGTCTTGCGCTGTCAGGCGCAGCATCGGCGACACGCCGGCCACCAAATCAAATGCAAGCGCTGGAGACTGTACAAATACCCCTGTCACAACGCGCAGAGCTTGGCCGGTCGGCGTAATGCTGACCGGCCGCCCAAGGCGGCCGATGATATTCCCGGTGTGAGCGGCAAAGTCGACCATTCGCTACAGTGGATCAGGTAGCAACCGGCAGATACTGGCCAATCTTCATCAGCACGGTTGACGACGGGTTGATTGCAGCCGACACCGCGACGCCAACAACCTGTTGGGCCGCGGTCGTCTTGTTGACAACCTTGTTCGTCGAATCCCAGAACAGCCGGTCCCCGACGGAGATGGCCAGCGCAGAGGTTTTGCCGATTTCGACAACGCCCTCAACGACGAATTCTCCTGGAGTGCTGATGGCCACGTCTTGCGTGGCGACGCCGAATAGGCCGGCACCGAACAGATAGCCGATGCCGGATGCGACGGCAGCGCCGGGGGTAAGGGTAAGGACTTCACCTTCTTGCTTGTACGTCTTCATTGTTTCTTTCCTTTCGGGTTATCCGGGCGCTTATGGGCGCCCAGAGATCAGTCTTAGTTACCCTTGACCAGGCCACGGAAGTCGATAGCCTTGGCGCCGAAGTCGAGGCGGGCCTTGAATTCAACGCCGTCGATTTCCCAGCCGTCCTTGGTTTCGAGGTAGACGCCTTGGTTGCCCTCGAGGTAGGCATACTCGATGGTGTCGATCTGTGCAGGATCGGCGGCCATATACCATGCCGTGGTGCTGGCAGTGTCGAGACGCGGCTCCGCAAGGACTTGAAGGGCACCGGCAAATGGGTTGATCGAGGACGAGGCGGAAGCGGCGTAAGCCTGGCTGGTGAATTGCTGGGCGATGGTTTCCAGAGCAGCCGGCACCAGCAGATAGCGCGGGGTGACGTTGATTTTGCGGCCGTCAAGGCCAGTCTGAACCCGCATCGCGGCGCGGCAAACACCAAGCTGTGCGACGGAGATGGCGGCGCCGGTTGGCAGATTACCGTGGCTGGCGTGGAATAGGGCGATGCTGTCGGCCAGTGCGGCGTTGGCGGTGATGATGCCCCAAACGGTGTCCGATTCCAGATCCGCAGCGGCGCGGCCGAACATTTCCGGCAAACGGGTGAATGCCGAGAGATCGTCATTGATCAGCGTCTGGCGAGTCAGTGCAACGATCTTGCCGTATGACGCGATGGCGTAGGTTTCGCGAGCTTCCGAGACGGAGCCATACTTGTATTCGCCATGCTCGTTGACCTTCTCAAGAGTCGGAGAATCGCCGAGAGCGGTGCGGGCGATGGTCTTGAAGTCAGGCGCAGTCACCATCCGGGTGAACGGCTTGAACGTCTGCGGGGCCGCTTCATACGCCTGGCGCAACGTCTTGTTGGCGACGTTGGCGAGGATGTACGGAAAATCGCCAGTCGTCAGCATGGCTCGGGTAGCGATCTGATCCCGGCTCATTCCGCGAATATCGACGCCGCGTTGAGTGAGCAGTTCGCGGCCGATTTCGATCAGCGACAGGCCAGAGAAGCGCTTTCCGTTGTCCGACAGCTTGTGTTGTGCGGGGTTGTAGCGATGAAGGAGAGCCTCTTCAACGCCGGCCCGACGGGTTTCAACCTCGTCGACAAGCGTTTCGATGTGGCCCATTGGCGGCTTGATCGTGTCATTGCTGCGCTCGGCAGCCTTGGCGATTGCCAGGCGGCGCGCTTCGTCGGCTGACGTGTCCTTGGCAATCAGCTCATCTGCGAATGATTGATCAAGACGCAGGCCGCGAACAGCCTCGTTGATTTCAGTGACGCGGGCACGTTCAGCGGCGGTTGCTTCCCGACGAATAACGTCGAGGTTGGGTTGGTCCTGCTCTTTGTTGTCCATAGTGGACTCCTTTCTTTGGGTGTCGCCGGAGTCCGGCAGTTGTACAACTTCAAAATTCTGGCTTCTGCCGATTCCAATCGTGGCGTCGGCCGGCAGGTCGACAAGGGAAATTTCCATCGGTGTCCATGAAGTTACCCGGTACTCGTCCGGCGCGTCCGAGTGTGATCTGAGCAAGGTGCGCTCGTTGATCTGATAGCCAACCGAGACATTGCGCACGATGCCATCGGCGATGTCCTGCAGAAGCCCGGCGATTTCCGGACGGCGCGAGAGGCGGATTTCTGCGCGCCCAACGCCGTCCTCGATCCA
>MWEZ01000283.1 GCA_002071335.1 Verrucomicrobia bacterium ADurb.Bin018
TTATTTTTGGCATTGTTCATATTTTCCTGGTGTTGATCGGCTTCAATTCCCTGGTGGGAACGCTGCTGGCGCGCATCAGCGGCGCGCCGCTTGTTCATTCGCTGCCTCCTGCCCGCTTTATGGTGGTTTACGCCCTGCTCCTGGCGTTATGGGCCGGGTTCGGCGCCGCCCGCCAGGCGCGTGCCAAAACGCTCGGCGGTTCACTGGCGCACGGAGCGGCCGCGGGGCTCGCCAGCGCCGCCCTCGCCTTTGCCTTCAGCCTGGGCCTTTCCTGGTTTCTCATCCACCGGGTTGATTTTCGCCAGTACCTGTCGGTGCTTTCTTTTGATTTCATTCGCGTGACGCTCTTTAACCTCGCCCCTCTCAACGGGGCGCTGGCTGTGGCTGGGGTGTTTCTGGCTGGCGCCACGCTGGGCGGGCTGCTCACTGGCGTGTTCAACCTCGCCCTTGTGCGTTCGGGGCTGCAGCAGGTCAAAGGTTTTTTGGCTGCGCTGCAGCAGAAGTTCAACTCTCTGACGCATGGAAAATACCGGCTGGTGTTCCTCATCCTCGGGCTGGTGCTGCTCGCTGCCGCGGTCATCCTGCTGCCGCTCAAATGGGGGTCTTACTGGAATTACGTGACCGGCACAGTGGGTTTATACGTGGTGCTCGGGTTGGGGCTGAACATCATCGTCGGTCTATCGGGTCAGCTGGTGCTGGGGTACATCGCCTTCTTCGCCATCGGCGCTTACACCATGGCGCTGCTGAACTCGCCCTTCCCACATAACCTGATGTGGGGTTTCTGGCCGGCGCTGGTATTGGGTGTGGCGCTGGCAGCCCTGGCGGGCGTGCTGTTAGGTTTGCCCCTCATGCGCCTGCGCGGTGATTACCTGGCCATCGTCACCCTGGGCTTTGGCGAAATTATCCGCATCCTCCTGAAGAGCGACATCCTCACCAACTTCACCGGGGGTCCGCGCGGCATCCAGAACATCAGCGGTCCCACCCTGTTCGGTCGGGTCTTCAACTCCGATGTGCATTTCACTTACCTGATCACCGCCGCGGTGCTGCTGGCCGCCTTTGTGTATCACCGGCTGCAATACTCGCGCACCGGGCGCGCCTGGCTCTCCATCCGGGAAGATGAAACGGTGGCGCGCGCCACCGGGGTGAACACCACTCGCTACAAACTGCTGGCGCTGGCGCTGGGCGCGGCTTTCGCCGGGCTGGCGGGCGCCATTTTCGCCAGTCGCAATCAGTTCACCGGGCCTGAAGAGCACTCGCTCATGGCCTCCATCAACGTGCTCAGTCTCATCATCGTGGGCGGCATGGGCAATATCCCCGGCACCATCCTGGGTGCTTTCGCACTAAAAGGACTGCCTGAAATTCTGCGCGAGTTCGCCAATTACCGGCTGCTGACCTTTGGCGCGCTGCTGGTGGTGATGATGCTCTCGCGTCCAAATGGCATGATCCCCTCGAAACGCCCAAAGTATCAGGTCCCTGCGGAAAGCGCGGAGGATCGCCCTCAGGAGGCACGCCATGACGGATAACGTGATCAGCGTGCGCGATGTGACCAAGCTCTTCGGCGGTCTCACAGCCGTCAACCGCGTTAGCCTGGAGGTGCCCGAGGGGGCCATCTTTTCCATCATCGGACCCAACGGCGCCGGTAAAACCACGCTGTTTAACTGCATCTCGGGCTTTTACACCCCCGAACACGGAGAAGTGCTCTTCCTCGGTGATTCCATCTGCGGGCGAGGTACCGACGCCATCGCCTCGGTGGGTATTTCGCGCACTTACCAGAACATCAGGCTCTTTTCCAACCTCACCGCGCTGGAGAACGTGATGGTCGGGCTGCACCCGCGCCTGCGCGAAACCTGGCTGGACGCCGTGCTGCATTCCCCGCGCTTTAAACGGGAAGAAGACGCTTCCATATGTGAAGGGTTGAAATGGCTGGCGTTCATCAGCCTGCAAGACCACGCCAACGACCTGGCCGGCAGCCTGCCCTATGGCGCCCAGCGGCGCCTGGAGATCGCCCGCGCCCTGGCTGGAAAGCCGCGTGTGCTGTTACTGGATGAGCCCACCGCCGGTATGAACCCGCACGAAACCGAAGAGATGATCGCCCTCATCCGCCGCATGCGCGCGGAATTTGGCATCACCATCATTCTCATTGAGCACGATATGCACGTGGTCATGGGTATTTCCGACCGCATCGCGGTGCTGGATTTCGGCGAGAAGATCGCCGAAGGC
>MWEZ01000284.1 GCA_002071335.1 Verrucomicrobia bacterium ADurb.Bin018
GACGAAGCCAAGGCGCGGCTCAATTTGCGGTTGGATTTGCAGCAGGCCTTCCTCGGCTCGCAGGAAGCGTGGGAGCGGCTGGAGGTGACCCGCAAGAGCTTGGAAACCGCGGAAGAAGCGCGGCGCATTGTGCAAGAGCAATACCAGCAGGGCGCGGCAGACATTGCCATTCTCCTGCAAACCCAAGTGGGCGTCACGGCCATGCAAACCCGCTATGCGGCTGCGCAGTATGACTACCTGACCGCCCTCTCGAATCTCAAACGGGCCAAAGGCTTGCTGGGCAACGAGCCCGCGGCTGCAACCACCCCCAACCCCTAACCCTATTGTACGAACTACCGGAGGAAACCCATGAAAGCAGCAGCAACTCTCAAGAAATATCTCAAGCCCATCGTTGGCATTGTCGGCCTGGCCGTAGTAATTGCGTGGTCGGGCGGTTTTCTGGCCAAGAAGGTCAAGCCGGCCAAGCTGGAAGTCCTGCCGGGCCTCGCCTTGCCGGCGGATGCCGAGACCATCGAACTGAAAGAGGAAAACATGCCCGTCCGCGTGGAAGTGGTCGGCACGACGGCCTCCGAAGAGAAGATCAATCTCAGCGCGCGCATCCCGGCCTATGTCCGCGAGGTGTTGGCCTCGGCGGGCGACCGCGTGAAAAAGGGGCAGACGCTCCTGACGCTGGATGACCGCGATATCCGCCAAAAACTGGCGGCAGCGGAAGCCCAACTGGTTCAGGCCAAGACGGAATTTGAACGCGCTCAGCAGTTGTTCGACAAACAGGCCACCACCGACCAGGCGCTGACCGCGGCCCGCTCCATGTTCACCGCTGCGCAGGCGCAAGTGGAGGAAGTGAAAGTCATGCTGACCTACGCGCAGGTGGAATCGCCCATTGACGGCGTGGTGACGGACCGGCGGATTGAAGCCGGCGATCTGGCCAACCCCGGCATGCTGCTTTTGGCGGTGTACGACCCGGCGCGGATGCGCCTCGAAGCGCCGGTGCCGGTGCGGCTGATTGACCGCTTGGCGCTCGGCCAGGAAGTGGAAGTGGCCCTGGAGCGCCCGGCCCGCGTAGTCAAGGGCACGGTGGCGGAAATCGTCAGCGAAGTGGAAAGCGCCAGCCGCACCCAGCTCGTCAAGGTGCATCTGGACGGCGTGAATGGCGATGTGCTGCCGGGCACGTTTGGCCGGCTGTGGGTGGCTGCCGAACCGCGCGCGGGGCTCTTTGTACCGGCTTCCGCCGTGGTGCAAATCGGCCAACTGACCTATGTGCAGGAAGCCCGTGACGGCCGCGCCCTGCGCCGCCTCGTCAAGACCGGCCCCGCCCATGACGGACGCGTGGAGATTCTCTCCGGCCTGCGGGCCGGCAACCAAATCGTGGTGAACCCCGTGCGTGAGGAGTAACCCATGGAAGAGCGCAAACACTCCATTACCTCGGGAATCCTTCAGGCGTTTCTGAAGGGAAATCTCTCGATCCTGCTGATTCTGATCAGCCTTGCGGCCGGGGCGGCCGCGCTCCTCATCACCCCGCGGGAAGAGGAGCCCCAGATAGTCGTGCCGCTGGCTGACGTCATGGTCATGATGCCCGGCAGCTCCGCGGAGGAAGTCGAACAACTCGTCTCCTCCCGCCTCGAAAAGCTGCTCTACCAGATTGACGGCGTGGAATACGTCTATTCCATGTCGCGCCCCGGCATGGCCGTGGTGACGGTGCGTTTTTTCGTGGGTGAAAACCGCGAAGACAGCCTGATCAAGGTCTATAACAAGATTTTCCAGAACATTGACCAAACCACGCCGGGCATTGCCGGCTGGGTGGTCAAGCCCATCGAGATTGACGATGTGCCCATCGTCAACGTGACGCTACACGGCGCGGGGGCGGACACACATCAGCTCTACCGCCTGGCCGAGGAGGTGGCGCAAAAGTTGCAGACCATTCCCGACAGCGCGCGCATCAGCATCCATGGCGGCCAGAAGCGCGTGGTCCATGTGTATCTGGACACCGAGCGGCTGGCGGCCTATGGCCTCTCGGCCATGGAAGTGGCCGGCGCGCTTAAGATTTCCAACGCGCAAATGACCAGTGGCACTTTCGAGCAGGCCGACCGGGCCATTGTGGTGGAAGCCGGTCCCTTCATCGAAAACGTGGACGAAGTCCGCAACCTGATGGTGGGCGTGCACCAAAACCGGCCGGTCTATTTGCGCGACGTGGCCGACATCCAGGA
>MWEZ01000285.1 GCA_002071335.1 Verrucomicrobia bacterium ADurb.Bin018
TGCGTCTCTGTTCATCATGCATCGAACTATACCACAAAGGCCCAGCAGTGCAAGTATTTATTTGCCGGATTAATAATAGACACTAGAGTGTCGTGATGGAGGATTTGAGCCTGCACATTCTGAACCAGAAATGTCCAGACCAAGAAATTAATCATGGCTGTCGTTTTAATGCGCATCCAACCCTCCCAGTTCATTAAACTTTTTGAATAGTAGATACACGTACGGAAATGCGACATTCTTAAAGTCACTATGTAACCATCTTGTTCCATAGGCACCGTTGCTCGTTCGGGTATCCGGCCATCCATTTTGAAAGCCAATATTGCCACCGTCATTTTGCATATTGTAATTCCGCGATAACGATAAGACATCCACTCTATTCGCCCCCGCTGGCAGGGAGAGTGCCGGAACAAAGGCCGCGAGAAGGTCAACATGATTGCTTTGGGCAAAGGCGCTGGCAGCGGCGGCATTAGTGCCGTAGAGCGTCGCAATATCTCCGGATCCAGGTTTGAAGTATGGATCCCGAAGCAGCATGTAATTGGGAATCGTCGCCGCCGTCGCGGGCGTGGTGGCGGTAAGATATACGCCATTGCTCGGATCATAGATTCCCATGCTATACCCGGAATTGAAGCCCCATCCGCCATACGCACTGCCTCCGCCTAGCCAGGCAACCCACATCCGACCTTTCAACTTCTCCTGCAGGGCCCAGGCATATTCATGTACTTCGCTGAAGATGCCGACATCCAGCAAGCCCGGCGGATTGTTGTGCGCATGCGTCGCCAATGTATCCTCACCACTTGAATAGAAGTTGTAGGCATACCCCACCACATTTTCAAACCGGTCGGCCCACGTCAGGTCGCGGCGATGATCGGAGGGAAAGTTGGTGTGCCAGTTTGCGCAATACAGCCTCGTTTGGTATCCGTCCCACTCGGAATGAACCATATCTGGGCTTTGAACGGAGGGATCTCCATCATAGGCTTCCGATGCCACCGCCGCATCAACCATGAAATAATGGACCACACTCATGCCGTAATCCTGGATGGCAGCGGAAACCACCATATTGCCTAGACTGTGAGCAGCGACGGTCTTATCGCCGCTAAGCCCGTTGACATACGCAGCCAGATTCGAGGCCGCTTCAAACGCATGAATCACGTTGACGTGGTAATCCGGCGTAAGATCGCCCAGGTAGGGAATGTGCATTTGACTATCGTTTCCGAACCACGTCACCGCATGAAACTTGGCCCGGCTTCCGCTCCAATACATTCGTTTGAATACTTCCGCATTCCAACCTCTCGCCGCCTGCTCATCCACGCTATAGCCGTGAACGAAGAGAAAGTTTTTGTTGTTGCACAAACTGTCGGGGTAGTTGGCCGGCGCCGGTTGCGGCCCTGGATTGGTCATGTTTCTTAGGTTCACACACCGGTACATCTTCTCGACGCTGTCAATCGAGACTGTCATCTGTGCTGTGCAGATAACCGTACCGTCCGACTTCTTCTTGATTCCCAGGACGAGAGGCGCCTGCGTTGCCGCACGCGCTTCGAGAAGTATCAAGGCGTTGTTGTCATTCTTGATCGCGTCGAGAAAGGCTGGCGGCAGCGTGTAGCCGCTCGCGTTAATATGCACAAGCTCGGCGTTCGCATTGGCTTCGCAGAAGGTCTGATTGAACAAATGCTTGTCCGCCTCGGAAGGAGTCAGGCCAGAATTGATAAAGGCATTGAAGGCTCCTGCCGAATGCTTCAGGACATAGTCATATGCTGAGGCCGGGCAGATCTCCAAGGCGTCCTTGATATCCACCCACACCGGGAAGAAGTCAATGAGGTCGCGGACGCTGTCCACGACGTATTTACCGAGGAAAGGTGTCCCTTTCCAGTCTTCTCGGCCGCCTCCGGGCCGGTCGTTCCCAGCGTCCGCGCTTTCATCGTCATCGTTGTTGATCCAGAAGTAGTATTTGTCTCCCGCGTTCGCCTTCGCCCGGTCGTCTTCGTCTATGTCGGAGTCCCGGTCGTAGTTCGGAACCAACTCCACTTTAAGGACGTTCACCTCGCATTCGTCCAAGCAGTCCTCGAGGTCGGCCGATTGGCATTGGACGACGTATTTTCCGGGGGGGAGGTTGCTCGGGACGAAAGTGATGGTCTTGTCGGGGCCGCGGCCGGATATCCCGTCCGGGGTGCTGCTCCAGACATAGCCCCCGGGGGAATAGCTGTCG
>MWEZ01000286.1 GCA_002071335.1 Verrucomicrobia bacterium ADurb.Bin018
TGGTGGCGAGCCGGTTGATCGCCCGCTATTTGGGGTCGTCGCTCTACACGTGGACGGGAGTGCTGGGGGTGATTTTGGCGGGGATGAGTTTGGGGAATTATTGGGGGGGGCGGATGGCGGACGCGGCGCGTAATTTGCCGGGGCGGATCGCGGTGATGTTTTTTGCGTCGGCGGGAGCGTGCTTGGCGATTTTGTGGCTGAATGCGTGGGCGGGCAATGCGGCGTGGCTGATGGGGCTGTCGTGGCCGGTGCGGATTCTGCTGCACATGGCGTGGGCGTTCCTGCTGCCGGCGGCGGTGCTGGGGACGATTAGCCCGATGGTGGCGAAGTTGGCGATTGAACGCGCGGCGCAAACCGGACGGGCGATCGGCACGCTGTATGCCTGGAACGCGGTGGGGAGCATTGCGGGGACATTCCTGACGGGGTTTTACCTGACGGCGTGGCTGGGGAGCGTGCGGATTGTAGTGAGCATGGCGCTGCTACTGGCGGCGCTGGGGCTGCTCTATGCGTGGGCCGCGCGGGCCAAGGGACGCGGCGGCGTGGCGGGGGCGTCAGCAGGGCTGGCGATTTTCCTGGCGGCGTTCCTGCTGGCAGTGGCCCCGGGTGAGGGCGTGGCGAATGTGGCGCGGTCGCTCAAGCTGCGCGATGAGGCGAATGAGGCCAACGCGATCTTTTTTGCCGAGACGCAATACCAATTCCTGACGGTGACGGCGGAACCGGGCAACCCGCAGCACCGTGCGTTTTATCAGGACAAATTGCGGCACAGCGAGGCGGATTTGGCGAATCTCGGCGACCTGAAATATCCCTATATGCGCATCTATGACGCGCTGGTGAACCAGAAGCTGGGCCGGAACAGCCAGCCGGTGCGCCTGCTGCTGCTGGGGGGCGGGGGCTACGTTTTCCCCAACTATTTGTTCCGCGCCCGTCCGGGCAGCGAGCTGGTTGTGGTGGAGATTGATCCGGGCGTGACGCGCGCGGCGCAAGAAGCGTTTGGCCTGCCGCCGGATGCGCCACTGGAGATTCATCATCAGGACGCGCGTAATTACGTGGCCGACGCCCTGCGGCAAAACCGCGCCACGCCGGGCAGCGTGCCGCTGTTCGATTTTATTGTGTGCGATTCGGTCAGCGACTATTCCGTGCCGTACCAGTTGACGACGCGCGAGTTCATGGCGCAGGTGCGCGAGCTGCTCAAGCCAGACGGGGTGTATGTGATGAACCTGATTGATGCCTACGACGTGGGCGGGTTCATGAACGCAGTGGCGCAGACCTTTGCCGAGGTGTTCCCGTTCCGGGGGGCGGTGTCGGCGGTGCCGGAGCTGGGGCCGCGCAACACCACGGTGTTTGTCGGCGCCAACCAGCCGCTGGATCTCGCGGGCTTGGCGGCGGCGGCGACGCGCCCGGAGTCGTTCCAAGGCCGGGTGCTGATGGAGGAGAACTTTGCCGATCTGCGCGCGCGCAACGGGGTGTGCGTGCTGACGGATGACTACGCGCCGGTCGAAAATCTGCTGGCGCCGGTGGTGCGTGCGGACCGCCTCGGACTGGTGACGGCGGCGCTGCAACGCGGTATCCGCGCGGCGGAGAAAAAGGATTATCCGCGGGCAGTGCGGCACTTCCAAAAGGCGTTGGAGATTGCCCCCGGCCACGAGGACGCACTGACCAATCTAGGCCACGCGCAAGAGCTGGCCGCGAATGAGTCCGGCGCGCTGGATGCCTACTCGGTGCTGGTGCAGCTTTATCCGGAGAACGTCAACGCACGCAACCGCGCGGCGATGATTTTGGCGCGGCAGGGACACCTCGGCCCCGCGCTGGAACAGTGGCGCGCGAGCCTGGCGGTGAATCCCACGCAGCCGGATGTGCTGAACAATCTCGGTGCGCTGGCCATGCAGTCGGGTGACCGCGACCGGGCCGTGGCCTATTGGCGGCAGGCGCTGCAATACGCGCCGGACGCGGAAATCCTCAAACGCAATTTGGCTGCCGCCGGCAGCCCGGAATAGTTCCCCCGCGAGCCACCACCACCGCGATGAGCACGTCCCTGCAACGCACCCCGTTATATGCCGAACTGGTGGCCGCCGGCGGCCGGATGGTGGATTTTCATGGCTGGGAGCTGCCGGTGCAGTTTGCCGGCATCTTGGCGGAGCATCGGGCGGTGCGCACGGCCTGCGGCGTGTTTGATGTGTCGCACATGGGTCATATTTT
>MWEZ01000287.1 GCA_002071335.1 Verrucomicrobia bacterium ADurb.Bin018
CGTTTGAGATAGGTGTTTAAATCAACGCCCAAAGGAAACCGATCCTCTTTTGCCTTCTCATCCTATCTGTGGAAATATTTTTTCCACAGTGTGGAAAATATTCAGGTATCGGCTATGGGGCGCGGCTGGTTGCGCTTTTGGTCCCAGTACGGGGACATTTGGCGCAGGTTGGCGACCACTTGCGGAAACGCCTCGGCAATCTGGTGAACCTCGTCTTCGGTGGTATAGGCGCTGAAACTCAAGCGGATCGAGCCATGCATGGCGGTGAAGGGAATGCCCATGGCCTTGAGCACATGGCTGGGCTCCAACGATCCGCTGGAGCAGGCGCTGCCCGTGCTGGCGCAAATTCCGCGGCGGTTCAATTCGTAGAGGATGC
This sequence comes from Verrucomicrobia bacterium ADurb.Bin018, assembly GCA_002071335.1. GTDB lineage: Bacteria > Verrucomicrobiota > Kiritimatiellia > CAIQIC01 > Lenti-01 > CAZNGD01. The sequence goes on from MWEZ01000287.1 coordinate 377, forward strand.
TTTCGCCTTCGATGTAATGGCACGCCATGTTGAGCGTGTTAGGCATCCGGGGGGCACCCTGCCCGTTGATTTCCACATACGTCACCTGTCGCAAGATTTCCGTCTCTAGCCAGTCCCGCAGTTGCTCGATCCGGGCCATGTCCGGCGCGTGGGCCCGGGCCAACTGGCAGGCGCGGGCCAAGCCGATGATGTAGGCCACATTCTCGGTGCCGCCGCGTCGCCCGCTTTCCTGATGCCCACCCAGCAGATAAGGCCGCAACGGTGTGCCGCGGCGTATGAAGAGTGTCCCCACTCCTTTTGGGGCGTGCATTTTGTGGCCGGATAAAGAGAGCAAATCCACGTGCTGTAAATCGCCGCGCAATGCCAACGGCAATTTGCCGGCGGTCTGAGTGGCATCGGTGTGAAAGACAATGTGCTGGTCGGTTTCCTTGGCAATGCGCGCCCAGTCGCCCACGGGCCACACCACGCCGGTTTCATTGTTGGCGTGCATCAACGTCACCAGCAGCGTATCGGGACGCAGCGCGCACACGTAATCGGCCGTGGCAATTTGACCGCGGCGATCCACGGGCAGATAGGTCACTTCATGACCGCGGCGCTGGAGCTCGCGGCAGACTTCCAGCACCGCTGGGTGTTCCACCACGCTGGTCACAATATGTTTGCGTTGGGGATTGGCCGCGGCGACGCCAAAAAGCGCGGTGTTGTTGCTTTCCGTGGCACACGAGGTGAACAACACTTCTGAAGGTTCCACCCCGCCCAGAAAGTCTGCCACCGTTTGCCGCGCCATTTTGAGCGCACCGGCGACTTTCAATGCCGGCTCATACATGGAACTGGGGTTGAAAAACTCCAGCCCGAAATAGGGCTGCATGGCCGCAACGACTTCCGGAGCCACGGGCGTCGTGGCGTTGTTGTCCGCGTAAATCAAATTCGTTTTGCTCATGGCGCAACGGCTGGTTTCAAACGGGAATGACCTGAATGCGCTCGTCTACCTGATCCTTGAGCGAGCGTTCGACGATCAATTGCAGGGTGCGGGTGGCCCCCATGCAGCTGGCGCACATTCCGCGCAAGGCGCAATAGACTTTCCAGTCCTTGATGTCCACCAGCTCGATGTCGCCGCCGTCGCGTTGCAGCACTGGGCGTACCGTTTCATTCAGAACCTTTTCGATCTGGCGATAAATTTGGAACGCCGAAGGGCCGCTGGGTGCAACGGGTTCTGTGGCCAGTGTGGTGGGCGCCGGCTCGCCAGTGCCCCACGTTTCATTCAAGATATCTTGCAGCCCGCCGGGCGCATATCGGCAAGCACCGCACATCCCGCCAGCTTTGAGCGCGGCAATGATGTCCTCAATGGTCCGCAGATTCAGCTCTTTGATTTTTCGTCGCAAGTAGGGCTCGGTGATCCCGAAGCATTTGCAGACGATTCGCCCTTCGTCCTCTTCCGCGTGGGTGCCCGTCAGTTTGACGCCCTGCGCCGCGAGGTCCACGCCGCGTTTGGCAGCCCAATCCACCACCGCCGCTTCCAGCGCTTCCGCGCCCATCACGGAGCAATGGATTTTCTGCTGCGGCAGACCTTCCAGAAACTCCACAATATCTTGGTTGGTGATCTTGAGTGCCTCGATCGGCGTTACCCCCTGCCCCTCAATCAACGAGCATAGTGCTTCCGAAGCGGCAATGGCCGATGTGCACCCAAACGTGAGATATTTGGCTTCGACAATAACATCCTTCAGCGGATCTTCCGCCTTGCGCACCCGGAAAGTGAACTTGATGGCATCACCGCACACAATGGACCCG
>MWEZ01000288.1 GCA_002071335.1 Verrucomicrobia bacterium ADurb.Bin018
GCCAATCACCGTCAACTTCAACGCGGCGACTTCGCCGCTGGCGGGCGCCGCCACCGTCTACATGGCCTATCATTTATCGCATAACACCAACGACTGGGCCTCGGTGACGATGACCCGCACCGGCTCCAACACCTTCACCTATACCTTCTCGACCAACGCCATCCCCGACAATGCGCCGCAGATCGAAGTCGCGTTCAACGACGGCAGCAATTGGGAAAACAACGGCGGCAACAATTGGAAGGTTGCCATCCGCGACTGCGACGCCCCGACCGGGCCCTCCAGCGTGGTCTTCAACCCCGCAGCGCCAAATAGTTGTGACCCGGTGGTCATCCGCTACTACCCCAACGAAGGCCCGCTCAAGAATGCCGCGAGCATCAAAATCCACATCGGGCGCAACGGCTGGCAGGATGTCATGGCCCCCGACCCGGCCATGACCAAGCAGGGCTACTACTGGGAATACACCTACAACACGCCAACCAACACCACCGCCATTGATGTGGTGTTCAACGATGGCGGCGGCATCTGGGACAACAACAACGGCGCGGATTGGCACGTCAACGTCACGGGTTGCGGCGATGCGCCCCAACCCTCCGGCCCGGTCGAGATCAGCGCCGCCGCCGCGTGCGCGCCCATCACCATCACCTACAATCCCGCCGGGCGCGTCCTGCAGGGCGCCAATCCGGTCTTTATCCACATCGGGCGCAACGGCTGGAAGGATATCATCCAGCCCAACCCCGCCATGACCAAGTCCGGTGCCAACTGGACCTATCAGTACACCCCGCTCCCGGGCACCACCAACATCAACATGGTCTTCAACGATGGCGCCGTAACTTGGGACAACAACAATGAGGCCAACTGGCACTTTGCCATCACGGAATGCCCGGACACCCCGACGGGCCTGGCCATCACCAATCCGCCGGCGGTCAGCACGGTCCCCAATGCCACGGCCAGCGTCACCCTTGCCGGCGTGGCGGATGGCATGACCGGCAACCTTGCGTGGAGCAACAAGTTGACTCACGCTTCGGGCAGCATTCCGGCGGCTTCGCCGTGGTCCATCCCCGGCATCGCCCTTAACGTCGGCGCCAATGAAATTGTCGTCAGCGGCTCGAACGTGGTCGCCGGCGGCACGGCCACCAACGCCCACGACATCGCCACTGATGCCGCCTACTCCGGCGGCTGGAACACCGGCAACAACGGCGGCACGGGCTTCAACGGTTGGCAACTCAACGCGGAGGCAGGAGAGAGCGGCCACTTCGTCAACAGCAATCTCTGGGGCATGTGGTCGCACCAAGGCCACCTCGCCGAATCCTATCGGCCTTTCTCCACCGCTCTCGCGGTTGGCCAGTCCTTCCATGTCTTCATGAAGAACGGCTGGATTTGGGAAGGCGCGGACGACGGCAACGGCGGCAAAATCGGAAAGGGCGGCATCGGAATTGCCCTGTTTGACGCCACGACCAACAAGCACTGGCAGTTCTACTTCAACGGCGGCGACGCCAACTACAACATCACCGGTGCTACGACGGATATCGGCTGGACCGACCAGGGTCTGGACATCGTCTTCACCGTCACCGCCGCCGGCAACTACTCCGTGGACATCACGCCCGTCGGCGGCGCCAAGCGCACCTACACCGGAACCTTCAGCGGCGACATCGCCAAGTTCCGCGCGTGGTCCTGGAGCAACGGTGCAAACGACGGAAATAACTCGAACCGCGATTACTTCCTCGGCGCCATGAAGATCACCAGCCCCGGCAGCGGCGGCACGCAGGTCTACAGCGACTTTGTCGTGGTGACGCGGCAGGCGGCCGGCAGCGCGCCGAGCATCGAAGGCTTCGTCCTGCACACGGGCAGCGGCACGATGGATCTATCCATCCCCGCCAGCCAGATCGGCATGGAACCGATTGTCGAGACGATCCAGACGATGGGGATCGGCAAGCACGAACCCTATCTGTCGACCGCGCTTGGCGCCGGATCGACGACGGTCGAGAAGATGACCAACGCCTTTTCGATGCTCGCCAATCACGGCCGCGAGTTGAAACCGCGGCTGATCGATTATGCACAGGATCGCCGCGGCAAGGTTATTTTCCCAAAGAACTGGAAGCCGTGCAACGGCTGCAACATGC
>MWEZ01000289.1 GCA_002071335.1 Verrucomicrobia bacterium ADurb.Bin018
CGGTCGGATCGGTCCCGTCGGCGCGTGGGGCGAAGCCGCCGCGCCGAGCACTCTCCCGCCCCTCGGGCGGCTCTGCTTCCGAGCCGTTCGGACACGCGCGTAAGAAGGGCTCGCCCAGACCGTTCGGCCAGACCTCGCCCAAAATCCCCGGCGGCGGAAGCGGTCCACTCCCGCGCTTGGCGTTCGTTCCTCACACGGCGCGCGGGGCGGCCCGCTGTCCGCCGCTCCGACCCCCGCACCTAAATCAAATTTGTCCGAACAAACATTTGACCACCCCTCCCCCCAGGTGTAAGGTAATCGCGTAAGGATTCCTTTTCGCATAAGGAGACATCATGCACGCTGACATTGCCGCGCTGACTTCCAAGGGCCAATTCACCATTCCCCAACGCTTCCGCGATCTTCTCGGGCTTTCGACGGGCTCCAAAATGGTGATCGTCTCGGATGGCGAAAACCTGCTTTTGAAGCCCATCACCGTGCCGCAGGCCAATTCCTTCCAGCGTGTGATTGGCGAACTCCGCAAACTCGAAGCCAAGACCAAGAAAGGGGGCATGCCATGAACTTTTTCCTCTATGCCCGCAAGTCCACCGACGAGGACGACCGCCAGATGCTTTCGATTGAAAGCCAACTGGACGAACTGCGCGAATTGGCGAAGAAAGACGGCATTCAAATCGTCCGCGAATTCGTCGAGTCGATGTCCGCGAAGGCTCCGGGTCGGCCCGTCTTCGATAAAATGGTCAAGGAGATCGAGCGTGGCCACGCGGAGGGCGTCATTTCATGGCATCCCGACCGCTTGGCGCGGAATGCAGTGGACGGCGGGCGGATCGTGCATCTGCTTTCCACAGGCCACCTGAAAGCGCTGAAATTCCCGACTTTCTGGTTTGAGAACACGCCGCAAGGCAAGTTCATGCTCAATATCGCGTTCGGCCAGTCGCAATATTATGTGGAAAACCTCACGGAAAATGTGTGGCGCGGCATCCGCCAGAAGTTGCGGCGGGGCGAGTATCCGAGCCGCGCGCCCGTCGGCTATTTGAACGACACCAAGGCGCATTCCGTGATCGTGGACGATTCGAAAGCGCCGTTGGTGCGCCGTCTGTTCGAGTCCTACGCGTCCGACCGCTACAGCGCGAGCGACCTTTGCGGGCTGGCGAAGGAATGGGGGTTGACCAGCCTGAACGGAAAAGAGATCCGCCCCAACCGCATGTCCACGCTGCTGACCGATCCGTTTTATGTGGGGATGTTCAAATATCAGGGGGAAATCTACGACGGTGCGCACCCGCCCATCGTGCCCAATAGCCTTTTCGAGCAGGTGCAGCGCATCCACAAGCGGCGCAGCGGTCCCGAGCGCGAGAAGCGGAGCGACGGGTTCCCGCTTCTCGGGCTTTTTGTCTGCGGGGTGTGCGGCGGAGCGATCACGGCAGAGCGCCAAAAGGGCCACGCCTATTATCGCTGCACGAAAAAGATGGGCCGCCCCTGCGATTTGAAGTTCATCCGCGAGGAGATTTTCGCGGATGAACTCAGAGCCTACACTCGTTCTGTGTCGCTGTCCGACGAGGGCGCGGCGGTGGTCAACAGCATCATCGACGCCTGGGAGAAGGACGAGCGCACCGCATCGGCGGAGGGGTTGGCCCGCGAGCAAGCGCGGCTGGCCGACACCGAAGCGCGGTTGAATCGGCTGCTGGATATCTATCTGGAAGGCTCCTTGGCGCGGGAGGAATACGCCGCGCGCAAGGAGGGCTTATTGCGCGACAAGGCCGACGCCAAGGAGAAAATCGCCCACATCCAGGCGAAGGGTGCTGTTTGGCTCGAACCTGCCCGCGCCTTCGTAAACCGCGCAAATATGGCCGAAAAACTGAGTTTTTCGGACGACCTCGCCGGAATCCGCGATTTCCTCAAAATCGCTGGCTCGAACCTGCGATTGGAGCCCCCGAGCAAGGACGAAAAGCGAACAGCCCGCGCGTGTCCGAACGGCTCGGAAGCAGAGCCGCCCGAGGGGCGGGAGAGTGCTCGGCGCGGCGGCTTCGCCCCACGCGCCGACGGGACCGATCCGACCG
>MWEZ01000290.1 GCA_002071335.1 Verrucomicrobia bacterium ADurb.Bin018
GCGGTGACGGTGCAGTTCACCCACACACCGGACCTTTTCGCCTGCGACGTGCTGGATGAAGGCGCGGGCCTGCCGGCCGAAGTGGGCAGCACGTTTGAGGCCTTCACCACAGGCTCGCCAGCCGTGGCCGATTTGGAGCACGGCGCGGGACTGGGGCTCCATGTGGTGCAAACCAACGTGCGGTTGCTGGGCGGGTGGGTGCAGGCGCAAAACCGGCCCACTGGCGGCGCACATTTCCGGGTGGAATGGGCGGGGCCGAGCTGATAATGTGCACCGCCTATGCGTATTCTCATCATCGAAGATGCGGAAATTGACCGGCTGAATCTCAGAACGCTGCTGGAGGACCACGGCGATGTGGATATTGTGGGCGAGGCGCCCACGTTGGACGCAGCGGTGGAACTCCTCGACGAAGAGCAGCCCGACGCGGTTTTTCTCGATATTCACCTTGGCCGGCAAAAGGGTTTCAAGGCGCTGGAACTGGCGGAACGCCGCCCGCTGGTCGTGATCACCACCTCGCACCCGCACTATGCGATCAAGGGCTATGAGGTGGGCGCGGTGGATTACCTGCTCAAGCCTGTCAGCGAGGAACCCTTGGCGCGGGCACTCACCCGGCTGCGGGAGCGCCTTGCGGCGCAGGAGCAAGGTGGCGGGCTTGATCCGGACGACATGCAGAGCTTCAAGGTGGGGGATGATCGCCACATGATCCGCGTACGGGAGTTGCAAGCCATCGTGGGCGAGCGGGTCTATACGCGCGTTTTGGTGCGCGACGGCCGCGAATTCCTGCACAACCGCCCGCTGCGCGAGTGGCGGTTCATGCTGCCGCGCAAACTCTTCCGGGCGCTGGACCGCTCCACGATCGTCAATGTGACCGAGGTGAAGATGGTGCGGCTGGGTGATGATGGCGTCAGCCGGCTAATTTTCCAGTCCAGCGGCCATCGTCTGGCCCTAGGCGCCGTGGCGCTGAAAAAATTGCGCACGCATATCAACGTGTAGCAACGCGGTACTTGGTTCTTTGTGCTTCGTGCTTGGTTGGAGAGGGAAAAACAGCCGGGGCATTAACGCAAACGGCGCAAACGACGCAAAAGAGCGCAGGCGAAAGATAGTGACAGGTTCTCGCCAAGACGCCAAGAGCGCAAAGGGGAGATGGTGGCAGGGTGAAGGTGGAACAGCCAGAGACGTCAACGCAAGCGGCGCGAGAGGCGCAAAAGAACGCAACCGAAAGACGGGGAAAGCTTCTCGCCAAGACGCCAAGACCACAAAGGAAAGTAGATGGGTTAGGTCGGAGGGGGGGGGCCGCCGCTGTGCCGGCGGCGGGATTGGGAAAATTCAGGCCGGAAAACAAAACGGCGGGAATAGGACGAAGAAGAGATTGACGTTATGACGTTATGACGTTATAGTGTCGCCCAAGATGGAGGATGAGATGCCAACTTTGCCGCCGAAAAGAGCTACTGTGTACCTTGACCCGCACCTGCACAAGGCGTTGCGGATCAAATCCGCCGAGACGGAGTATTCGATATCGGCTTTGGTCAACGAGGCGGTAGCCATCAGCTTGGCTGAAGATGCCGAAGACATCGCCGCGTTCAAAGAACGGGCGCGGGAACCGCTGATATCCTTCGAAGACGCCCTCAAGGACCTCAAGCGTCATGGCAAAATATGAAGTGTTGCTGCGGCAATCGGTCTTGAAGCAGGACTTATTGGCGCTGCCCAAGGCGGATGTTCAAAAAATCGTGAAGGCCATACGGGGGTTGGGGGAAGAGCCACGACCGCGCGGAGTCCAAAAGCTTACGGGCCAGGAATACTATCGAATCCGCCAAGGGCGATATCGGATTTTGTATTCGATCCAAGATGAAGAAAAGACGGTGTGGGTGGTCAAGGTCGGGCATCGGCGGGAGGTTTATCGGTAGTGGTGCTTGGTTCTTTGTGCTTCGTGCTTGGTTGGGGAGGGGAAAACAGCCGGGGGCGTTAACGCAAGCGGCGCGAGAGACGCAAAAGAACGCAAGCGAAAGGTGGGGAACGGTTCTCGCCAAG
>MWEZ01000291.1 GCA_002071335.1 Verrucomicrobia bacterium ADurb.Bin018
CGGTGGCGGCGCGATAAAACGGCTCGGCCGCTTGCAGGGGCAACGCTTGCCGCAATGTGCCCAACGCCAAGTTGAGCAGTTGTCGCACGCGCTCCCGGGTGACGCCCAGTTTGAAGCCGGTTTCGCGCAGGCGCATCTCGTGTCGCGTCAAACTGGCGGTGGGGTCGTCGAAGGCAAAATGCAGTTGGATGGCATCAGCCTGCCGCGCGGGCAGAAACAGCGCCAGCCACTCACGCAGATTCAGGGCCGGGGGGCGCTGGGCGCAGGTCGCGGCGGCATAGGCGGCAATGCGCGCGAGCAAGGCGCGGTCGTCGGGATCGAGTTTATGGTCGGTGGGCAGCGGCTTGCGCAGGTCGGCCAAGGTGATGAACCCGTGGGCCCGCAGCACGGCCAGAATGCGCGCGGGCAGGCCGCTGGCCGGCAGCGCGGCCTTGGCGAGGCCCGCGCCGGGTGCTGGAGTGGGGGGGCTCACAGGTTGGGGGCGGTGGCGGCTTGCAACAGCGCTTCGTATTCTTCGGCAGTCAGCAGTTTTTGCGCGAGCGCCAGTTCTTTGAGCGTCTGGCCGGTGGCGAGACTTTCCTGCACCAGCTTGGCCACGCGGTCATAGCCGAGGCGTGGATTCAGCAGCGTGGCCAGCGCCGCGCTGCGCTCCAGGTTGCGGCGGCACGCGGCGGTATCGGCCGTGATTCCAGCCACGCATTTTTCGGCGAGGGTGCGCGCGGCATTGGTCAGCAACTGGGCGGCTTGCAACGTGTGCGCGCCGATCAGTGGCATGTGGGTGTTCAGTTCCAGTTGGCCCGCGCCGCAAGCGAGCGCCACGGCGTGATCCAACCCTTGCACATGCAGGCAGACCATGTTGACGGCCTCGCAAATGGATGGATTGATTTTGCCGGGCATGATGCTGGAGCCGGGCTCCACCGGCGGCAGGCGGATTTCGCCCAGGCCGGTATTGGGCCCGGAGGCCAGCAGCCGCAGGTTGTTGGTGATTTGGTTCAGATCGAACGCGGCGTTGCGCAGCGCGGCGGAAACATGGGCAAAGCTACTCATGAATTGCGTGGCGTGGATGCCATCCGCCGCGACGCGGAATGGGTGAGGGCTTTCGCCTTGCAGCGCGCGGATAATTTCGGCGCGGAAGGCCGGCTTGGTATTGATGCCGGTGCCGATGGCGTTGCCGCCCGCGCCCAGCTCCAGCAGCTCGTTCGCGGCTTGGCGAATCCGCGCCGCAGCGGCGCGGGTGGCGCTGGCATAGGCCGCGAATTCCTGCCCCAGCGTGATGGGCACGGCATCTTGCAGGTGTGTGCGCCCGGCTTTCAGGATGGCCGCAAACTCCGTGGCCTTGGCTTGCAGCGCCTGCGCCAGCGCATTCAGCGCGTCAATCAGCGCGGGCATCTGGTTCAGTACGGCAATTTTCGCGCCGGACGGAAAACTGTTATTGGTGGATTGCCCCATGTTGACATCGTCATTCGGATGCACGGGGGCCTTGGCGCCGCGCTGCCCGCCGAGGGCTTCATTGGCCAGGTTGGCAATAACTTCGTTGAGATTCATGTGCGACGACGTGCCCGAACCGGCTTGAAAAAGGTCCACCGGAAATTCGGCATCGTGCGCGCCCGTCAAGATGACGCGGCAGGCGGCGATGATGGCCTGCGCTTTGGTTCCCGGCAGCAGGCCGAGCGCGGCGTTGGCTTTGGCGGCGGCCAGCTTGAGCAGCGCCATGCCGTGGATGATTTCGCGCGGCAACGGAGTGCCGGACAGCGGAAAGTTTTCGATTGAGCGCGAGGTTTGCGCGCCGTAGAGTGCGTTGGCTGGCACCTGCCGCGGGCCGAGGGAATCGTGTTCAAGACGGGTGGGCGTGGTCATGGGACAAACATAGCGGAAGCGGCCAAGGGGTGACAATCCGTTCTTTTCCCGCGGCAGTGAACCGCGCTAGCATGGGCGCCATGTGGAAAAAGCGGCACATGGTGTATTACGTCTCGGCGCACGGCTACGGCCACGGGGTGCGCGCGAGTGATCTGATCGGCGGCCT
>MWEZ01000292.1 GCA_002071335.1 Verrucomicrobia bacterium ADurb.Bin018
CCCCACATACAAGTCCGAGCCCGACACCGCCAGCGCCACCACTGTGCTATTCACCGCCGAACCCAGCGCGCTCCACTGGTTACCGTCCCATTTGGCAATGTTAGTGGCCGCCACGCCACCCGCCGCCGTGAAAGAGCCCCCCGCATACAAGTCCGAGCCCGACACCACCAGCGCAGACACGGAAGGGAAGTCTCCTCCTATCCCCGAACCCAGCGCGCTCCAACTGCTCCCATTCCATCTGGCTACGTAGTTGGCCGTTACGTCTCCCGCCGCCGTGAAAGAGCCCCCCACATACAAGTCCGAGCCCGACACCGCCAGCGCATACACGTAGCTGTCCATCCCCGCGCCCAGCGTGCTCCAACTGCTCCCATTCCATTTGGCTACGTAGTTGGCCGTTGCGTCTCCAGCCGTCGTGAACCAGCCGCCCGCATACAAGTCCGAGCCCGACACCGCCAGCGCAGACACGTAAGTGTAACTCGCTCCTCCCATCCCCGAGCTCAGCGCGCTCCAACTGCTCCCGTCCCATTTGGCAATCCGATTGGCCGCCACGCCACCCGCCGCCGTAAAATTGCCTCCCGCATACAAGTCCGAGCTCGACACCGCCAACGCATTCACTTGACTGTTCATCCCCGAACCCAGCGCGCTCCAACTGCTCCCATCCCATTTGGCAATGTGATTGGCCGGTACGCCTCCCGCCGCCGTGAACCAGCCTCCCGCATACAAGTCCGAGCCCGACACCGCCAACGCATTCACTTGACTGTTCATCCCCGAACCCAGCGCGCTCCAACTGCTCCCATCCCATTTGGCAATGTGATTGGCCGGTACGCCTCCCGCCGCCGTGAACCAGCCTCCCGCATACAAGTCCGAGCCCGACACCGCCAACGCATTCACTTGACTGTTCATCCCCGAACCCAGCGCGCTCCAACTGCTCCCATTCCATTTGGCTACGCAGTTGGCTGTTACGTCTCCAGCCGTCGTGAACCAGCCGCCCGCATACAAGTTCGTGCCCGACACCGCCAGCGCCTCCACTTGACTGTTCATCCCAGAACTCAGCGCGCTCCAACTGCTCCCATTCCATTTGGCTACGTAGTTGGCTGTTACGTCTCCAGCCGTCGTGAACCAGCCTCCCGCATACAAGTTCGTGCCCGACACCGCCAGCGCATACACGTAGCTGTCCATCCCCGCGCCCAGCGTGCTCCAACTGCTCCCATTCCATTTGGCTACGTAGTTGGCCGTTGCGTCTCCAGCCGTCGTGAACCAGCCGCCCGCATACAAGTCCGAGCCCGACACCGCCAGCGCCTCCACGAAGTCGTTCATCCCCGCACCCAGCGCGCTCCAACTGTTCTCATCCCATTTGGCAACCCGGTTGGCCGCCACGCCTCCCGCCGTCGTGAACCAGCCTCCCGCATACAAGTTCGTGCCCGACACCGCCAGTGCCGACACATCGCCGTTCATCCCCGAACCCAGCGCGCTCCAACTGCTCCCGTCCCATTTGGCAATCCGGTTGGCCACCACGCCGCCCGCCACCGTGAAATTACCGCCAATGTAGAGACTGCCCGAACCATCCACCACGGCGGCAAAAACGGCGTTGTCTGCTCCGGGAATGCTTGGGTTGATGACGATCCAATTAGCGTCGCTGAACGTTGGGTCTATCCGGATCGGATACGTCGCCGCCGTGTCATCCACCACAATGGCCAAACTCAGTGCGGAGTTCAGAGTGCGGAATACGGAGTCGGTTGTCGTCCCGGTCACTTCCATGCGGGCGGGCAGTTCCCGACCCGTGGCATCCGTCACCCGCAACCGGCTGTAGGCAATCTTGCGTCCCGATTCCGCCAGCACCAGTTGCGCGCCCGCCGCCGTACGTTCCACCCGCGCCCCGCTCGCCGCCAATTCCAACCGCAGCTCATCGGCCCCCGCACCCCACCCCTCGCCCCACGCCGTGGGGAGAGGGTGACCGTCAGGTCGGGAGAGGGGTTTTTCCAACACCACAAAATCCTGGCGCACACCGTCCATGC
>MWEZ01000293.1 GCA_002071335.1 Verrucomicrobia bacterium ADurb.Bin018
AACATGGCCTATTTAGAAAGCTCTGCAATCACCCTTTTCACCGCGGAATCGATATCCGCTGGGAGTGTTTTCACATCGGCGGTACAAAACGAAGACAAGGCGATATACGGAATACTGCAAGCATCCGTGACGTTCGCAACATCCGTGGCATCTGGGACGGTAGTGATTGACGTGTTGACGAGCGCGGATAACGTGAACTTTGACAACAAACCGGAATCCGGCTACACCTTCTCGGTGAATCCATCGGATATGGATGACGCTTTCCTGGTGCGCCGATCGTTTGGATTCAACCTGCAAGGGATGAAGTACGCGAAAGCGCAGGTAACCAACAACGACTCATCGGCCATCACGTTGACGCTTAAACACGTGAAAGCGACGATCTAAAATGATGGACGCGGCTTTGATTTCGTTGGCCGTTGAGCGAAGCAAAGAGAACACGACACTCACGATCTTGAAAAGCGAACACGAACGCAAGTGGATCCCCGGGCCGGTTACATTCATTGAGAAAGCACGGCCTACACTTCTTGATACCGCTTCCGAACTCTATGATCAAGCCTTCATCACCTCCTTCACGTGCGAGCAGAAGGAGCCGGCGGTATGGGATGTGGAACGGAATACCGATTGCGTTTTGAGGAGAGTGATACGAAGTGATTAAGATATTGCAAGGCGACACCGGCACGCTGGAGTTCACGTTCACCTGCAACGACGCATTGACATCGCTCTCGACGGTCGTGTTCAAGCTCTACAACTCCGCGGCATCGGTTGTGGATACCCTCACGCTCGGCGTAGACGCGGAGATAACCGAATCAAGCACGGGCACGTACGAGGTGATACTGGAGACCGTAGACTTGACAAGCGGGTCCTACTTCGCGGAATTATCCGGTTACTACGGTGGATACAAACAACTCAAACGAGAGCCGATGCGGCTCTCCTTCGTATGAGGAGCGGTGATAAGCGATGGCATTGAAATTTTGGAAAGATGAAGCAAAGACAACAGCGATCCGATCGGAACTTGGCAAGATAACCGGTAACGGATCGCTGGCGACCGTATCGTGTTCGACACCGGATCACGTTCGGCGATACAGCACGGCGGAATACTTTGGCAAGCTCTTAACGGAGACAACGCAATACACATTCGCGGATGGCGTGCTGACGATGGTGACGACACCGGCCACGGGCGAAAGCGTTGTTGCTTTCAGTTCCGGCGAGTACCTCTTCGAGAACCTTGACGCAGCGGGTAACGACTCGCTCGAAGCGAACCGAACGCTGGAGCAGATGCTATATATTGAATCGGCAGACGCGGACGCGATCAACGTGACAATCTCGATAAACGACTACTATACCGGCGGCGGGCTCTCCGTGTCGCATCACTATCTCTCGCTTGATTCTGGCGGCGTTGCTCAGGGATATTTATCAGGCGGCTCGGCGTTATCACTCGGTACGATCTCCTCCGGTTCCGTTATCCCGTTCTGGTGCAAATCGATCATCCCGGAAGGCACGGCGATGATGAACTATAACGACATCTATATCGCTGGCTACTCGAAGAATTACAGCACCGAACCGTAACCGCTATGATCTACGGGAACCGCATCTACAATCAAGATATCTACGAAAAGGATCGTGGGGAGACGGCAAGCGTGGCGGTTATCTCGAAGGAGCGAATTGCGCGCACGGATGAGGAGATTCTGTCGATCATTCGCGAACCGGTAACAGATACGACACCGGCAGCGGGCGCAATACGCGAACGGGTGAACGAGATGGCGAGCATATCCGGGAATCTCCGGGCGATCGCGCTTGAACTCGAAACGCTCAACGCGACAACCCGCCAAAGGGTCACGGCGCTGGATGCGATGAACGCGGTCATACGCTCGGAGATATATGAGATCGGCGAGGCGCGGGAGATCGCGCGGGAGATTGTATATTCAGCTCTCACAGCGGCAAATCCGATTCGCGAGCGCGTTTATTCCGATGATGAGTTATCTGGCGTTATCCGCGAG
>MWEZ01000294.1 GCA_002071335.1 Verrucomicrobia bacterium ADurb.Bin018
CATGAAGACCGGCACGGCGGTCACCGAACAGATGGCCGACGCCATGAACCAGGACATCGGAGCCCGGTTCCTGCTTCTGCGCCAGCAGATGGCCAACCTCAGCGAAATCCTGGGTCGCACCTTGTTGCCGGTGGTCACGCCGGTGATCAACGGCGTCTCCCGCGTCATTCTGTTCCTGCAGCGCATGGCCAAATCGATGCCGGGCGTGACCCGGGTGGTCCTTGGACTATCCATGGCCCTCGGCACCATTCTGGTCGTGGCCGGAGCCGTCACCGCCGCCGTGGGCATGGTGGGACTCATGCTGCCCGCCATCAAGGCCGGGTTCGTGGCCATCAGCGCCGCGCTCGCCGGGGTGGGTTCGGCGGTTGCGACCTATTTTCTGCCAGTTACCGCGATTATTGCTGGCGTGATCCTCTCGGTTTATTTGCTCAAACGCGCCTGGGAAACCAACTTCGGCGGCATCCAGGACGTCATCACCGGGGCCTGGAACAAGGTCTCGCTGGTCTTCCGGGGGATCAGGGAGCTTGTGGGCTCGCTCAGCGGCGGTGTCGGACAGATGTCGGCCGAACTGGCCCAGAAGCTCGAATCCGCCGGGCTGTTGGGCTTCGTGGTCACCGTCTTCAAAGCCTATTACCGCGTTCGTGAGGCACTGGCCGGATTGTGGGGCGCTTTTTCCCATGCCTTTGGTCGCATCCGCGCCATCCTCGAACCAACGGTCCGCACACTGATGAGTGCCTATGCGGCGCTGGCCAGCGCAGTCTTTTCGGTGGTGGAGATCTTCGGCGTGGCCGCCAGCGCCACCGATGGGTCGTCCTGGCGCACCTTCGGCACGGTTATCGGCACCGTCGCCGGTGTGCTTCTGCAGGGGTTGGCGTTCGCGCTGAAGATCGTGGCCTGGAACCTGTCGCTCATCGTGCGAGCCCTGGCGGTGGTGGTGCGCAGCGTGGGCTGGGTCGGCAAGGCCATCGTCGGATCACTGATCGGAGCGACCAAGTTCATCTACAAGTTCCTGTTGCCCGTGCGCATGATCGGCGAGGCCTTCATGGCCGCCGGGAAGATCGTCTATGCGGTCTGGCAGGTGCTGACCGGCGACATCTCCCTGCTGGACGGTCTCAAGGCCATTGGCGGCGCGGTCTACGATTTTCTTGCCACCCCGTTCCGCTGGGCGCGGGATGTGGTGGTCGGTGTCTGGAATTTCATTTCCGGGATATTCACCTCCATCGGACGCCTGGTGGCCGACGCCGCTGGACAGATCGGCCAGGCGATTCTGAATCTGCCGATTATCAGCACCCTGCGTGAGCTGTTTGCCACCGTGAGCTCCTTCTTCGCCGGGGACACCACCTTCTTCGAGGCGGGCAAGAAGCTGCTCATCACCCTGGGCGAAGGGATCTGGTCGGCGGTGACCTATCCATTCACCATGCTCAAGAACGCTTTGGGCAAGCTGCGCAATCTGCTGCCGTTCTCCGATGCCCGCGAGGGACCGCTCGCCAGCCTGACCGCCTCCGGCTCCGCGCTGCTCAAGACCCTCGCCGATGGCATGAGCCTTACCCAGACGCTGCCCGCGAAAGTGTTCGGCTTCGCCGCTCGCGGGATTCTCTCGGCCGCTGCGGGAGCGTGGCAGCAGGTCAAAACGGCGGGCGGAAACCTCATGGACGCCGCCTCGGCTCCCTTCCGGATGGCTGGAAAACTCTGGGATGGGTTGACCTCCGGGGCTCAAACCGTCGCGGCCAAGGCCGGTGCCATCTTCGGCGGTCTCAAACAATCCCTGTTTGGCGACACGCCCGAACTGGCGCTAAAACCACCCCAGGTCAATGCCTGGGATGCGCTGGCCACGGGAGCCGTCAATCTCCGCGACCGGATCGTTGCCACGCTGTCGGCCGTGCCCGGCGCTGTCGGTCGAATCTTTACCAATGCCGGTGCCGAGGGGCAAACCCTCTGGCAGAGGCTTTCCAGCGGCGCGAGCGCGGGCATTCAGGCGATCAAGGA
>MWEZ01000295.1 GCA_002071335.1 Verrucomicrobia bacterium ADurb.Bin018
ACCGAGCGGCTCCTCCGGGCCAGGAGAGCAGCTTGAACCTGCACTTCACCGCGATCGGCATGCCGGCCACGAAAGGCTCGACCCGGGCGTTCGCGCGGGGAGGGCGCATCGTCGTGACCGCCACGAATCCGCGCACCAAACCCTGGGAGGCGGTGGTTGCCGCCGCGGCGCTCGAGGCGGGAGCCGAGCCGCTCGATGGCCCGATCGCGGTCGGCCTCGTCTTCCGCCTTCCCCGGCCGGCCGGCCACTTCGGGAAACGTGGACTGCGTCCCACCGCTCCCGCGTGGCCGGCGAGGCGTCCCGACCTCGACAAGCTCATCCGCGCCGTGCTCGATGCCCTGACCGGGATCTGCTGGCGCGACGACTCGCGGGTCGTCGAGATCCGCGCAACCAAGGGCTACGCCGGGGGCGGCGACAAGCCCTGCGGCGTGACTGTGACCGTTGTGCCCGCGATGAACGCCCCATGGAGGACTCCATGACCGACCTGCACCCCACCCCCCTTCAGGCCCTGCGATCCGCCGCGGCCGAGATCCTGGCCGAGTGCGCAGAGAACCTCGTCTTCGCCCGGCAAAACGTGGACCGTGGCATCGACCCGGCGCTCGCCACCGTCCGCGTTCGGCTCGCGCTGCTCGACCGCCTCGCCGAAGCCGCGGATCTCTTCACCCTGCAGAAATCCGGGCCCGACGAGCAGGATCCGCAACTCGACGGCGTCGATCCGGTCCTCCCCAAGGAGATCGCCGAGGAGAACGAGGAGAACGGCGAGCTGTGAAGGCGCCCACGCAAGAGGCCGTGCGCGGGAGAGCGGCGCCGTGACCGCCCTCCTCCTCGCCGCGGTCCTCGCCGCCCCAATCCATCCGGTCGGCTACGCCTGGGAGATCTCGCCAGAGCCACCCCCGCCGGCGATCGCCCCCCCGGACTGGACCCCATTCCGGCTCGACATCCTCCGCGTGTCACTCCGGGCAACGGAGACGTCCGCAGTCGAGGCCGGCCTCTACTACCGCATCGACGAACATCCGGAACATGGCTGGGTTCCCTGGCGAGTCCCGGTGACGGTCTGGTTCGGCGCGGGGCAGACACTCGAGATCGCGTTCGAGATCCCGTGGGACGGCTACGCTCCCGGCCCGGCCCTCCTCGCTGTCTGGCAACAGTGCGGAGACGGGCGCGTCCATCACCAGGGCGCCGGCATCCCGAGACCCGGGCAACCGCTCCCTCCCGAGTGGGCCGGGATGCCGTTTCATGCCCTCGCTTCCGGGGCGTTCTGTCCGGAGACCGCCTCGATCTTCGCCGATGGTTTCGAGACCGGCGACCTGTCTCGCTGGGGCGGTGCGTCGTGAGCGAGCAGCTGTCCCTGCTGACCAAAGCGGCGCCGCGGCCGAATCGTCCCCTCGCAGCGCGGCTCGATCCGGTGACGTCCCACCTGGCTGCGGTCGAGGTGCGCGTCGCCGGCGCCGAGGTCTCGCAGGCTCGCAAGGTCTGGGAAGCCATCTGCCGGACCCCGGGGCTCACCGGCCTCGAGCTCGCGCACGCCCACGGCATCGACCGGTACATCATCGGCCGGCGCGCGAGCCTGCTTGTCAGCTCGGGCCTCGTTGCGCCCGGGAAGCCACGGCGGGACCGCCACTCCGGCCGCATGGCGCAGCCCCTCTACCCCACCAGCAGAGCTTGGGAGGACGTATGGCCAGGATGGTGACGCCCCCTGTCCACGAGCTCGACGCCAGCGGGATAGAAGCGCTGCTCTCCGAGGACTTCCGGGACCGGGGGCTCGACGCGAAGAGGCTTTGGCGCGCGGTGCTCGCCATCACGCTGCAGGATGCCGTCGCGCTCTGGCCTGTCCACCTCCCGGAGAACTGGAGACCACCCCCCGTCGCAGAGCGCATGCAGCGAGGAGCCGACCAGGTCGGCATGCGCTACTGGCGCGCCTACTTCGCGAGCGAGGACTTCGCCCTGCTCTGCGACTTCGCAGACGCGGACCCG
>MWEZ01000296.1 GCA_002071335.1 Verrucomicrobia bacterium ADurb.Bin018
CCTGACCAAACGCGGCGGACGGCCGCTGGATGTGCAATTGGCCGAGGCCCGCTATGGCTTTGCCCTCGGCGTGGCGACCGAAGTCGTCCGCGCCACCGGCCACCATGTGCGCCGCGACCGCACCATGCGGATTGATTCCGTGCTGCTCCACCGCGTGTGGGGCTTGCCGATTTTTGTCGCCTTGATGTGGGTGGTGTTCAATCTGGTGTTCACCTTGGGCGAGCCACCCATGCAGTGGATCGAAAGCGGCCTCGGTTGGCTGGCCGCACACCTGCAAGCCGTTTGGCCGGACACCATCGCCCCGCTATTGAAGTCGCTGCTGGTGGATGGCGTGATCGGCGGCGTGGGGGCCGTGATTTCCTTTCTGCCCAACATCCTGCTGCTGTTTTTGGCCATCGCGTTTCTGGAAGACACCGGCTACATGGCGCGCGTGGCCTTCCTGATGGACCGCATCATGCACAAGATGGGTCTGCACGGGAAAAGTTTCATCCCGATGCTGATCGGCTTGGGCTGCACGGTGCCGGCCATCATGGCCACGCGCACTCTCGAACATAAACGCGACCGTTTCACCACCATTCTGGTTTCGCCATTTGTGAGCTGCGGCGCGCGCATGACCATTTATGCACTGCTGATTCCGGCCTTTTTTGCGCCCCGCTGGCGCGGGTGGGTGCTGTGGGGTATTTACATGACTGGCATCGTGGCGGCCATCGGCATTGCGCGCCTGTTGCGCGGCACGTTATTCCGCGGCGAAACCGCGCCGTTCGTCATGGAACTGCCGCCGTACCGGCTGCCCACGTGGCGCTCGGTGGGCATTCACATGTGGGATCGCGCGTGGATGTATCTGCAAAAAGCCGGCACCATCATTTTGGCCATTTCGGTGTTGCTGTGGGCGCTGGGCACATTCCCGCGGCGCGTGGACTATAGCCGCGACTACGCCGCGGCGATGGCACAGGCCGCCACGCCGGAAGCCGCCGCGGATCTGGCCGCGCAGCAACAGGCTGAGACACTCGAATACACGATCATCGGCCGCCTCGGCAAAGTGCTGGAGCCGGTCATCCGGCCGCTGGGGTTCGATTGGCGCGTGGGCACCGCGCTCGTCGGCGCGTTTGCCGCCAAAGAAGTTTTCGTGGCGCAAATGGGGATTGTGTTCTCACTGGGAGAGGCGGGCGGCAACCCGGATGACCTGCGCGCCACGTTGCGGCAGAACTATACCCCGCTGCAAGGGTTGGCCATGATGCTCTTTTGTTTGCTGAGCGCGCCGTGCATGGCGACCATCGCCGTGACGCGCCGCGAAACCGACTCGTGGGGCTGGGCGCTGGGTATGCTGTTCGGCATGACCATGGTGGCGTGGATTTGCACCTTTGTCGTGTACCGGTTAGGTTTGTTGTTAGGCATTGGAGTGCTGTGATGCAAACGCAATGGATAGACTGGCTGGGTGTCGGCAGCGCGGTGGGAATCGCCGCGTTGTGGCTGGTGCTGCGCTATCGCCGCAATGTCCGCCGCCAACGCGCCGCCGCGGGCCAGCTTGGCGCCTGCGCCACCGGGTGCGCTGGCTGCCCCTTCGCCAAAGATTGCAGCGGCAGCAAGCTCCACTGACCCGCTCAACTTTTTTTGCCGGCGGGTGTGCTGCGCGATTGGACCCATGCCTGAACTCCGGGATTGCGGGCCGGTCGCAAGATGGCAGAATGGGCGCCCCATGAAGATTACCCCGGCAACCCGTCTGGAATGGCTGGCCGCGCTTGGCGCAG
This sequence comes from Verrucomicrobia bacterium ADurb.Bin018, assembly GCA_002071335.1. GTDB lineage: Bacteria > Verrucomicrobiota > Kiritimatiellia > CAIQIC01 > Lenti-01 > CAZNGD01. The sequence continues at coordinate 1,749 of MWEZ01000296.1, forward strand.
CCCTTACCGCCGGCTTGTTGCAAGCGGTGTTGGCGCCGCTGGAATGGACCGCGTGCGCGTGGGTGGCGTTGGTGCCACTGCTGATCGTGGCACGGCTGGTACCGGGGCGCCTCGCGCTCAAAATGGGTTTCGTGACGGGCGGGCTCTTCTGGTTGATCAGCATTCGCTGGTTGACGCAAGTGACGGTACTGGGGTGGGTGGCGTTGAGCGCTTATTGCGC
>MWEZ01000297.1 GCA_002071335.1 Verrucomicrobia bacterium ADurb.Bin018
GCGGGTGCGGCGAGGGTGGTATCGGCCGGTAGGGCGGGGGCGGTGGCGGGTTCCACGGCCACGGGCGCGGGCTTGGCTTTGGGCGGGAAAATTTTGGCGACAAATTTCCGGTCAATGGTCGGGTAGGCCAAAAACAGGATAAAAATTAAAATAATGGGCAGCAGGTCTTTTTTATTCATGCTTGGTTTCTCGTTTCACATCAGATGATTTTGTCGGTACGGGATCATAGCCGCCGGGGTTCCATGGGTGGCAACGGGCAATCCGCAGCAGGCCCAAAAAAACGCCGTACCCTACTCCATGGGTGCGGATGGCTTCCAGCATATAATTTGAGCAGGAGGGCTCAAAGCGGCAGCAGTTGCCCAGCAGCAGGCGAAAGGTTTTCTGGTAGAGCCGGATCAGGGCGCAGAGCAACTTGGCCAACGGATTCATGGGGGCGGCAGCAGGTTGGCCTTGGCGGCCAACGCCAGCAGATCCTCCACGACAGCCGGCCAAGGCGCGGCGAGGATAGAGCGGCGGGCCACGAGGATGATGTCGTCGGCGCCGGTGAGGCGGTGGCGGTTCAAGCGGAAGGCCTCGCGCAGGCGGCGCTTGGCGCGGGCGCGTTCGACGGCGTTGCCCACCTTGCGGCTGGCCACCACGCCCAGGCGGCACGAGGCATCGGGCGCGGCGCGGCGGAAGAGGACCATGTGGCGGCCGTGCCAGCGCTGGTTTTGCGCGTAGGCTTCATCAAACGCGGCGGTGCGGCGCAAACGCTGTTTGCGGCCAAGCGTGGGCCGGACGCAAAACGCCCGGCCGGCATCCGGGGGGGGAGCGGTCGGGCGGTCGCGGCCGGGTTGCATGGCATGAACGCCCCGGCGCGGGGCGGAAAACGGCGGTTATGCCCTGTCGCTGATGGACAGGGATTTGCGGCCTTTGGCGCGGCGGCGGCTGAGCACCTTGCGGCCATTGGCGGTGGCTTGGCGGGCCCGGAAGCCGTGCTTGCGGTTGCGCTTGATCTTGGACGGTTTATATGTCGGTTGCATAAACGGAGCCTTTCTCGAAACTAAAAATGACGGGCGTGTTTAGCCTGTTTGGCGGCCGGGTGTCAACCCTTTGTTGCGGGGCTTGGTTGCCATTTGGGTGCGCGGTCCCAATTGCGAGCAAAGAAATCAGTCAGGTGATTTGATGTTTTGAATCCCCTTTACGCCTCCTTATTCCATCGGCCTCATAAATGATGACCTTTGGTGGTGTGTTATCGGGTTTGTCGTTGTCGTTCCTGATCGGGTCTCGCAGTGATCATTTATCATCACGGCTAGCCTGTATATCATGTTCCAACTCCGCCAAGCTCGAAAGCCGCTCTTCCTCCCGCAGGCGCTGGCGGAATTGGGCGAGTTGCTTGGTGCTGATCTCCTCGGCAAGCGCGTGGCTGATGCTTCCGGCGTGGGTCAGAAGCTCGCGGCCGTTCAGGGTGAGAATGGCATCGAGCCGGGCGACCCAATCGCTCATGGTCATGGCAATCTGTTGTTGCGCTTGGGCTTCGGCAAACGCGAGATATTGTTCGACCAAAAGCCCCAACGCCTTCATTTCGGTTTCGGTAAGATAATTTTTGGCTGTGACAGCGTCCTGCTGGGTGATCCGCCGCTGGTTCTTCTTGTCGTAGGACTGCATCCCCATAAACGGCAGAATGGCGTTGGCGCGTCGCGCCACAAGCTCCGCCGCCGTCTGCTTGCTGATCGCCCAAAGCAGCTTGTTCTGGACAACCTTGAAAAACCGCAACGTCTCTTCCGCCGATGGATCATAATCAATGCTGGTGGTGTAGATGTCCTTGATTTTCTGGTAAAACACCCGTTCGGAGAGGCGGATTTCGCGGATACGCGCCTGCAGCTCGTCGAAATAGGTCATATTGCGCCCGGTTTTCATGCGCTCATCATTGAGAGCAAATCCCTTGATGATGTATTCCTTGAGAACGGCGGTCGCC
>MWEZ01000298.1 GCA_002071335.1 Verrucomicrobia bacterium ADurb.Bin018
GAAATCTTCATGGCCAGGAACGAGTTGGAAGCATGCTTGGTCAGCTCGGCGCTGGTCACGCTCATCCGCAAAAATTCGCCACCGCCCTTTTCCAGAATGGGACGGTAGATTTCTTCCAGCAGGTCGCCGGCGCGCTGACTTTCCACGCCCACCACGATGCGGTCGGGATGCGTGGCGTCTTCAATCGCCGTGCCTTCGCGCAGGAATTCCGGATTGGAGGCCACGTCAAAGTCGGTGTCTTCGCGCAGGTATTTCAACACGGTGCGCTTGAGGTGCTCGCTGGTTTTGGCGGGCACGGTGCTTTTTTCCACCAGCAGGCGGTAGCTGGTCATGTGCTCGGCCACTTCGCGGCCCACCTGCTCCACATAGGTCATGTTGGCTTCACCGCCCACGCCCGGCGGGGTGCCCACGGCAATGAAAATCACTTCGGCGAACGCGGTGCCTTCGGCGATCGAAGTGCTGAATTTCAGCCGCCCGGCCTTGACGTTGCGCTCCACGATGACATCCAGCCCCGGCTCATAGATCGGCATTTCGCCCCGGTGCAGCATCTCGATTTTGCGCGGATCGTTGTCAATGCACATGACTTCGTGGCCGGCGTCCGAGAAACACGCGCCCGTCACCAACCCGACATAACCTGTTCCGACAACCGATATTTTCATAATGCCTTCTCTCCTAACGTCCGAATCTGTGAACCGAAGCCCGCACCTTATGGGATTCCGCGGCGTAAATCAATCCCTTCAGCACCAAGCGCAAACTCAAACACGCCGCCACCACGCGGTATTGGCCCCGCACTCTCACGCCGATGCGCCGTGGTGCTTTTATTGCAATTATCCAGAAAGGCAGTAGGGTATAACCAGTTTCTTGTTCGGAAGGATACCCATGAAAATCTCGACAAAAGGCCGTTACGGGTTGCGCACGCTGATGGATATTGCCCTGCATCAGGGCAAGGGCCCGGTCAATCTTAACGACATCGCCCAGCGCCAAGGCATCTCGGCCAAGTATCTTTGGCAAATCGTCAACCTGCTCAAAACCGCCGGCTTTGTGCGCGGCACGCGCGGCCCCAAGGGAGGCTATGTTTTGTTGCGCCCCACCGCCGACATCACGTTGCTGGATGTTCTGCAAACTCTCGAAGGCCCCTTCTCGCTGGTGGAGTGTGTGGATGATCCCGAGGTGTGCCAGCGTTCCGGCGTCTGTGTGGCGCATTCCATTTGGGAGGAAGTCAGCCAAGCCATTCGCGCCGCGTTGCAAAAAATCACGTTGGCCGAAATCCTGCGTCGCCACCATTCCGCCGATAGCGCGCACCATTTTGTGATTTGAGACGCCGCGCGCGTCACACCAGCTCGGCAAAAACGGTGTCGCTGATGAATAGCGCATCGTCGGCCAAACGAATACGTTCCGGGGTCACCACCAGCAATCCCTCGCGCCCCAACCGCGCAATCTCCGCGCCGCGTAAATCGTCATAGTCGAATCCGGTCGCCGCGCGGAACTCTTCGCGCCCCCACCCCGCCAGCCGGCGCAGTCCCATCACCAGCGTCTCGCGCGCCTTGGCCGCCGGTTCCAGTTGCTCGGTGAATTCCCGCTGCCAAGTGGGCAGGGTGTTTGTGTTGCCCCAGCGAGCCCCTTGCCAATGCGAATGGGCCGCCGGCCCGACCCCGATATATTCCCCCCCGCTCCAATACAACAGATTCTGCCGGCACTCATGCCCCGGGCGCGCGAAGTTGGAGAGTTCATAGTGGACCAGGCCCGCGGCTGGCAAGCGCTGCCGCAGCCAGTCAAATTGCGCCCGCTGATCATCTTCCACCACCGCCAACCGCCCTGCCGCCGCTTCACGCGCCCACGGTGTGCCTTCTTCGATTTCCAGCGCATAGCCCGAAATATGCTCCGGCCCCAGTTCCAGCGCGGCTTCCACATCGGCCATGAAGTCATCCGCCGCCACGCCGGGGATGCC
>MWEZ01000299.1 GCA_002071335.1 Verrucomicrobia bacterium ADurb.Bin018
CGCTTTGGCCGCGCTGCTGGACCGTCAACAACAGGAAGGGGTGAATGGCGTCCACGGCGTCGCCAGGCGCTTCGGTGGCGGGCACGATGCTTTCGGCGCGCAGCGGGGTCAACACCGCCAGCAACCGGTCCACCCAGGGGGTTGGGGGGCTCCATTGGCCGGTGGCGGCATCGCGCTCCACCGTGATGCCCTGCGTGGGCGTGGCGATGCGGATGCGCTCGATATCGTCCAACGGAACGGAGGCGATATCCAGCGAGTGATAGCGCAGCGGATCCAGCGGGCTGGTCAGTGGGGCGGCGGGGGTGGCACGGCTGATGGCGGATTCGCCTTCAATGGCCAGCCAACAGGCCGTGGGATCGTCGGGGATTGGAGCCACATGAATTTCGAGGGGCGCGGCCTTGGGTGAGCGCGGCGTAATACGGATCAAACGTGACCACGGCGGCAGATTGGTGGGAGCATCGGGCGTGGGGTCCAAGCGGACATCGGCCCACGAGCGCAGCAAGTCCTGAATCGCCATGGGATTGGCGGCCACGCGCAGCGGCGTGATGATTTGCCACGTGTCGGTTGCGTCTTGTTGCAGTTCGAGCGCGGCATCAGCGGTTTCCACGCGCAGGGTGGCGATGATGTCGGCATCGAGTCCGGGCAGGCGGCGGTCGCGCAAATCTTCCGGATGAACGAGCAAACTTTGGCGCGCGTCGGCAGGGACGGCATAAATTGAATTTTCGCCCTGCAGGCGGGCATAGACCAGCGACGGGTCGTTGGGGAGAGGATCGCCCAGGGCGAGCATTTGCGAGCCATTGCCGGAATCAGTATTGAACACCACGGTCACGGCGCTCTGGCTATCGAGGCCGTAGGGAGCCAGATCGCTGACGGTGTCCTGCACAAACTGCACGATGCTGCAGGCCAGCATTTTTTCGATGATGGCGGTGACGAGCGGCGCCGCAGCGCGCGCCGTGAAGGGCTGATAGATGCGCCAGGTGCCGGTTTCATCGCGCGCCAGTTGCACATAGCCGGCGGGGCCGCGAATATCCACCCGCACGATGTCGGCGGGCGCGCCGGCCAGCAGTGAGCGGTCGCGGAGGGCATCGGCGCTGGTGGGCAGCAAATCCAGCAGCGCCAGATTCAACCGGGCGAGGGCGGGTTGGTCGGCCTGCCGCACATAGATGCCATCGCCCAGCGGGGTTCGCCGACCAATCAGGATGCGGTTGGTGACCACGCCGGACACCAGGGAAAGAGTGGCGCGTGGCGGTTCGAGGCCGAAGGGCGCAAAGGTTCCTTCTGGGCGCGGCGGCGGCAACAAAATATCACCGCGGGGCAGCTCTTGCAGTGCGCCGAGCAGACGTTCCAGCGCGATGGGGTCCGCGCGCGCTTCCAGTGGACGGACGAGCCGCCACTCACGTTCGGCGCGGCGGCACTCGATGGTGAGCTCGCCGGCCTCCAGCAGCAGGCGGTCCACGCGGGCGGGATCAAAGCGGAACGCGCGTCGTGCTTGTTCAAGGCGGGCGCTGGTGGTGTTTTCATCGCCATCCCACAGCAGGATCAGCGCGCCGAGAAACGTGGCCAGCAGCGCCAGAAAACCGGTCAGCCGAAAGTTCATGGTCAGCGCCTCCGCCGCCAGATGGCGAACAAGCCCACCAGCATCACCGCGCCGGGCAGCGCCACCACAGCCAGCCAAAACAGTTGGCGCAACTGGCGGGCATTCATGACCAGTTGCAGCTCCGGGAGGGCGGGGGCGGTAATGGCCATGGCGATATCGCGGTCCAGCAGCCAATTCACCGCGCCGAGGAAAAAGTCGGCATTCGCGCCGGTGAGGCCGCCGTTGCTGACAAAATCGGAATCGCCGAACACCACGAGGCGGGTGGGGCGGATTTGTACGTGAACGCCGGCCACCGGGCCGCGCTCGACAGCTACGGCCACGGGCACCGG
>MWEZ01000300.1 GCA_002071335.1 Verrucomicrobia bacterium ADurb.Bin018
CCCAGACTGCGCAGGATATCTTGCGCCGAGCGGAAATCCTTGTGGACGTAGGAACGGAAGCCGCACACATTACCGGCCTGCGCCGCCAGTTCCTGTAACTTTTCATCCATGGCCTGATACACCCCGCGGCAGCGCATCTCCGGCTTCACGTAATGGCTGGCAATCCACCAGAAAACGCGGTTGCGCCAGTCGCTCCATTCATAGGTTACCAGCAGGCAGCCCACCGGCGCGCCATCCATTTCCGCAATCAAATAGAACCCCCGCTCCGGGTGGGCCAGCACGGCCAAGACCCCCGCTGATACCGTGGTTTCGTTGAGGGCCAAGCCCTCGCTTTCCAACGCCAGCGCCCGGTTGAAATCCACCAGCCGCCGCGCCTCCGCCACCGTTGCATACCGCACTTTGACTCCACTCATGATGCGCCTCCCTTTGCTCGAGTTGCATCATACCCCCCACCCCTCGCCCGCGACAATAGAAAAAAGGCCGGTTCAGTCCGCGTGCGCCGCGCGTTTACGCGGCCCCCATTTGGCCCAGCCAATAATGCCCAGCAGCAGCGCGGCCCAAACGTGCGTGGTCCAGCCCATGCCGGTCTCGCCATGGGCGCAGTGGTCCGCCGCCTGTATTCCGGGCGGCAGCCAGCCCGCCGGCAGGAGGCTATCCATCAGGTAGCCGAAAGCAATTGCGCAGAGCGCCAGCACCAGCACGTAGACCAGCATGGCCCGCCAGCCCATCAGCCGCTGAACGGCAATCAGCGTCGAGGCGCTCACGCCCGGCCCGCCGATCAGGAACACCAGCGCGGCGCCGGGAGTCAATCCCGCGGCCAGCAAGCCCAGTGCGAAGGGTACCGCCGCCGTGGAGCAGATATATACCGGAATGCCGAACGCCAGCATCAGCACCATCTGTAACAGCGGGCTGGAGATTTTTTCCGCCACGTAATTTGGCGGCACCAGCACCATCACGATGGCCGACACCACTGCGCCAATCACCAGCGCCCCGCCAACGGACCGCGGCAACACCACCCAGCCGTTATGCAGCACGCGCTGCCACCACGGGTGCTGCTCATCTTCCAGTTCGGGTTCCGGCGCGTCACCGGCGGCTGGCGCATCGCCATTGGTCACTTCCACGGCGAAACCGCACAGGATGCCCGACACCAGCGCGGCCAGCGGGCGCATCAACGCGAACAGGCCGCCCATCATGCCGTAGGTCACGGCGATGCTATCCACCCCGGTCTGGGGTGTGCTCATCAAGAAAGCAGCGGTCGGCCCCTTTCCCGCTCCGTGTTTACGCAGCGAAGCGCCGAGTGGAATCACGCCGCATGAACACACCGGAAGCGGCACCCCCAACGCCACCGCCTTCAAAATGGCGCTGAACCGCGCGCCGCCAAAGTGCTTGCGCACCACCCGGGCGTTCAGCCAAAGCGAGAGCACACCGGCGATGGCAAAACCCCCGAGCACCCAAGGGGCCATTTCGCCCAGTACCGCCCAAGCCTGCTTGGCGATGCGTACCACAATGTCCAGCGTTTGATTCATGACAGGCGAATCTACTGCACGTTTTGGCCAACCGCCACTCAAGGCGCTGGATTTGACGCCAAGAACCTGTTAAATTGCCAAAGAAATGCACCCGATTTTGTTCCATGTGTTCGGCAAGCCCATCTACACCTATGGCGTGATGGCGGCGGCCGGTTTTTTGGCCGGGGTGCTCACGTGGGTGTGGATGAGTCGCCGCGAGGTGCGCCCGCCGGGCTTCGCCCCCGATCTTGGGTTTTGGCTGATGGCCAGCGGCATTGTCGGTTCGCGTTTGGCTTACGTGGCGGCCAACTGGTCGTATTACCGCGCCGTGCCATTGGAGATCGTCCGCATTGACCAAGGCGGCCTGATTTTCTATGGCGGGTTTTTGTTGGCGTGCGTGGCGCTGGTGCTGTTTGC
>MWEZ01000301.1 GCA_002071335.1 Verrucomicrobia bacterium ADurb.Bin018
CGGCGAGGACGAAAGCACCATCCTGCTCAACCCGCGCCACCGGCCCGGCGCGCGCGCCCACACCATCAACCTTTCTGCTGCCGCAGCCAAAACCATCACGCTATCCGTGCCCGACACCCTGCTGGGCAAGCAAAAGCGCGGCTCTGCCTACACCCAGCCCACGTCTTCCCGCGGCGGTGGCTGCCTGCGCGGCTTGTTCTTTTTGATTTTCTGCGGGCTCATCGGCGCTGCCATTTGGTTCTTCGGCTTCTACGGCCACCCAGAGCGCGTCGAGCAGTTCAAAGCCCTTTTCACCGGCGGCGCCGGCGGCCCCGCGCCCGAAAAACCCAACGTTCAAGTCGGCGGCAGCGTCCAGCAGTCCGAGGTCACTGCCACCGTCGCCGACCAGCCCACCGCCGCGCCCGCCCCCGCCGAGGCCGCACTCGAACCGGAGCCGCTCTCCGCCAGCACCGGCACCGTCACCCCCGGTGCGTGGAATCACCCCGGCTTTATCCAGGCCGCCACCCTGTTCAACGAAACCCTCACCGCCTACCAGGCTGCCCTGCGCAACCCCGATCCGCAAAACCCGGCGCTTGTCGGCCTGATTGCCGACGCCCAATACGCTGCCCTCCTCTTTGAAACCATCCGCCCGCAGGCCCCCGCCGGCGTCCCCATCCTGCAATACGCCAACCAATGCTATCAGCTCGTCAATGACCTGCGCCGCGCTCGCCTGACCGAGGACGACAAGCGGAATCTCTACGCCCTCGCCCCCAAGAAACGGCACCCCACCCTCGCCCCCTACCCCACCCCCGCTCCTGATCCGAGCGACACCTTCGCCCCCCGCTACATGCAATTCGGCTACGCTTGGGACACCCTCCCCGCCCCCGTGGACCGCCCCGAAACCGCCGAGTTTGTTTTCCTGCTTTCCACCATCGCCGAAGCCACCCCCGACACCCGCGCCCAGCCCGGCCTTTTCATCCATGGCCCCCTCAACTGGCTGATGCCCGCCGCCGACGCCATCCGCGCCATCGGCGGCAAAGCCGACATCCAGCGCGTGCCCATCGAAGGCGCCCCCTTCCCCTATGGCGGCTGCTTCCTGCGCGCCTATCCCGCCGGCCGCTACGGAATGCCCGGCCCCGGCCAGCCCCCCTACCCCACCCTCCGCCTCATCACCGACAGCGACGATCAACTCATCGCCGTGCAGCTCGTGGATGAAAACCCCTCGCCGCCGCTGCAATCCTCGCCCATGACCTTCACCACCACTTCCAAGATCATGGACTTCGTCACCGGCCGCGTACTGAGCGAAAAAGGCGATACCCGCGCCACCCACCGCACCCTCAAAGGCGCCGGCACCCTGCGCATTGATTCCGAAGCCGCCGACTTCACCAGCGGCCCCGATGGCAAACCCCTCTACCGCTCAATTCTCCTCCTCCCCCAAGCCTTCGCCAACAACCTGCTCTACCACCTCCTCGGCTCCGCCAACTAGCCGCACCCCGCATCCGCTCAAAGGGTTCAGGGTTCAGAGTTCAGGGTTCGAGAAAAACATCCATCCGTCGATCCTGTCTCATCCGTCCTATCCGTCCTATCCCGCGCCCCGCGCGTAGCCATTGGCCTTCTCCTGCTTGCCACGGCAGTTTTGGTCTGGCGGTTTTCTCCTGAACCCCACCGCCGCCTTGCGGCGGTTCTGACCTCGGACATCTTCTTTTCCACAGTGTGGAAATTATTTTTCCACAGTGTGGAAAAATCACCTCAAAGTTGTTCCATTGTGTGGAAAAATCGCGCAAAGTTTTTCCATTGCGTGGAAAAAACAGTCCCGTTTTTCCACGGTGTGGAAAATCCCGCCCACGCGGGATGAACTTTTTTTCCACAGATAGGATGAGAAGGCAAAAGAGGATCGGTTTCCTTTGGGCGTTGATTTAAACACCTATCTCAAA
>MWEZ01000302.1 GCA_002071335.1 Verrucomicrobia bacterium ADurb.Bin018
CCGCCTTGCGAACCGCATCCGTCGGGCGGCGGGGCCGCCTGCGGCGCTCCGCTGGCCTCCGCCAGATTCCAACCCTCCGGAGCCCCCAAGCGCTTCTGGCGGCTCGTGACCTCGCCACGCCAGCGCTTGCGGGCGGACACTTGCGGAATTATTTATCTCCATAATATTGACCGCACCCCCTCCCTTGCGGTATATTATTCCCATCTCGTAAGAGTCGCTTACGGCACGGAGGAAAAACAATGCACTTCGACATCGCGCGGCTTTCATCCAAGGGGCAGTTCGTCATTCCCGAAAAGGTCCGCAAATCGCTGGGCCTCCGCACGGGCACAAAGCTGGCTCTCTTCACGGACGGGGGAAACATTTTGCTCCGCCCCATTCCCGCGCTGGACCTTTCCGCCTTTCGCAAGCTGGCGAGGGAAGCCAAGAAAACCGCTTTGAATGCAAAGGAGAAGAAGGGGGCCAAGAAATGAAATACTTCATCTATGCGCGCAAGAGCACGGACGACGAGGAGCGCCAAATCCTCTCGATTGATGCGCAGTTGGACGAATTGCGCATGCTGGCGGCGCGGGAGAAATTGGAAGTCGTTCGCGAATATATCGAATCGCAGACGGCGAAGAAGCCCGGACGGCCCATCTTCAATGAAATGCTCAAGGCGATCAAACGGGGCGAGGCGCAAGCGATTCTGGCTTGGCACCCCGACCGACTGGCGCGCAACTCGGTCGACGGTGGGCGCTTGATTTACGACCTCGACACGGGACAGCTCGCCACCCTGAAATTCCCCACGACTTGGTTTGAGAACACGCCGCAGGGAAAGTTCATGCTTTCCATCGCGTTCGGCCAGTCGAAATACTATGTGGACAGCCTCTCAGAGAACATCAAACGCGGCCTCCGCAAGAAACTCCGCGAGGGGATTTACCCGAACAAACCGCCCATTGGCTACCTGAACGACCCCAAGACGCGGGCGGTTTACATTGACCCCGAGCGCGGGCCGCTGGTGCGCAGGATGTTCGAGGAGTACGCCACGGGACGCTATACGGCGGCGGCGCTGCTGGACCTGGTGACGGCTTGGGGGTTGCGGTCTTTCAACGGCCTGACTCTGCCGCTTAGCAAGATGCTCTGGACGCTGGACCATATTTTCTACACGGGCGTTTTCCGTTTCAGCGGCGAGGTGTACGAGGGCAAGCACCCGCCGTTGATTTCGCGCGAATTGTTCGAGCGGGTTCAGGCGGTCCGCAAGAAGGCGGGCCGGGGCCGCTACGCCAAACACAGCCGCTTTCCCCTCCGCGCGACTGCGCATTGCTGGCATTGCGGCTGCCAGTTCACCGCCGAATTGAAAAAGGGACATGAGTACTACCGCTGCGGGAAGCGGCGCGGCCCCTGCGATTCCAAGACGATCCGCGAGGAGGCTTTCGCGCAGGCGATCCGCACGGGGATGCGCATGGCCTCGCTGCGGGACGATTTTGCGGAGAAAATGCTGGCCGAGGCGGAAAGGGAGAAGGTGGCCGACCGCGCGAAGCAAGCCGCCCTGGTCGAGCAGCAGAAAACGCGGCTGGCCGAGCTTGGCACTCTCTTGGATCGGCTGTTGGATGTATTCCTCGCGGGCGACATCGAGCGGGAAGAATTCACCGCCCGCAAGGAAAGATATATTCAGGAGAAAGTGGCGCTGGCCGATGAGGTGGCAAAATTCGAGACGAAAAACGCGAGTCGGTTAGAACCTGTGATCGACTTTCTAAGGGCGTCGCGTCAGGCGAAATACGACGCGCAAACGGAGAATTCCGAGGATTTGCGGAATTTCTGCAAAAAAGTCGGTTGGAACCTTGTGTTTGCGGGTTGGAATCTGGCGGAGGCCAGCGGAGCGCCGCAGGCGGCCCCGCCGCCCGACGGATGCGGTTCGCAAGGCGG
>MWEZ01000303.1 GCA_002071335.1 Verrucomicrobia bacterium ADurb.Bin018
TGACGGCGGTACCCCCGAAGGCGGCGCGGCGGTGGCCAATAAATTCGCTTCCGACCCGGCCGTGGTCGCGGTCGCCGGTCATATCTATTCCGGTGCCACTTCGGCTGCCATGCCCATTTACGCCAAGGCTGGCATCCCCCTGCTCTCGCCCTCCGCCAGCCTGCCAGAGCTGACCACAATGGGTTCCCCGGTGTTCAACCGCATCGTCTTCACCGATGCCCGCCAGGGTCCCCCAGCCGCAGAATATCTATACAACAAGCTGAATGTCAGAAAACTCGCCGTGCTGCATGATGGCGGTGATTACGGCAAAGGCCTGGCCGAAGCCGTGGCTGCCCACTTTGCTGAACTTGGTGGTGAAGTGGTAGCCACCGAAGCCCTCACCAAAGGCGAGTCAGATTACACCGCTGTGCTCTCCGCTGTAGCCGCCAAAAACCCCGATGCGCTTTACTTCGGCGGTTACACCGCGGAAGGCGCCATCGTGGTGAATCAGATGAAACAGACCGGGCTTGAGAAAGCGATCTTCTTCGGTGACGATGGGACATACGGCACTGATTTCCTCGCCCGCACCGGTGCCAATGGGGAGGGCGCGTTCGCTACCATCTCCCCCATTCCGCCTGAATCACCTGAAAAAGAAGCGTTTGATGCCGCTTACCTGGCCAAATTCGGTAAAGAGGCCGGGTCGCTTTCTCCTTACACATGGAATGGTTATGACGCCACTGCTGCGCTCATCCACGCGGTCAAATCGGTCGCCATCACCGGCAGCGACGGCAACCTTTACGTGCCGCGCGGAGCCCTGGTAACGGCTGTGCGCACGCTTACCGATTACAAAGGCGTTGGCGGCACATACACCTGTGACGCTGTTGGCGAGTGCAACACGCTGCCGCCGATGTTCGTGGTTGTCAAGGATGGCGAGTGGGTTCCTGCTCCATAGTCATCTTTCTCTCCTCTGGTCGGGGAGGGTTTCCTCCCCGACCCACCATCCTGAAATGAAAGTTGCCCGGGTCAATGAATGAGCCTTCACTTAATAAAATAAACCTCAAATCCAACCGTTTTCTCAAGGTGCTGCGTCCAGTTTTAGGCGCGGTCATCATCATTTTTATCCTTTACCGTTTGAACCAGGTACTCCTGGTACAGCGGGAGTACGGGCCCGAAACCTGGATGCGCCTGCTGATTGCCGGGCTGGTTATTGGCGGCGTGTATGCGCTTATCGCCATTGGTTACACGCTGGTCTACGGTATCCTTTTTATGATCAACTTCGCCCACGGCGAAGTGATGATGTTAGGGGCTTACAGCTGTTTTTTTGTGTTCGAGGCTTTCAAGGCCATCCATGTCCCCTCGGGCGAAAGTTTCGCCAATGCCTACCCGGCAGTCGCCATCCTCATCGGTTTCATCGTGGGCATGGGTGTGTCAGCCACGATGGGCTTCCTGCTTGAGAAGATCGCCTACCGCCCGCTGCGCAAGGCGCCCCGCCTGGTGCCGCTCATCGGCGCTATTGGCGCTTCCATCTTTTTACAAAACGCCGCGCAATTGCTCTTCAGCCCCCAATTGAGAGACGTCGCCAACCCCGAAGTGATGCGCCGCGGCACCGGTTGGACGGTGCTGATCAACGGCAGTAACGTCATCATCCCTTACACCGGGGTGTTTACCTTTGTGCTCTCCTTTTTACTGCTCGCCGGTCTCTACCTGGTGGTTCGCAAGACCAGCCTCGGGCGCGCCATGCGCGCGGTGGCGCTGGATAAAAAGACTGCCGCTTTGATGGGCATCGATGTGGACAAGACCATCAGCCGCACCTTTCTCATCAGCGGCGCGCTGGCGGGTGCCGCCGGCGTGATGTGGGGTCTTCACAACGGGCTGGTGTACTATTTCGTCGGCTTTATTCCCGGCATCAAGGCCTTCACCGC
>MWEZ01000304.1 GCA_002071335.1 Verrucomicrobia bacterium ADurb.Bin018
TGTGGATGCGTAAGGATTCGTTGATGCGTCCGGCGGGCCAGGTGGCGGGGATGGTGAGGGCGAGGCGGTAGGAGCCGATAATATCAATCTATGACCCCTTCCTTTCTCGGCTCATTGAGGTCAAGTGGTTCGATAGACAGCGCCTCCAACTTCTGAATATAATATTGGATATTGTTTTGCAGATGCTCATTCAGCAGCGGAATGATGGCTTTGAGCCGAGGAATCGCTTCAATGGCTTGCAGGCGATAAAGTGCATTGAATGCCTTTGGGAGAAGTATTTCAGCTTCGTGTTTTTCTGCCGCGTTGGATTGCTCAAGCAATGACACTGTTGTCTCAATAAAGGTTAGGATGGCTTCTGTGGCAGAGGCCTTATTTACAACTTGAAAATCGGGCAAATATGCCAGGGCCATAACCTTTTCCGCGCTGAAATCCGCATGTTCAAGCCGGTTTGCCACAAATTCAAATCCAGAGGGATCATTGAGTTTTGCCAGTAGTGCTGCGGCCTCCAGTCCGTACAGGTAATCACCTTGGAAAGCAGGCTGAGCAGTTGATAGTTGTTGAACAATCCCCTTAGCTGTTCTTACCGCCGCGTCTGGATCACATCCGACAAGGGCCTTGGCGGCAGCGATGCGGATCGCAAAATCCGGATCGCGGGATGCCGTGAGCAAGACGTCGGCATGCGGTCCTGGATTCTCTCCCAGGGTTTCAATACTGAATACGCGTACGATGGTGCTTGCCGTTGTGTTGGTGGCAACAGATGCGGCAACATATTCATCCCCGGTGATGGCGGGATCAATATTGATTGTCAATACCCCATTATTATCAGAAATGCCGGACAAGTCCATACCCAAGCATGAAAAAGAAATGGCCAGCATCAGCACACCAGAGAGCATTAGTGATTTCATATTCGTTCTCCGTATTGGATCATGGGCAACTCCAGCCGTTTGTGGCCGCCAGTTGTTGGATTTGATTAGCGAGATCCTGAAGACAGGCCGCTTCGGCCTGGTATGCGTCCGCTTCGCCGCGATCCGGGATGCCCCATGCAGTAAGAAAATTCCGATAATATTTCAACATGATGGCCGCTACATCATGAAGCATGGCAGCTCTTGCCTGGCTTTCTGTGCGAGTCGTTTCGCAATCAAACGGAGCAGAGACTCGCGAAAGATCGTCTAGAATCATATCCCAGAACATGTCCCATTCTGTTTCAAGTTGGTCAATATGAACATTTTCGTGAGCCTGAATACACTCCTCGAAACAAAAGTCAGCAGGTTGAGGTATCCCGGGCGATGGAGCCGCTCCTGGGTTTATATCATCGATGCGCGCCTGGATGGCATTCGAAATGGCACAGTAGTTGCCTTGATTGACATTGTTGATCGAGTGGATGGTTTGCTTACACCGACCGGGGCATGATCCTTCAAAATACTCCAAAGTTATGGAATTTACGACGGGTATCCAAATGCAGTTCTGGCGACATATTGTTACATCGGGCATAGGTATTGGGTAACTGGCCGGTGCGGTGCAGCCCAGAGCAAACGGATCTGTGCATGGACAAGGGCCGTCTTTCGTGAATGAGACCGTTGGCGATGGCGATGGCGATGGGCAATTGTCGGGATAATGGATGCACTCGCCACCTTCACAGCAATGACATGAACCGCATGCCGTGTATTCTCGTTTGTTCTGTACGCCACCTTTTCCATCGCATTCCTTGCAGGTATAATCGGTATCATCCCCATCACATGGGATGGGTTCTGTGCCTTCAGGATAATCTACCCACTTTCCTCTCCCGTCGCCGTAGTCTTCCCACTCTTTGCAGGGTTAGCAGTTGGTTGGTGATTTGTGGTTGCCAGCCTTGACGATCACTTTTGTGGCGGGGGCGG
This sequence comes from Verrucomicrobia bacterium ADurb.Bin018, assembly GCA_002071335.1. Taxonomy (GTDB): domain Bacteria; phylum Verrucomicrobiota; class Kiritimatiellia; order CAIQIC01; family Lenti-01; genus CAZNGD01. Next base: position 1,878 of record MWEZ01000304.1, read on the forward strand.
AGTCGAGTGTCCAG
>MWEZ01000305.1 GCA_002071335.1 Verrucomicrobia bacterium ADurb.Bin018
ATTCGGACTGGGCGAGCAAGCTGTTTGAAGGTGAATGTTCCTTTCTTACCTTAACCCTTCATGCAGAGCCTATATTCAGATTGAAAGTTCGATTAAGATCGGTGTTTAGGCACGCGGGCGCAGCCGTAAGGCGTGTTGCCGCAGGTGGTAGGTTTCGTCGTAAGGGGTCTCACTAACCCACAATTTCCAAGCAATCGCGAGCCAGCGGTTGCCCAGACAGCGCAGGACGTGGCTGTCAGAACGGCAATTCGGACGAACACGGAGATAGTAGGCCTCTGCCCAGGAGGAGTGCTGCAGACTGTGCCAAGCCCATTGCTGCACGTAGTGGCGAAATTCGTGATCACAGGATTGGCGGAAGCGCACATACTTGCTTTTACCGCTCTGAACCGTGATGGGGCAGGTTCCCGCCAGCGCTTGCACCAGTTCGGGCTGTGGAAAACGCTGCCGGTCTTCGCCAAATTTGACCAGCATGGCTGGAGCCAGACGCGCTCCCAACCCCGGCAGGGATGCGAAAATAACGTGATCCGGGTGCTGCTGGTAGAGCCTGTCCAACTCCTGAAGGGTTTCTTCCTTGCGCTGGACGAGCATCTTGACCAGTTGACACAGCTGGACAGCCTCGTCTTGAAAGGCCTGTACCGTCTCAGCGGCGGGAATGGGCTGAGGTTGTTGTAAGCGCGCGTAATTGAGCAGCAGCCGCTTGGGTTGAGGATAGTGATGGGAGCGGGCAAAGGCGGAGAAAGTTTCGAAGTCAAGCTGAGCAGCCTGCTGAGGGGTCGGAAAGGCCTGGATGAAATCCAGACAAATTTTGGTGTCCAGCGCGCTAAACACTTGCGTGGCTGCCGGGTAATAACGCAGCAATATGGAGCGCAAACGATTGGTGTGCTGCACGATATCGCGGGTCAGGAAGTAGAGGTAGCTGACTTTGGCGCGCATCTGCTGCAACAGGAGGCTGCCCGGCCGCCAGGGATACAGATGCGAACGGTCAGTGCGAACGAGCTCGGCAATCAATGCGGCATCGCAACGGTCATCTTTGGCGCCACTCTGACGGTGACGCCCCTGATTGCTTTTGACCAAGTTGGGCGGCAGAACATAAATCTGGGTATAACCGTGCGCCCACAGAAAGTCGATCAGCAGGTTGTGCGCGGTTTCCAACCCCACCATGCACTCAGCCGGTGAAGCGCCCAGATTGGCTACACTCTGGTTGAGTGTCAGAAATCCATTTTCGCTGTGGGGTATCCGCAAGTGTAGGATTTCTGCACCCAGCTCATTTTGAAACGAAAGGTCATGTTTTTGTTCACTCCAGTCAATTCCAAGGTATACTAACATAAGAACCTCCTTGGCTCTACAGAGGCGCATCAGACCCCACCAGCCCGCGTTTTCCTGTTATGGCACTCTTGGTGCAACACGTTTGTGACGATGGGTTCTGGCAAGTCTGGGGGACTGTCCCAGCGTGGCGCTCTCAGCGCAGGAAGGGGTGGGTCCTATTTCCCAGACGGGGTCCGGATGGGGTAGAAAGGGACATTCAACTTCATTTCTACCCCATTTCCGTGCCTTATGCCAGATTGTACAGTAACAGGAAGGGGTCAGGGTTAGGGTTACCGTGAATCATTATAGACAAGAAGATATAAGATGGTTAGTTTTGAGAAAAAACCCATACTGAGGACTTTATCCACTCATTAGGACTTTTCTAAATTGCCCGCGTTAGCACATTTCTATTTAGCCTTGACAGGCGCCATTAAATACCACCATTTTTTGTTAAAAATGTTACAATGGTCGCATGACTTGCCCGTTGACACTCACCTGCAATGCGGCATATTTTTTAATAATCATTAAGGAGATGCATGTCTGAAGACCCTCGATTAGA
>MWEZ01000306.1 GCA_002071335.1 Verrucomicrobia bacterium ADurb.Bin018
TGCAGTTTGGCCAGTGTGCGAGGGGTAGCCGTCGCCGTGCGGCGCAATCCCCACCACCCGCCCAAGGCCATTCCGGCCATGCAGACGGCTAGCAGCAGCGCCAGCCTGTAATACAAGTGGCCGTGCACAATCTGAAAGCCGAGCAACAGCACCAGCTCCGCGCCCATCATGGTAAAGCCGCCCACGCCCATGGCCCACGGTCCCAAGTGCGCGGGACGCGCGCCAACTGCGCTGCCCATCAGCAACAACAGCAGCAGCAACCCGCCCGCGCCCCACCCCCACGACCGGGCACTGGCACGCAATACGGCATCGGCCACCCGCGGATGAAACAGGCGCAGCCAATACGCAAAACTATACACACAGGCCACGGGGCGTGAATCGCGGTTGAGGCGGGCATCCGTGTTGCGATCAAAAAGCGCGGCCGTCTGGGTCACGCGGTCGGTGGTCAGGCGGTACGCGATGGCCGGGGGGATCACAAACTCCGTGCGGAAGCCACGCACTTGGTAACGAGCTTGCAAGGTTGCCGCGGTGGGTGCGGGTGCGGCGGACGGCGTGGCCACATAGAGCAAATCGTAATCCGGCAGCAACGACACCGCCGGAAATTCCGCCCGCAAGGCGCGGTCAATGGAGACGCCCAGATTTTCCAGCTCGCGGCATAAATAGTCCGGCGCAAACGGCAGGCGCACGGCCAGCACACCGTCGGACGCCAGCAACCGGCGCACATCGCGGAAAAACTCGCGGCTATAATAGCGATTAAGCAGCACTGTGCTGGGGCCGGGCAGATTGAGAATCACCACGTCGTAGGGTTCCGCAGCGGGGTCGGCGGCGAGGGCATTCAGGAACGCGCGGCCATCGGCAAAAATGGGGTGTACACGCGGGTCAATCAAGGCCTGCTGCCGGGAAGGCGCGGCGTACTGCCGGGCCAGCGCGATCAGCGCGGCATCCAGCTCCACATAATCCACGTGCGCGGGCTGGTGCTTCAGGATTTCCCCCAGCGCACCATTGAAGCCGCCGCCAATCAGCAGCACGCGGCGGGGTTGCTCGTGCCAGAGCATGGGGATATGGACCAGATTTTCGGCGGCTTGTTGCTCATCTTCGGCGCCGAGCAAAGCGCCATTTTCGTGGAAGTTGATCTGCCGGCCAATGGCGGTCACGGCCAAGTGGCCATAGATGGAGGTTCGCGCAGCCACGAGAAGTTGGCCGGGATAACGCCAAGCGGCGGTGCGCCACTCCCAACGACGGGCGTGGGTGGAGAGTAGCAACAGCGCGGCCAGCGCCATCAGCAACACGACGCGCAGGCTCCCCGCACGGCTGTGGAAGCCCCGGCAGAGCCCAAACCCGGCGAGGGCATTCAGACAACCCAGCAGCACCAACGTGCGCAGCTCGCTGGCGGTGGCGAACACAAAACTGAACAGTACGCCGCCCAAAACAAAGCCGATGGTCTCGCACACATAACCCCAGCCCAAGCCACCGGCGTCAGGCCGTCCGTTAGCGGCACCCGCCGGCCTCAGGCGGGTGGCCACCACAAAATGCGCGCCCAACACCAATCCCAGCGGCGCGAATACCAGCAGGGAAAAGGCCATGGCTGGCAGCAGATCGGGCAAACTGCCGGGCAGTACGCCCAGCAACGTCCGCGCCGCGCGGATCAACGCCAGCAGCCCCGGCAATAAAACCGCGGTCGCCGCATGACTAACCACCAGCCACCGCAAAGCGCTGGATGGCGTTTGCCCCACGCGCCCCCCCACCCCCACGCCAATGGCCGTCCACACCAACCACGCGAACAACGTCCAGCCGATGAAAAACTCGTTGCCGTAAAACACGATCAACAGCTCGCGCACCAGCAGCACTTGGGCCATCACCGA
>MWEZ01000307.1 GCA_002071335.1 Verrucomicrobia bacterium ADurb.Bin018
ACCAGCGCGAGGTTGTTCATGGAGAGCAGGCTGTCCATGGCTTGCAGCATTTCGGCGCGGGTGAGTTTTTCCTGCGCCTTGAAGGTGAAGGTGGCGGAGATGCCCGGCGCCTTGATCATGGTGCGGCCGGTCAGTTCGGAGTAGCGGTCGAGCAGCACATCCAACTGCGCTTCCTTGAGATTAAGGTTATACAGCTCGCCCACCGCTTCGGCTTCCTCGCCGGCGGGGGTGCGCGCCCGAATCATGTTGGCCGCGGGCGCTTCGGCTCCGCCAGCCCCGGCGCGCAATTGGCGAATGCGCTCGCGCGCGGCGGCGCCGGGCGAGAGGACCTCGATTTCCGGCGCGGCCGGCTCTTCGTCCACGGCTGCCGTCTCCGGCTCAGCCGGTTCGACCGGTTCGGCCTCCGACGGAACCGGCGGCATATCCTGCGCCAAAACCGGCGCCGGCAGCGAGGCGCAGAAAAAGGCCAGGGCCAGCAACCAGGTGGTGCCACGGGTGAATAACGACAGGCGAGTGGGCATCATGGGCCTTCCGGGTGGGGTGGTTCCGGCGCCGCGGGGGCGGCATCCGCTTTGCTCTCCGCGCCGCCGGCATCCCGGCGGTACGCGTAATCAATCGTAAAGTTTCCTTTGAGGTGGCCGGCCGGCACATCGCGCCCGCCGACAGGCTGCACGGACAGTTGGCGTACGTCCGACACCGCGCCCTGTGACTGCTGCGCATAGAGGAAGTTCACCAGCGCGGGCAAGTCACCTTCCCAGTCGCAGGTGATGGCCGTCTCGAACAAGTCGCCGGCCTGCCGTTCCGCGCCGGCGTTGCGGCGCGTCAGCGTCAGGCGGTGTTGTCCCGCCATTTGTTCCAAGCCCAGCAGCAATTCCGCCTCCGCTTTTTTGCCCACCGCATAGACCGGCAGGCCGCCGCGGAATTCCGCCAAGCGCGCCTCCACTTCCGCGCGGCTGGCCAGCAGGTGCTCCGCCGCATCGCGGCGCGCCGCGAGTTCTTCGCGCTCGGCGCGAAACTCCGTCCATTCCTGAAACTTGGGCTCCAGCCACAAATAGGTCAAGCCCAGGACAATCACGCCCAGCGTCAGACCCAGCAGATTCAGCTCCCGCGCGGCGAACTTCATGGCTCATCCTCCCCGCCGGTGGCGGGCAGCGTGATGCTCACGCCGAACTGCGAGCGCTCGCCCTGCGGCGTATTGCGCGTGTTGATGCCTTCCGACTTCACCCCCGGGAATAACTCCACCTGCTCGAGGCTCTGGATGAAGGTGTAGACTTTTTGCGCTTGGTCGGATTCGCCCCGCAGCGATACCGAAGACCCCTTGCGATAATCGAGCTTGGTCAGCTCCACACCATCCGGCAGCGCGGTGGCCACCACGCGCAGGCATTCCAGCGCGGAGTGGCTGCGGTCGGCATATTGCGAAAACTCCAGCGTCTTGGCGCGCAGCTTGCGAATTTCGCGCGCGGGCTTTTCCAACTCCGCCACCTGCCCCTGCCAGCGCGTCAGTTGGCCACGCTGCACGTTGAGCAGCGTGAGGAACCCGCCCACGCCCAGCAGCCAGACCACAAGGAAAATCGTGGCGGTGCGCAACAGGCGGCGGCGCGTGCGCCGCGTGGCATCGGCCTCGCGCCAAGCATCAGGCGCCAAGTCCATCACCAACCCGCCTCCAGCCGTCGCCGCGCGGCGTGCAATGCCCTCGGCCACCGTCGGTAGTTCATCGAGCGGATGCCGATAGAGGGCTTCAAGCCCCAATGATTTCTGCAACCGCTCCGCGCAATCCGCCGGCCAGTCGGCTGTGTGATAAATATGCAGCGTGGGCCCGCCGCTGCCACCCCACTCCGTCTCCAGCGCCGCCAGCGA
>MWEZ01000308.1 GCA_002071335.1 Verrucomicrobia bacterium ADurb.Bin018
AAAAGCTCTGCCAACCGGCGGGCCAGGTCATTCGGATTAGTCATTGCGGCCATCATGCGCAGGGGGCGCGGGGCTGGCGAGTCTTATTTGCACCGGCGAGGCGCATGGCCGCTGGCGGAGCTTGCATCCGACCGCCAAATGGGGCATACTTATTATAGGTGCTCGGCGCAATGGGGCGCGAGCGGTTTGGGGCCGGGTGGCGATGGCGAAAGGAGTTGGTCATGGCGACGAAAACAAAAGGGACAACGGGAATAACAGGGCGCGAGCGTCAGGCCAAAACCAAGTGTGGGCGGGCCGGGGCGTTTTGCCTGTTGCTGGTGGAGGGCGATCAGAATTTGCGCCGTCGGCTGAAGCGAATGCTGCTCAAAACCGCGCCAAATATTTCCGTCATCGAGGCCAACTCGGTGACGACCGCAATCCGCCGCTTTGACGACAACCGGCCGGGCACGATTCTGCTCGCCTTGGCGCTGCCGGATGGCGACGGCCTCGAAGTGCTACGCCACGCGATGGCCATGGACCCCCACTGCATGGTGATTGTGCTGACGGATCACGCCACGGATGCCGTGCGCCTGAAATGCTTTGAAGAAGGCGCGGATTTTGTTTTTGCCAAATCAACGGCCGTTGACCGCGCGGTGGCCATTGCGCAGCGCGCCAGCCAGCGGGAATTGGCCCGCGCGCCGCGCACGCCGCAGCCCAAGCGGGTTCAACAGGCACGCTTGAGGCTGAAAAATAAATCCGGCTTGCACGTGGTGCCGGCGGCGCAATTGGTGCGCTTGGCCCAGCGGTTCCGCGCGCAAATCGAAGTGGCGTGCAATGATCACACCGCGGATGCCAAGAGCCTGATGGATGTGCTGGCGCTGGGCGCAGAATACAACATGGAAATCACTGTGACCGCTGAAGGGCGTGATGCGCTCGAAGGCTTGACGGCCATCCGCAGCCTGGTCGCGCGCGGCTTCCACGAAAAACGCGCGCCGGCCAAGGTGTAAACTACAGCTTGGCCAAGACCAGCCCGCAAGGGTGGCCGTTGATGTCCAAGTCGCCGCCGCCGGCGGCTGTGGTCAGTTTTTCCGCCAGTGTTTCAGCGGCGATCATCTCACGGTGCGCTTCCACGGCGGCCAGCAAATCAGCATCGCCGGTGATGCTAAGCGCGATACGGTCAGCCACATCCAACTCGGACTCCTTGCGGAGGTTTTGAATCCGGTTGACCAGCTCGCGCGCGTGCCCTTCCTGCACGAGGGCGGGGGTTAGCTCGGTTTCCAGCGCCACCACCAGCATGCCGCTGGAGGCAACAGCGAGGCCGGCCTTGGGCGTGCGCTGGATCACCAAATCATTGGGTTCCAGCGCGATGGTCCGGCCATCCAGCACGACCTCCACCGATTGGCCGGCCAGCAATGTCGCCACATGGGCCGGAGTGAACTCGGCCACTGCCGCCACCGCTTTTTTCATCAGGCCGCCCAACTTGGGGCCAAGGGTCTTGTAGTTCACTTTGGCGGACAATTCAGCCAACGCGGTTTCATCACGCCCAAAGCGGACTTCCTTGACGTTGAGCTCATCGGCGACGATGTCCGCCAGGGGGCGGACCAAGTCGAGGATGGCTTCATCGCGGCAGACCACGTGCAGAGCAGCGAGTGGTTGGCGTACCTTGAGGTTGAAATCGGCACGCAACTGGCGGGCAAGGCCCACGACTTCCTGCACTTGCGTCATTTGGTTTTCGAGCGCTTCATCGCGGGTGAGGCCGCCGGGGAGGGGGAAGTCGCAGAGGTGGACGGATTCCGGCATGCCGGTGGTACGCAGGTTACGGTAAATTTCTTCGGCGATGAACGGAGTGAACGGCGCGGCAATCTGGCACAGGCG
>MWEZ01000309.1 GCA_002071335.1 Verrucomicrobia bacterium ADurb.Bin018
CGCCCCGGCGGTGGTTTTCGTAAGCCATACGAACGCGGTCCCGGTGGGCCGCGTAAACCTTATTCCGGCCCACGCAAGCCGTATGGCGATGGCCAACGGCCCACGTGGCGCAAGAACGAAGGCGCAGACGATGCGCCACCGCAGGCCTGAACCGCATCTGGCGGCGATAACCTGTCCATGAAACCGATTGACCGCACCGCGGGCGGCGTTTAGAGTAGCCCGGTTTTTGTCACTGAACTTGTAGGGAGAGAATGGCGATGGCGAAAAAAGAAGAACAGCAAACCGCAAACGGCGTTTCGGCTAAGAGCGCGTTGATTTTTGAGATGGATAATATTGCTCTCGGCGCACGCCGGATTCGTTATGAGGTGTTGGCGGGCATCCTGAAAGAGGAAAAAATCGGACTGTCGCCCGTGCAGTTCTCGCGCTATTGCCTGCACCCGGCGCCGTCGGTTTATATGGAGTCGTTTCTGGAAACGATGAAATACAAGTCGGCCACGCCGGAGCAAGTGGTGGACCGGCTGACCAACGAGACGGTTTCCCATCTGATGCAAAAATCCACCACCATCAACCCGGGGTTGATCAAGTGGATTGAAGCCGCCCAGGCACGCGGCGCGGCTGTTGCCTGCATTTCCATGCTGCCGCAAGCGGCGGCGGAAGGCGTAGCCGCCCATCTGAACTTCGAACGCTGGGGCATCAAGGTGTTTTCCGCCACGCCCACGGACAAGGGATTCCCGCACGCCAAGAACTGGCTGCAAATGGCCAAGGCCATCGCCCGCCATCCGCGGCGCTGTCTCGCCATCGTGAGCAGCATGACCGTGGCCAAAACCGCGCTGGCGGCCATGATGAACATTGTGGTCGTGCCCGACGAATTCACGGAATACCAGGATTTCTGCGGCGCGAATCTGGTGTGTGCGGACCTGAAAGATGTGAATCCCGATGAGTACTTCGAGCAAACCAAGTTCTAAACGCGCCGCCGCCCGCGCCCAAAAGTCCCGCTCATCTGTCCGCCGAGCCTCAGCCAAGGCTTCGCCCCGCGCATTGGCGCGTGGCGCGGACCAAATGGCCCGGCTGCTGAAAATCATGGCCCGCCTGCGGCGGCCCGGCGATGGCTGCCCGTGGGACCTCGAACAGACCATTGAGAGCATCAAGCCGAACCTGATTGAAGAAGCCTACGAGGCGCTCGACGCCATGGAAAGTGGCAACCGCGCCGATCTGGCCGAAGAATTGGGCGACTTGCTGCTGCAGATTATTTTCCAGGCGCAGATTGCCGCTGAAGAGGGCACCTTCAACTTTGCGGATGTGGCGCAGGGTATTTCTGACAAGCTGGTCCGGCGGCATCCCCATATTTTTGGCGATGTCAAAGTGCGCGACTCCAAGGATGTTTTGCGCAACTGGGATGCCATCAAGAAAACCGAAAAGAAGGTGCGCAAGTCCGCGTTGGATGGCGTGCCCAAGCATGTGCCGCCGCTGCACCGCGCCTATCAACTGCAACGGCGCGCGGCGCGGGTCAACTTTGATTGGCCCGATATTGCTGATGTCTTCAAAAAGCTGGACGAGGAAGTCCGCGAGTTGAAAGCCGCCGTCCAACGCAAGCAGCGGCAGGGCATCATTGAAGAATTGGGCGACCTGCTCTTTTCCGTGGTCAATGTGGCCCGCTTCATGAAGGTGGACCCGGCCTATGCGCTGGAGCGCACCAACGCCAAGTTTGTGCGCCGCTTCGAAGTCGTGGAAAAGGAAATTACCGCTTCCGGCCGCAAGCTGAAGGATTGCACCCTTGCTGAAATGGATGCCATCTGGAACCGCGTACGCGCGGCCGACAAGCGCGCGTAAAACCGGCTGGCTGGC
>MWEZ01000310.1 GCA_002071335.1 Verrucomicrobia bacterium ADurb.Bin018
GGCTTTCGTCCTCGTTTTCCCCGGCTTCCGGGCGCTCTAAAAAGAGGTTCAATTGGAACCGCTGGAAAAATTCGCGCAATTCCGCATAGCTGCCCGAAATCGCCGTGTTTTGGGCCAGATTCGCGGCTTTCACAAAATCGGCCAGAGGTTCAATCCAGCAGTTGCCTTGAGACTTGATCCGGTCGATTTTCTCCCGTAGGCGGGTCTTCTCGGTAAAATATTCGGCTTTGCGGGCGGCGTACTCCTCCCGCGTGATAGACCCATCGAGGAATACATCCAGCAGACGCGCCACCTTCGCATCGATCTCCGCCAGCCGCTTTTGATGGGCCGAAGCCTCCGCCGTCGCGCGGTCCGCCCCATCGCGCCGCCATTCCTCGATCCGCCCCAGCATCAACTCCGCCCACTCGTCGGATATCCCCACGCGCAGGAGTTCCCGCCGCATCTGCTGGGCAAGGTATTCCTCGCGGATGTACCCAACCAGGTCGCAGGAACCGAGTTTCTTGGCGCAACGGTAATAGTGATAGGTCTTGTGCCGCTCCACCGTCACCCAGGACCCGCACACCCGGCACCGCACGAAGCCCAGGAACGCCACCGGCTGCAACCCCTTCTTGGTGCGGTAGCGCCCCCGGCCGCGCTCCAGCAAGACCCGCTGGACGCGCTCGAAAAGCTCCACGGGGATAATGCGCTCGTGTGTGCCCTCGTACTCGTCGCCCGCCCACGCGAAAAACCCGATGTAGAACCGATCCGAAAGAATCTGCGGAATCACGCTGCGGGCGATGGGCTTTTCCTGATGGCTCAAAAGCCCCCACTGCGTAGCCAATTCCACCATTTGGTCGTAGTTGTAGCGGCCTGTCGCATAGGTCTCGAACAATCGCCGGACCATCGGGGCTTTCTGCTGGTGCACTTCGATGGTCCGCAAGCGCGGTTCGTTCACATAGCCCAAAGGCGGTTTGTGCGGATAGACGCCCCGCCGAATCTTCTCCCGCATACCCCGCCGCACATTCTCCGAAAGCGCATCCACATAATATTTCGACTGTCCGAACGCCATATTGAGGACGAATTTCCCCTGCGGCGTGTTCTCAAACCAGAATGTCGGGAACTTCAACGCCGTGATTTTCCCCGTGTCCACCAGCCAGATGATTTTTCCGCCGTCCACGCTGTTGCGGGCGAGGCGGTCTGGATGCCACGCCAACAGCGCATCCGCTTCGCCCTTCTCCACCCTTAAAAGCATGTCGTTGAAGATCGGTCGCCCCGGCTCCTTCGCCGTCATGGACTCGACAAATTCGCGGACAATCACCAGCCCCTGTTTCTTTGCGTACTCGCGCAATTCGTTTCGCTGCGCATCAATCGAAAGAATCTGCCGCTCTTCATCGTCCGTGCTTTTCCGCGCGTATAGGAATACTTTCATTTTGCCCCCTCCTTGGCCTTGGTTTGCGCCCTGGCCTTTGTTTTCTCTGCTTCTGCGATGATTTTCTTGAAGCCCTTCACATCCGGCGCGGCAAGCGGTTGCAAGAGGATGTTTTTACCATCCGTGAAAATGGCGAACTTCGTACCCGTGCGCAGACCAATCACCTTCCGCGTCACCTCTGGAATCACAATCTGCCCCCGCGAAGAAAGCCGGGTCAATTCAAAGTGCATTCGCAGCCTCCATTTATAAGATGATCTTATATATTCACTTTACCCGAGGAAGGAAACGCTGGCAAGGCGATTCCTGGAAATAATCTAAATTTAACGCGGACGGGATCGAACCGCTCCTGCCCGCGTGCGAAGAATGAGCGCCAAAGGGCAGGAAGTGGGGCGGCCTGGCCGCTACCGACGGCGGCAAGCGAAGCGCGCAG
>MWEZ01000311.1 GCA_002071335.1 Verrucomicrobia bacterium ADurb.Bin018
TTGCCCGAGGGCGCCAAGCAGGTGGACTACACCATCACGCTCACCAACGGCCTGACATCGCCAATCCGCGTGCAAGTGATCGAGCAGCCGCTCACCCCCGCACAGTGGAATTTGGTGCGTTCGTCCGTGCCGTGCACCATCAGCTCCCGCGAATTGACATTCAACCTCACCTTGCCGCCCCACTCCGCCCGCACCATTACCTACCGCCTGCGCTTGAGCGCCCGTCCCCAATCTTGACGAAAAGGAAATCACCATGACCGCCGATCTCGACACCACCATCCAGACCCTTGGCCCCTGCCGCCACGACTCGCCGCTGGCACTCAACACCAGCCGCGGCGATTACATCGGCAACTTTGTGTCCGACAGAACCCGCGTGCGCCACCAAGTGGAAATCCTTCCCGGTTCGCCGCCGGACAGTCAGATCTATTTTGAAAAAGCCGGCCCGCGCCAAAAAATCTTTTTTGATCCGGCCCAGACCCGCGCAGCCATCGTCACCTGCGGCGGGTTGTGCCCCGGCCTCAACAATGTGATTCGCTCGGCATTTCTGGAACTGCACCACAACTATGGCGTGCGGGAAGTGCTCGGCATCCGGCATGGGTTCCGCGGCCTGACCGCGCAAGGCGAGCCGCCGGTGCCCTTGACCACAGCCATGGTGGAGGATATTCACCGCGAGGGGGGAACCATATTGTCGTCCTCACGCGGCCAGCAGGACATCAATGAAATGGTGGAATTCCTTCGCGAACGGCAAATTGACATCCTGATTTGCGTCGGCGGTGACGGCACACAAAAAGGTACGCGGGCCATCGCTGAAGAAGTAACCCGCCGCGGCTGGCCGATCGCTGTTGTGGGCGTGCCCAAGACGATTGACAACGATCTGCAATTTGTGCGGCAGACTTTTGGCTATTACACCGCCATTGAAGTTGCGCGCGAAATACTGGATGGCGCGCACAACGAATCCAAGGGCGCGCCCAACGGCATCGGCTTGGTGAAATTGATGGGGCGCGACTCCGGTTTTATTGCCGCCGGCGCGGCGGTCGCTTCGCAGGAAGTCAACATGGTGCTCATTCCGGAAGTCCCGTTGCAGTTGGATGGGCCGCGCGGTTTTCTGGCCACGCTGCATCGGCGCGTGGTGGCGCGCCGGCACGCCGTGGTGGTGGTGGCGGAAGGCGCGGGCCAACATCTGCTGGCGGCAGAAACGCGGGTGGATGCCTCCGGCAACCGGCTGCAAGCGGACATCGGCACCTTCTTGCGCGACAAAATCCGGGATTATTTCCGCGCGCAGGGAACCGAGGTCAATCTGAAGTACATGGAACCGTCCTACGTCATCCGCTCCGTGCGGGCCAACTCGCAGGACGCGCGGCTGTGCGACGACTTCGCGCGCAACGCGGTGCACGCCGCCATGGCCGGCAAGACCAACCTGATCATTGGCGACTGGTACAGCGTCTATGTCCACGTGCCGGTGGCCCTCGCCACAGCCAGCCGCAAGAAGGTGGACCCCGAAGGCGATTTGTGGCGCGCAGTCATTGCCACCACCGGCCAGCCCCCCACGTGGGACTGAGCCCCTCCCTCCCCCCCCCTGCGTTGAAATCAGCGGCTATTGAGCCGCCGCGCGTTTTTGCCGGCGGGCACGCAGCGCTTCCAGCACAAACCCCAACTCCGGAAAACCCGCGAATCGCGCGATCAGGAAATAAATCCCGACGCCCAGCGCGATGGCCGCCGGCACGCCGATCAGTTGCGCCGTTTTGGGCGACACGTGCAGATACAGCCACGTTGTACCGACGCGCTGCACCTGCCACGCCACCAGCGCCATGGCCCCCGCCGCCAGCAGGGCGCG
>MWEZ01000312.1 GCA_002071335.1 Verrucomicrobia bacterium ADurb.Bin018
GGCGGAATGAATGCCTACTTGTTGAGTAGGGAACCTTTGATTACCAACAGCAACAAGCAGGGTCCGCAAGGCCGCGTTTCGTCCCTGCACTTGTAAAAACCTAACTTTAGTTCACAACACACAATGACTTCTAAAAAACTCTCCGACGCCATAGCTTCAGCCGGCCACAAAATCACGCCGGAGACCGTGCGCAAGGACTGGTCGAAAGGAGCGCCGCGCGACTCGGCCGAGGCATACCTCCGCTGGCGAGAAAAGCACGCCGAGAAAAGCGCCCGCGGCGATCCCGACCTCAAAGCCGCGCGCCTGAAGCTCGTACTGGAGCAAACCGAGCTGACCCGCATCCGCAAGGAGTCCGAGGAGATCGAGCTCGGGCAGGCGCGCGGCGAACTCTGGCGCAAGGCTGAGGTTCTAGCCGCGTACAAGTCCACGCTCGCCAAGGTCCGCGCGCAGCTCGACGCAAAGTTGCGTGTTGACCTTCCGGCCCGTTGCGCCGGCCAACCTGCCGAGGTCATTGAGGCCGCAATCGGCGAGGCTCTCGACGCCGCCTACGCTGCGATTTCTCAGCCATGACAGCCGACTCAGCACTCTCCGCCGCCGCAGCCGACGTGTTCCGCCCGCAGGACAGGCGCGAGATCGCCGATTGGGCGCGTGACAACATCGTTGTTGGATCGTGGTCGCCGTGGCCTGGACCGTTCGACCCATCGCTGACTCCGTGGATCATCGAGCCCTTGCGCGTACTGGGCCAGCAAGGACCGCGGCGCGTGACAATCACCGGACCCGCGGCCGGCGGCAAGTCGACCATTGGCGAGGTATTCGCTGCGTGGGCGGTCGACAACGCGCCAGGGCTGACGGCGTGGTTTGCGCACACGGACGAGATGGCAAAGGAGTTCGCCGAGACCCGACTTCATCGAATGTTCGCGGTCTGCCCGCGGGTCGCGCGATGGTTCCAACTCATGCCGAAGTACGCGAAGCGCACGCAGGCTATCCATTTTCCGCACATGTCGTTTCTCGTTCAGGCGGCGAACGAGACGAACGCGCAGTCGAAGCACATCCGGCACCTCATCCTCGACGAGACATGGCAGTACGCGCCCGGCATGGTAGCGCAACTCCACAAACGAACTACGCGGTTCGCACATAACCGGACCATCCTAGAGCTCTCGACCGGCTCACTCGAAGGCGACGAGACCGACAACGCATGGCGGCAGGGCACGCGGCAGGAGTGGCAGATCGAGTGCCCGCATTGCCACCGGCTGCATGTTCCGCGATGGTCGTTCGGCCGGCATGGAGAAGTCGGCGGCGTGAAGTGGGACCAGTCCGCGAAGCGCGAGGATGGCACATGGGACTTGCGGCGCGTGGCCGAGTCGGTCGACTACGAGTGCCCGCTGTGTGTGCAGCGGATTCCTGCGAACGCGAGCAACGCAATCGCAGTAAATCGAGGCGGCCGGTACACAGAGCCCGCGTCGGATGCGATGCCGCGGCATTGGTCGTTTCATTGGAATTGCATCGCATCCGACTTCTCCCAGCTAGGGCAAATCGCGGTTGAGTTCCTGCACGCGCAGACCGCGTTGAAACGAGGGCGCACGGTGCTCCTCCAGGAGTTCCGCCAAAAGAAGGAGGCGCTTCCGTGGGCCGATGAGCCTCCGTCGATCCGCATCGCTGATACGGCCGGCGACTACCTGATGGGGCAACCATGGGCGGATGAGTCGTTGCGGCTCATGTTCGTCGACGTGCAGCAAACGCATTTTTGGGCGCTGATTCGCACGTTCGCAGCCGATGGGCGCAGCCGCCTCTTCGCGTGCGAGCGGTTGGAGACGTGGGAGGCGGT
>MWEZ01000313.1 GCA_002071335.1 Verrucomicrobia bacterium ADurb.Bin018
CAACCAAGCGTTGAGGATAAAACGGCAATGGCCGGATACATAACCGCGTTGATTAGCGGTGGCGTGGTGGATCCCACGGAACCGTGGATTCGCGACATGCTATCTATCCCGGAATACGAAGGGGCGGTGATACCGGATGCCGACGGCGATAATGACAAAGACGGCGCTCAGTTACGCGGAGAACCGAATAACACACTACCTGATGAGCCCGTGGAAACGGCTTCGGCAGGCGGTAATTGATAACCGATCGATAACCTACGATATACTGCCCGAGTTCCAGAACGCGATAATGAGCGGCGTGATGACGGCGTTCTTGTACGGGCGTATCAGCGGATTTGGCGATATTGTCAAGCAGGCGCGGGGCAAGTTCACGCGCGCGCCTAACCGGCGATTTGCGACACCTGATTGGAGCCAGACAGTGGCCGTGCTCAAGATCATTTTGCAGAACGACGCCAAACTCATTAAGGGATTGCTCGGAATCATCGGGACGAAGCTCATCAAGAACGAAGCGGAAGCGTTCGATGAATACTTTCGGCCGAGCGAGAAGGCAATGGCGTTTATGAACCAGTACACGGTCAAGCTCGCGGGGATTGAAGCGCAAGACACGCTGAAATACGTATCAGGGCTTATCAAAGATACGGTAGAGCAAGGAATGAGCGAGTCGCAGGCAACGGCCTACATCAGCAACAAGATTACGGATTTTGCGCGAGCACGGGCGAAGGCGATCGCAATCACAGAAGCAACGCGCGCCTACAACGTCGGAACGCTCGAAGAGTGTCAGGGCAGCACGATACTTGAGGGATATCGTTTCAACGCGGTATTGGATATGCTTACCACGGATATATGCAGGGAACGGAGCGACATATTCATACCGGCGCACGATACGGGCGCAATCGCATCCAATACGCCGCCGCTTCACGTGAACTGCCGTTCGAACCTCGAGCCGGTCACGAAGTATTCCAAGCGTAAGGATCAGTATAAAAACATCAACGATACACGCCTCAAGACAGCAACCAAACAGCGGCCGGAGGATATTGCGACGATACTCTCGGTGCTGAACCAATACTGAACATTCACCAAGAGAATCTATGCGAAAGGAGCATAAAGAGAGATGTTAGTTAGCGTTGCAATGATTGTACGGGACGAGGAAAAGAACATAGAAAGGGCGCTCCGAAGCGTTCTACCGATAGCGGACGAGATCGTAATACTCGATACCGGATCCGTTGATCGGACAAAAGAGATCATTACCGGAATGAATGAACCAAAGATTAAGCTACACGATCACGAATGGAAAGAGGATTTCAGCGAGGCGCGGAACGCATCCATCGCGTTGTGTAATGGGGATTGGGTTTTCGTGTATGACGGGGACGAAGAACTCACACAAGAAGCACAAGATAAGTTGCGCGGTTTGCTCGAATCGCAACCGCCCGAAGTGAAAACGATTATGATGATTACGCGAAACATCATCACGGACACCCTAAGCGACACGCTCGCCTTACCGAGAATATTCAGACGCGGCACGATCTCGTACAAGTATGCGGTTCACAATCATCCGCAGTACGAGCAGCAGAGCATCACGACCGAGCTGGTATCGAACCACTACGGATATCAGTGGACCCCGGAGCTGCGCGAGAAGAAGCGGAAACGGTTGCTCTCGATGATGGAGAAGATGCTTAAAGACGACACGCTAAGCGAGATGGAGCAGTTCTACTACAAGGCGCAGTATTACAAAACCTTGCTCGTGTGCGAGCAGAAAGAAGAAGCCTATACGTACGGCAAGGCGTTGCTTTCGGAAGTAAGAATGACGAAGGCCATCCCCGTA
>MWEZ01000314.1 GCA_002071335.1 Verrucomicrobia bacterium ADurb.Bin018
CCTAAACGAAGCAGTTAGGAGGCTACCGAAGCGGCGAGCGCATCGGTAAACGGCGGGAATCGCGGGCAGATCGGCTCAGGAACAGGCCAGCGCGGGCGGTTCCGGGCCGGCGGACTGCATCTGGGCGGCAAAGAGGTGGCGCAAGATCCGTCTCCAGCGTTCGGAGGCATCCAACTGCTCCGCAGTTGCCAAGAGCGTTTGCAGGAAGCTGACGGCCCGTTCGATGCAGGGGCGCAGCGCGGGGGCGTCGCCGTGCAGCAGTCGCACGGCCAGGCGGCGTTGGCCGGCGTGCTGGCTTTGGCGGGCGACCCCGCCGAGCAGGCGCGGGCGGCTGCGCACGGCCTCGTGGTGCTGCGTGGGCTCGATGAGGCGCGCGTACAGGCTCCACCAGTTGTAGACCAGGGCGATGAGCCGGGCGCTGATCTGGCTGACGCGCAGCTTGCGCGAGGTGAAGCCGGCCCAGCCCCACTGGTTCTTGAGCTCGTCGAAGGGGTTCTCCGCGTCGCCGCGCTCACGGTACAGCACGGCCAGCGTCAGCGGTTCGTGCGACAAGTTGGTCACCAGCAACTGGTACTCGTACTCGAGCACCTCGACGGTGGCGTGCACCCCGCAGTTCTCCCACAACGGCAACGCCAGGCGTTTGGCCCGCCGCCGCTCGGCCCGCGGCCCCGGCGCGGTTTCCAGCCGGCGGCGCAACGCGATCACCCGCCGGCGCCGCGTCCAGCCGTCCAACTTCAGCTCGCCCTCGGCGGCCTCCCAGCCCTGGCCGATCGGCTGCCACGCCGCCTCGGCGGCCGACTCCAGCCGCGCCAGCAGCGCGCGGGCGTTCTTGGTGCGGCGCAATTTGAAGAGGTAGCCGAGGTTGCGTTCCTCGCAGCGCGCCAGGACCGACTCCTGGCCGTAACCACAATCCCCGCGCACGAACTGCGGCCACTGCGCCCGCGGCCGCGCGTCGAGCCAGGCGAACAGCCCGTCCAGCCCGTAGTTGACGCCATGCTCGTTGCCCGGCCGCACCTCCACGTCCAGGCACAGGCGCAACCGCGCCATCCAATAGGTGTGGTAGGCGTGGCTGGGCCGGCCGGGCTTCTTGGGGTTGTAGCCGTACTCGGCCCCCTCCTGCCGCCCGTACAACGGCTTGATCGTCACATCGGTATCCAATACCCAAGGCTGCGCGAGCAGCTCCTCGACCACCGCATCGTAACGTCCCCGCAGCCATTGGGCGGCGGCGGTCGGATCGAGCCGGTAGAGCGCGCGGCGCACGCTGTCCTCGCACACCAACCCCTCCACGCCCAGCAGCCCAGCGGCGACCGCGTCGCCGCGCAACGCCTCCAGATGGGCGAAGCGCCGGCACCCGGCGAGGATGCCCAGCACCATCGTCGCCAACACCGCGCGTTTGTCCGGCGCGTTCGGACTGGTGTAGCTCAGCGGCGCTTTGGCGCAGAGCGCCTCGAAGTGCCCGCTGGCCTCCAGGAACTGCGCGAAGAACACCAGCGGCCCCACCGGGCTGATCGGCAGCTGCTCGTCGTAGTCGACCCGGAATCGCCCGCCGGGCGTGTCGACCACCATGCCCGCCGAGCCCTCACCCGCTGGGTGAACCGTCTTGGCCAATCCGGAAGGTGTCATCCCTCGCGAGATAAACACCTTCCGCCGTTTCGCCCAGCTCCCAACTGCTCCTTATAGGGTCAATCGGCCGCCCCATCCGCGGTCGCCCGACCCGTTTCCCCACCGGACACCCCGGCGCCGCCCTCCGCTCAGTCCACGTCGACGGCGCGGCCGCCCTCGCGTTTGTCGTAGCTGCGGAAGGCGAACATCGTCTCGCTG
>MWEZ01000315.1 GCA_002071335.1 Verrucomicrobia bacterium ADurb.Bin018
CCAGCCGCGGGCAAAGAAATCCACCAGCACCACCTTGCCGCGCAAGCTGGACAAAGTGAACGAGCGGCCGTTGATGTCGGTCAGGGTTGCATCGGGGAAAATGACGCCCGGAGCGCTCTTGGCGCGAATGACGGCGTGCTCCATGATGGTCAACGGCAGCGAGTCGCCCGTGGTGGCGTTGGGCCGGGCCACCAGCAGCGGGTCGCCGGGTTGCGTCATGCCTGACCACGCATAGGGCTTCGGGTTGTAGTACTTGCTGGCTTTATATTCCGCAATGACGTTCTGCACGCCCGCGCTGTCGCCGGCTTCGGCCAGTACTTCCGCCTGCTTCACAAAAAGTTTGGACGCATCCACGCCGGCCATCTTGGCCACTTTCTTGCGGGCCGCCACCAGTTCATTGACGGCATCCGCGTGCTGGCGGCGCATATCGCTCAACACCATCGCCTTGATGACCACGGCTTTCACGAACGCATCGCCGTCATCGCGCTGCGCGGCATCGGTCACCAGTTCCTGCACCGCGCGGTCAATGTCTTCCCATTCCTTGGCGGAATAGTAGCCATAGCCCATGCTCTGCAACTTGCTCAGCACGGCATTGTATTTGCTGTCGAACGTGGAGCCTTCCCCTTGGCCAAATGTTCCCGTCGCGGCCAGCAGGCAGCCGGCCAGAACCAAACTTGTCACGATGTTACGCATGTTGTTTCCTCCAAAAAATTACGCGGCCATTGTGCCGACCCGCGGACAAAAGACAATTCTTTTTGTGCGCGGTTTTATCCCGCCAAAATCAGGCTTTTGGGCGCGGCGGATGTCGAACCGCGCGACGGGTTCAAGGAGCGGTCGGCGCCAGGCGCCAATACTTCTCCTTGCCCCACGAGAAATCGTGGCGCTGATAGTCTTGCAGTCGGGCTTGCCGCACATTGAACGCGCGCGCATGGCCGGTGATGATCCAAGGACAATCCTCCATCAGAATGGTTTGCGCCGCCCGGCAGGCGTCATCGCGTTCTGGCGAAGGCGGCAAGGCAAGGATGATGCGGTACAAGCGGTCAAACTCTGGGTTGTGATAATTGGCGCGGTTGGGGCCCGGCGAGCTGTTTTCGCTGGCAAAAAGCTGCAGGAAGTTTTGCGCGTCGGGATAATCGGCCAGCCACGACACGCTGAACATCTGCGCTTCGCGGCGTTCCAGTTTTTTCAAAAAGGCGGGCCAGTTATTGTAACTGGGCTCCACCACCACGCCGATTTTTTCCATGAAGCTGGCCAGCAGCTCGGCGGCTTGGCGCGCTTCGGGATTGTCGGCCTGGCCGATCTCCAGGGTAAGTTTCAAGCGCCGCCCGGTGGCGGGGTCCTTGCCGCCGGGATAACCGGCGGCGGCCAGCAGCTCGCGGGCGCGCGCCAAATCGAAAGAATATGGCGGCGGGTTGGTCGCGTGACCGGCCACGCCCGGCGGCACCGGGCCGTTGGCTTTTTCCACGCGGCCGTTTTGAAAGGTTTGCCACGCGTCGAAATCAAACGCGCCGGTCAGGGCTTGGCGGAGCAGTTTGTTATTCCCCACGACGGGATCATCCATGTTGAAGGAGGTGTAAGACACGGCCATCTGCGGCGCTTTGCTCAATTCGATGCCTTTGGCCACCAACTCCGGACGCAAGGTTTGGTCTGGGGCCATGATGCTGTCCCACTGGTCGCGACTGATCTCCGTCAAATCCAGTTGCCCGGCCATGAACATGAGCCACGCGGTGGCCGGGTCCCCCACCACTGAACACACAATGCGCGGGATTTGCGGCAAGGCCACGCCGGTTGCAGCACCGTCCGGGGCGGGC
>MWEZ01000316.1 GCA_002071335.1 Verrucomicrobia bacterium ADurb.Bin018
CGCAGAGGGAGGGAAGGGGGGCTAGGGCTTGGTTTTGGGAATCGGATTTTCTGTAGCCGGCCTCGCTGAGGCCGGGGCAAAAAACAGCCCACCGGGGTTTTCAACCCCGACCGACCAAAGCCGACGCGCGGGTTCGTTGTCGGCCGCCGCTGTGCCGCCGGCGGAATTTGGAGCCAGAACAGACGGAACAGCCGAGCAGGAAATCAGGAAAAGAAAAAAGTACCTGGCTGAAAACCTGTTTTGTGTTTACCGGTTTTCTTGCGTCTGTTGCGTCGCTTGCGTTGGATGTCTTACGTTGGGCCAGGTGGGGAATGTTTAAGGGGGGGCGAACTGGATGCCGCGGTCGAGAAGGAGCTTGGGTTTGGCAACGGCGTCTTGCAGGATGGCTCCGGCAAAGACGTGGAGGGTGTAGCCGTAATAGGCGGCGGGTTGGCCGGTATCGCGGGCGGCCTGGGCGCGTTGGTCGTGAGTGACGACGTAGCTGGCGGTGTAAGGCACGCTGCGGGTTGTTGCAAAGGCGGCGCCCAAGGTGGCCGGGTCGGTGGTGACGAGGGCCACGGAAGGGGCGATGTTGCCGGCGGCGTCTTTATCGTAGAAGGTGACGAACACCTGGATTTGGGCGTTTTTGAAGAGGTGGGCGTTAGGGGCGAGTTCCAATGTGGTTTGGAGCAAGCGGTGCTCGGCGACATCGGCGGTGGGGAGCAGCTTTTGCACTTCGGGGGCGGTGAAGTATACGTTGCGCGGGAGGCTGGCGAGGTCGGTGGCGGGAGGCTGTTGCAGGATGCGGGTTTGCTGCTCTTGCAGTTGGGCCAAGCGCTGGCGCTCCGTGCTGGCTTGCTGGCGCAAAGGCGATGCGGCGGGGGCGAGGGTGAGTAGTTCGCCCCAGCGGTATTGCGCGCCTTCGAGGTCACCGCGGTTTTCCAGCAGGCGGGCGTGGAGGGCATAGGCGGGGAGGAAGCCGGGCGTAGTCTGGTGGAGCTGGTTCAGCAGCCGGAACGCCTTGGCAAAGTCGGCGAACTGGGCGGCGGCATCGGCTTCGGCCAAGACGCGCTGGGCGGCTTCGATGGCGGGATCGGCGGCGGAAACGGGGGGCAGGTTGGCAAGCGGGGTGTTGGTGGTGGCGGGGGTGAAATCGGCCACGTCCAACACGGCGGCGGCGGCGCTGGTTGGTGGCTCGTCGGGGCGGGTGCCGGCTTCGGCAGCATGGTTGGTGGCAGTGGCGTGGGGGGGGGCGGTATCGGTGGTGCCGGGCAGGACAATTACGGAGCTGGCGGGGGCTTCGCCGTTTTTGAGTTTGGCCTCTTTTTCGGCTTCGACCTGCGCGCGGTACTCCTCGGCCCAGGCCAGATCGCGCGCTTCGGCATCCGGTGTGATCAGGCGGGTGCGCCAGTCGAACATGAACCCGAGCATGACAGCCTCCACCACCAAAATAACGATGGCCAGCAGGAGGGTGATGGGCTGGATCAACCCGGGGCTGGGTTCGAGCCGCGTGTGGGGCGCAATGATTTCCTGAAACTGGATGAGGAGCCCGCCGAGATCAAGCTGATCGTCGTGGACAAGGCGCACGGTATCCGTGAGTGGCGCGCCATTGCGCAAGATGGCGGCTTCCGGCGTGAGCGCGGAAAGAAACACGCCGGCACTGCTTTCCTTGAACTGCGCGTGGCGGGGGGCAAGGGCGGGGGCATCGGTCAGCACCAAATGGCAATCGGGATCGCTGCCCACCGTGGTGAGCGTTTGGCGGACCATGAGGCGCTTGCCCGCGTGGCGTCCGGATAGAAAAACCAACCTATACATTCCGGGGGGAAGTGT
>MWEZ01000317.1 GCA_002071335.1 Verrucomicrobia bacterium ADurb.Bin018
GTGTGGCGCTCATCATCCACAATCAAAATGGTTGGCCGTTGGCTCATGGCACGGCCTCCGGGGCCGGTTCCGCCGGCGCGGCCAGCAGGCGGATGCGCTGGTCATCGCGCGGGAAGTTCAACTGGATGCGCGTGCCGGCGGGCAGGCTATCCACTAATACCGTGCCCCCATGGTCGCGCACAATTCGCTGCACAATCATCAGCCCCATGCCGTGGCCGGTGCGCTTGGTGCTGCGAAAGCCTTCAAATAGTTGCGTCATTTGTTCGGGCGGAATCCCCGGGCCGGAATCCTGAAAGACCACGCCCACCAGCCGGTCCAGCGTCACGAATGAAATCCGCAACACCCCGCCCCCGCTCATCGCCTGCAACGCATTGCGAATCACGTTGAAAAATGCCTGCCGCACCTGTCCCTCATCCACCCACGCCGATGGCAAGTCGGTTGGCGCGTCCACATCCACCACCACCTTGCGGTCATGGATTTCGGCATCCAGCGTTTGCAACGTCGCCGCCACCAACTCCGGCAACGAGTGGCGGGCAAAGTTCGGCAAGCTGGGCCGGATGGCCTTGAGGAACTGCGCCAGAATATGATCCAGCCGCTGGATTTCGCCACGCGCCACATCCAGTGATTCTCGGAGGTTGGCCACCTGTTCTGCTGGCAGCTTGCGCAGGTCGCGGTCCATTAGTTGCAAATGAATGGCCAGCGAGTTGAGCGGGTTGCCGATTTCGTGCGCCACGCCCGCGGCCAGCATCAGGATGGCATTCAATCGCTCGGATTCCACCACTTCCGCGGCGCGGTGGCGTTCTTGGGTCACATCGCGCAGAATCATCACCACGCCTGGCCGGCCATCCGTGGGATTTTCCAAGGGTGCCAAATACATGGCCAGAAAACGGTGCTCGGGATGCGTGATTTCAATTTCCCGGTTGGCCAGGCGCGCCCATTCCGTTTCATCCAGCCGCAACAGCCGGTCCCATTCGATTTCGCGGATGTAGCGCTTCATGGGTTGGCCGGTGGCGGTGGTTTCATCCATCCCCAGCAGGCGGCACGCGCCGCGGTTGGCATAGAGTACGCGGCCTTCGGCATCCAGCATCAGGATCCCTTCGCGCAACGCGTGGAAGATGGTTTCCAGCAGCCCCCGTTCCGATGCCAAGCGGAGAAATTGCGCCTGCACACTGCCCGAGTCCAGCTTGTCCAGCCGTTCGATCAATTTGTTCCAGAATGCCGACTTCATGTCTTGCCGCGTTTCACCGCAGTTCCTTACTCTCCACAATGCCCGCGGGCGCCGCAAACAAAAAATCGCGGGTGAAATTTTCCTGCAATTCGCCACTTGACGCTATGCGAAGCTCGTGCGAACAGTAGGATATGGTTGTATGATGGATCATGCGACAGGACGCGCGACAGAAATCATTTTTGGATAGGTGTGGACCATGAGAGACGATGACGAATTTGATCCTTATCGCCGCTTTGAAAGCGGGTGCGACATTCACGGGGACAACTACCTGCGCGAATGCAGCGTCTGCGGCGCTGAGTTCTGTTTTGCCTGCTTCTCCCAGTCCGCGTTGTGCGCCGATTGCGCCGCGCAAGGCGAGATGGAGGATGACGAAGAGGCTGCGGACAACGCCAGCGAGCCGGAACTTGCCCTGCTGGATGGATTCGATGATGACGAACCTCCCGCCGACGCCCCCTCTCTCCCCCCTCCCCCTCCTGCCAAACCGGCGACACCCGTAAAGAAGCCCAAGGGTCAAGCCAAGCCGACTGCCAAGGCTAAACCCAAAGCCAAGGCCAAGCCCGCCA
>MWEZ01000318.1 GCA_002071335.1 Verrucomicrobia bacterium ADurb.Bin018
GGAAGCATGGCCCAACGCGGTGCAGGCTTCAAGCCGTTTTGCGCCGGGCGGCGCTGGCGTGCGCGTCATGCCGCAAAGTCCGGCAGACGCGTGATGGCCCAGCCGTAGAAAGTGCGTGCAGCCTGGCCCAGCCACACGAGATTATCGAGCACATCGGCCGCCGCGCCCCGGTACGTCCACGAGCTGGCCGCCACCAGCGCTGCGCCGATGGTAGCCAGGTTGATGACATAGATCAGCGCATAGGAAAACAGCCGGCCGTGCTCCCGGACATCCGGCTGGCTGAAACCCAAAAAGCGCAGGGTGAAGGTGATGTGGAACGACCACGTGAGGCCGATCCAAAACAAAAAAATGGGGGCATAGGGTTGCACGGCGGGGAACAGCCACACCGCCAGCAGCCACAGTAGCGCTACCATAAAGGTGTAAAGCGGAAAAAAATAGGGCGCCAGTGTCACCCACACGTTGGTTTTGCTGACCTGCACGCTGCCGCCGTTTTCGCCCACGCGCAAGCGCGAAGCCCGGCCGCCGAAGAGGATGGTCCACAGCGCGTGGGTCAGCTCATGGCCGAGAACATAGGTGCGCGTCAACGGCGGCAGAAACAGCCAGATGATGGCCCAGATGGCGATGCCCGCCACACAGGCGGCGGCGGGCAGCATCGGCAGGCGAGCGGGGGATTGCGCCAGGATGAACACCACGCGGCCGAACGTCATGGTCAACGCCACGGCCAGCGGCAGCAGCAGCACGCCCACCAGCCATTTCGCCAACCGCAGTTTCATCGGCGGGAGTCTTCCGGCGCGGCCTGATCTTGGGCGGGCAACCCGTCGCCGCGCCTATTGGAGAATGGCTTCCAATTGGGCATCGGGCATGACGCCAAGCGCCAGCGCCTGCTTGTAATACTTGCGGGCCTGCTTGAGATCCTTGGGGTCCACCAAGGCGTACAGTTGCGCCAGATTGTAGAGGCACTCCGGCAGGTGTTTATCCAGCCGGATAGCGGCCAGCAGGCTTTCGCGCGCTTCCTCATAGAAGCCCGCGCCCATCATGGCCGCGCCCAGCGTGGCGTTGATTTCGGCATTACGCGGATTGTTCCGCGCCAAATCCACGAGCAGGATGGCGGCATCGGAATAGCGTTGCAGGCGGATCAGGGTGATGCCCTCGATTAGTACCAGATTCATGTCTGCCGGGTGGCTTTGCCGCGCTACCAGCACGGTGGCGAGAGCGGCGTCGTTTTGGCCTTCCTGCAACAACTGGCGCACGAAGTCGGCCGCGTTCATTCCCGCGGGGACTTCGCGGGGCGCGGCGGTGCTGGTCACCTTGACGGGCGGCGGCAAGGCGGGGGGCGCCGGCTGTTCTGCGGGCGGCGCTTTTTCAGGGGCGACCGGCGGCATAGGCACATCCGCCACCGCCGGCTTCCGCGATGGCTTTGCGGCAGCGGCCTCTTGAGTTTTGGCGGGAGCCGGCTCATCTTTTTGCACGCGAGCCTGGGCGGCTTTCTCCGCTTTTTCCAAAGCCTTGTTGGCTGCCTTGAGCGAAGCTTCGGCTTGTTGCAATTTCAGCTCGGCCTGATCAGCGCGGATTTCGGCATCATCCAACTCGCGATTGAGCGCCTGAATTTCATCATCCAGCCGCTGGTTCTGCGCTTGCAGTTCGTTGACCTTGGCTTCCAGATCGTTCAGGGCCTGATCCAATTGTTTCTTGGATTTGAGCTCCTTGCGCAGATCGCGGAGTTGCTCGTCCTTCTTGTCGGCCTCGGCTTGCAGCGCGGCCAGCGCGGACTGGCCGGCGTTTTTTTCGT
>MWEZ01000319.1 GCA_002071335.1 Verrucomicrobia bacterium ADurb.Bin018
CCGGCCCACCTCCGTGAAGGTGGCGCCGTTGTTGGCCGAGGCATAAACCACCACGTAGTTTGTTGCCCGCAGGCCCATGCGCCGGTAATCGAACTCCACCGACACGTTGGTATAGCCCGCCAAACTCGCTGCGCGCTGCACGGCGGTCGTACCCACCGTGCGCAAGGCGTAGGTCTGCCCCGGCACCGAGCCACTGTCCACCGCAATTTGGATGTTGCCACTCTGCGGATTGCCGTCTTCCCCCACTTCCGTCCAAGGGCCAGCCCACGCCACGTTGCCATCGCTGTTGTCATATTGGCGCAGATCGAATTGGTCCAGGAAGACGTTGGTGTGCAGGAACGGGCGGTACAACTTGGCGGTGCCGTTGGAATAGGTCATGCCGGCGGGCAGCAGGTCTTCCAGCCGGATGCCCGTCTGCGCCACCGTGCCGGTGTTGCTGATCTGAATGGTGTAGACCACGCTGGTGCCAACCACCAACAGGTTGGTGGTGCCGGACGTTTTTTGCAGCACCACGCCCGCCGTGGCCCGGATGGCATTGGTCACCGGATTGGATTCGACGGGCTCGCGCTGCTGGTCGGCGGAGGTTTGCGCCCGGTTGACCACCTGCGTGGCCAGCGGCGGGCTCAACACCGTGGCCGAGAAACTCACCGTGGCCGTGCTGCCCGGCATCAGCGTCAGGTTATCCACCAGATTCGGCGGCGGCTGGCCGGCCACCGCCGCATTGCTGCTCACCAGCGTGAACGTCACATCGTCAAAAAACACATAGTCATCGGCCGCCATGGAGCCATTGGCTTGGAACCGGATGGCCGTATTGGTTGAAATGTAAGCGCTGACGTTGTAATTGGTGGCCACGAACGTCGTGTCCGTCAGGCTGCCCGTCCCCGGCCCTGCCAAGGTGGCCAATGTTGTGGAGGTGGCCCAATTGTTCGTTGAAATCAACACCGTGACCGCGTCGCCGCTCTCCATGCTGACCCGCCGGTAGCGGAAGCTCAACGTGGCGCTCGTGGCGCCGGCCAAGTTTGCCGCGCGCGTGGCCGCACGGTTGGCATTGGCCACTTGCAGCACGTAAACCTCCGCCGAGTTGGTCATGAAGTTGCCCAGCACCTGCACGTTACCGCCCGCCACGCCGTCGCTTTCGCCGCTCTCCACCCACGGGGTCAGCCAGGGAATTGTGCCATTGCTGTTGGTGTACGTTCGCTCGTCAAAGCGGTCCATCACCGTGTTGGTGCGCGCGCCGGAAACCGTCACCACTGTGCTGTTGGGCACATATTCCAGGCCCAACGGCAGCTCGTCCTGAATGCGCAGCCCCGTGTAGGCCACCGCGCCGGTGTTCACCACGGTGATCGTGTAGGTCAGGTTGCTGCCCGGATCCAGGATGTTGGTCGTGTTGACGGTCTTGCTGATGGTCAGCCCCCGCACGAGGATGTTGGTGGTCGAACCCGTTGTCCACGTGCCGTTGGTGCCACCCACCGTCGCGTTGTTGTGGATGTAGCCGGTAAAGTCCGCCGGCAGGTTCGTCACAATCTGCGTGACGTAGCGCACCTTGGTGGTCGTGCCGATCGCCACCGTGCCGACATCGTAGCCGCCCTCGTCAAACGGGAAGCGCGTCAGCTTCGGCGGCAGACTGTCGGGAATGGCGTTGGTCACGCCGGCCACCGCAATCATCGCGCTGTTGCTCACATAGGTGGTCAGGTTGGTCGGCAAGTCGTCCTCGAAAATCACGTGCGAGGCCGAGGCAAACCCCACGTTCACCACGTCAATTTCGTATTCGAGGCTGTCGCCCGCG
>MWEZ01000320.1 GCA_002071335.1 Verrucomicrobia bacterium ADurb.Bin018
GCCCGTCACCACGTCCACAAGGTATTGGCTGATACCTGACACCGCGCTCCACGCCGCGGTGAAGTCGGTGGTATTGGTGGCACTGGCCCACGCGCTGGCGGGAGCCGCCGGGCCGGCGGTTGTGGCATCCGCCGTCAGGCCCACCGCGGAATAATTTGTGCCCGTGTAAGTCCAGCACTTGTAATACACCTTATGGCAAGCGGTGCGGCCGGTGTGGCTTTGCGGCGAGACGGCGCCCTTGTACAGCAACGTGCCGCCCGCAAATGACTGCCCCACCGCTGGCGCAGTGCCGGAGGGCGCGCTGAACGAGCCGGTTTCATTCCACACAATTACCACGCCATCGCCTGAGCCGGTGTAGGCGAAGGAAAGATCAATCTGGCTGGAACCATTGGGCGTGGCGGCAAACGAAGTCAGCGAAGCCAACGGAACATAGTTGGGATCAAACACCACGCGAGCCCACTCCGGGTGATCCACAAACGGGTTCCGGTTGCCCTGCCAGTTGGAATAAACCAAATTGTTGCGCCGGATTTCGTAGTCGTTAACGGGATCAAGCTCATTCCAATTCAGCAACGTGGAAAGCTTGCCATGCTTGGCGCCGGACGTGCCGACGTAATCCACCAGTTCCAAATCACCCACCGCATCGGTGCCGTCATAGCGCACCGCCATATAGAACAACGCGCGGGCGACATCCCCCTTGGCAGCATTGGGCGGCTCAAATGAAGTGCTATTATAGGAATAGTTGCTGACCGACCCACTCACGGTGTCAAAATCCTTGTTGCCGCGGGTGCTGTTGACCTGCACATCCGTGGGGTGCAAATGGTGTACGTCCGAATAGGCCGGCAATTTATCGTTAACGCCGTGGGAATTGGCCCAAACGTGCTCGCGATTCCATTGGCCGTTACTTCCGCCGAAACTGCTCTTGGCACGGCCGTGCTGCAAATAAAGTAACTGCACCATGGTGTTGTTGGTGGGACATTCGTCAATTTCGCTCAGAATGGTAATCGCTGCGTCGTAACTGTAACTGGTATGGGGGCTGATGATGTCGTGCAGCGCGGACTTCAACGCATTGCCGGTTTTGAGCACGCCATTTTCGTAGCAGGAGGCATAATAATCCGCCCAAGGATCGGCGCTGGCCACAGTGATGCTCAACGTCTGGATGACGGAACCGTGTGGATCACTGGCAGTGAAGGCCACAGTGTACGCCTGCCCCATTTGGTTGGAGTCCGGCGCAAAAGTGAACAGGTTGCTGATGACACTGGTACCGGACACGGTGGAGAACGCGGCATTCGCCGGCAAATTACTGGCGGCAAGCGTCATGGAATCGCCCTCCGCTTCGCGCGCGACAATCCACACATTGGTGGTTTGACCAGCAGCGATGGAAATGGTCGGCAAGGGATCAATGGTTGGCAAGGCGTGAACCGTCACTTGAACCACTTGCGTGGCCGTGCCGGCCACGTTGCCAGCGGTGAAGGTGAACGAACGCGAGCCGATATCGCCGGCGGGTGGGGTGTAGCTCAACTCGCCGGTGGCCGGCGTGAAGTTGTATCCGCTGCCTGCGGTTTGGGACTGCAACGCCAGCGCGGGCGGCGGCAAGCCTGTGGCGCTGACAGTGAACACGCAGGCTACGCCAACCGTGGCGACCAGCGGTCCAGGATTGGCGCCAAACGCCGGCGCCGTCACCGTCGCCACATTCACGGTCACCGTTTGGGTGGCCACTCCCTGCGTATTGCTGGCAGTGAACGTGAAGACTTGCGTGCTGCC
>MWEZ01000321.1 GCA_002071335.1 Verrucomicrobia bacterium ADurb.Bin018
GCTCAACCGCATGCCGGTGCGGGTATATGAATGGTGCGACGAACTGACGCGCAGCGGCAACCTCTTTTTACTGCTCTCCACTGACGCGTCAGGCATGAGCTACCTGCGGGCTGTGCCCGCGCTGCGTGTGCGCGCCATCCACGCACACGCAAACGATATCGACCAGGAGACCGCCTACGAAATGCAGCCGCTGTTCGCAGAGGGACAGGAAGGGGCGCGCTGGCCGGCATACGACGCCCTCCACGACCAACCGCGCGAGGATGGTCGTTTTGAAACAGTGATGCTGCATTTCGCCATCAACCGCGCGGTCGGCGCCCAGTGGGGAGAATCTGACCTGGCACCGTTGCTGCGCTGGCTCAGCCGCTACGCCGCCTGGCTGGAGGACCGCGCCCGGCTCAACCATTTCCGCAACGCCTTTCTGTACATTGTGCGCGCGCGTTTTACCAGTGAGGTCGAACGCCGCGCGCGCCAGTCGGCGCTTAACGCCGCGCCGCCTTCGCCGGGTTCCATACTGGTGACTGACGAGAACGAGCATTGGGACACGCTGCACCCACGGTTGGAGTCTGAAGAATCCGGCCAGGATGGACTGTCGTTAAAAAAGATGCTGGCAGCCGGCGCGGGCGTTCCGCTGCACTTTTTGGCAGAACCAGAAAGCACCACGCGCACCACCGCTGAAGCCGCCGGCGGACCCACTTACCGCCATTTTGAGCAACGTCAGCGTTATTTCCTCTGGCTGCTGGGAGATGTGCTGCGCGTGGTTGTGAACAGGCGTTCAGTGGTCGACCGGCGCGTTTCTCGCCGCGCTGAAATACAGTTGAACGGTGCGGATATTTCCGCCCGCGACAACCTGTCGCTGGCGATGGCAGCCGGCAATATTATGCCGGCGCTCAGCAGCCTGCGTGAACGTGGCTTGCTGGACGACGCCGAATTGCTGCGCCTTTTCTACCGTTTTTGCGGCGAAACCGTGGATGTGGATGAAATGCTGGCACGGGGAAGGCAGGCAGCGCCAGCAAAGGGTTTCAATTGGGCAATTGCTCAAACGCAGCCCGTCAAAATTGACCCCGCCATCGGGGAAGAAAAAGGAGGAAGAGATGACTGA
Organism: Verrucomicrobia bacterium ADurb.Bin018; assembly: GCA_002071335.1. Lineage (GTDB taxonomy): Bacteria > Verrucomicrobiota > Kiritimatiellia > CAIQIC01 > Lenti-01 > CAZNGD01. The sequence continues at coordinate 1,100 of MWEZ01000321.1, forward strand.
CGCCAGGCAGAGCGTTGCAGAGCAGCAGCGCGCGCATTTTGCCACTGAGCTGCGCGCTGTGGCAGAAGACAGCCTTGAAATCATCGCCATCAGCGCTGGCAACGGCAACGGTTGGCAGTTTACCGCGGATGTGCTGCGTGATTCGCTGCCCCTGTGGGAAGGCGCGGAATGTTTTATCGACCACGATTGGAAAGAGCGCTCGCTGCGCGACCTGGCCGGTGTATGCCGTGACCCGCGTTGGTGCGACACGCGCTCTGGGGTGCTGCTCAACCTGCGCCCGGTTGGGCCTGGCGCCGCGTTGCTGAAAGAAACGGCAGCCGCCATGTACGCGGGCGAGCAACCCTCTCCGCGCGTGGGGTTCTCCGCTGACCTGCTGTTCAGCGCTGCCGGCAGGCAGGTGATACGCATTGAAAAGGTGCTCTCAGTGGACCTGGTGATGCACCCGGCACGCGGCGGTGAGTTTTTACCCGTAAACGATCAACCCGGCTTGAACCGGGAACAGCAACTATTCCAAACCAAGGAGAAGCACATGGAAGAGTCAAATCATAATCCGGCAACCGGTGTGGACGCGCCCGGCGCGAGCTCTCACCAGGAAACACAGCGGCAACTATGCGCCAGCCTGCTGGAAATTTCGCTTTCCGCGGCCCGCCTGCCGGCTG
>MWEZ01000322.1 GCA_002071335.1 Verrucomicrobia bacterium ADurb.Bin018
TTCCAACGACGACGGCATTCAGGCCCCCGGCATCCACGCCCTCCATGGCGCCGTCAAGGATTTGGGCGAAATTCACGTCGTCGCCCCCAACGGCGAACGCTCGGCCATCGGCCACGGCATCACCCTCACCAAGCCCCTCCACGCGCGCTCCTGGCCCCCCGGCGGCCCGCACTTCGGTACCGCCATCAGCGGCACGCCCGCCGATTGCGTCAAACTGGCTGTCAGCCTCCTGCTCGACCCCAAGCCCGACCTGATCTTGAGCGGCATCAACCTCGGCCCCAACGCCGGCATCAGCGTCCTCTATTCCGGCACCGTATCCGCTGCCGCGGAAGGCCCCATCATGGGTATCCCCGCCATTGCCCTCTCGCTCGACACCTTCTCCGAACCCAACTGGGCCACCGCCGCGCGCGTCAGCCGCTACCTCGTTGAACAAGTTGTGCAAGGCCGCCTGCAAATCGCGCCCGACATTTTCTGGAACGTCAACATCCCCAACCTCCCCTACGAACAGCTCGCCGGCATCCGCATCACCCGGATGGGCTCCTCCCGCTTTATCGAAAAATACGAATGCCGCCACGACCCCTGGGGCAACCCTTATTATTGGATGTCTGGCGAACTCTACGAAAAAGGCGACATGCAAGGCACCGACCTCCAAGCCCTCCGCGAAGGCTACGTCTCCCTTTCCCCCATTGGCCTCGACCACACCGAACACGCCGCCATTGAAGCGCTGGCCGCCCACTCCCTCATCCTCCCCGTGCCCGCCCCCGCGGCCGTCACCACCGGATGATTATAGACTTCCACGCCCACGCCTTCGCCGACACCTTGGCCCCCAAGGCGATCCCCGCCCTCGAAGCTGGCGCCGACGTCAAAGCCTGCACCGATGGCCGCGTGAACAGCCTGCTCGCCTCCATGGACCGCGCCGGAATTGACCGTGCCGTCGTTTGCCCCATCGCCACCAAACCCACGCAATACGCCGGCATCCGCCAATGGTCCCACGCCGTCCGGGCCGCCCACCCCCGCCTCGAAATGCTTCTCTCCATCCACCCCGAAGACCCCGCTGCCCTCGCCCACCTCGACGAAATCGCCGCCGATGGCTTCAAAGGCATCAAGCTGCATCCCTACTACCAGTGCTTCAAGATTGATGAAGACCGAATGTTCCCGATCTATGAACGCCTCGCCGCCCACGGCCTGCTCGTGGTCTTCCATACCGGCTTCGACATCGCCTACCCCTTTGACCGCATCGCCGACCCCGTCCGCGTGCGCCGCGTGGCCGACACCTTCCCCACCCTCAAACTCGTCGCCACCCATCTCGGCGGCTGGAAGGATTGGGCAGAATCCCGCCGCCACCTGATCGGCCAACCCATCTACATCGAAACCTCCTACTGCTTGAACGAGCTGCCTCCCGCCGAAGTCCGCGCCATGCTCATGGCCCACCCTGCTGACTACATTTTATTCGGCACCGACAGCCCGTGGAATGACCAATCCGAAGAACTCGCACGCTGGCGCGCCCTCGACCTCCCCCCCGACCGCCTCGCCGCCGCCCTCGGCCGCAACGCCGCCCGCCTCCTCGCCTAACACCCGATCCTTATCTAACGCAAAAGACGCCAGAGGCGCTAACGGCCGCAAACGACCCAAAGTCTAATCCAGATACAACTCTCGTTGGATTTTTCTTTGCGCCCTTCGCGCCTTGGCGAGAAACTTTCTTCGTCCTTCGCTTGCGTCGTTATGTATCTCTTGCGTCCC
>MWEZ01000323.1 GCA_002071335.1 Verrucomicrobia bacterium ADurb.Bin018
CGACAGCTATTCCCCCGGGGGCTATGTCTGGAGCAGCACCCCGGACGGGATATCCGGCCGCGGCCCCGACAAGACCATCACTTTCGTCCCGAGCAACCTCCCCCCCGGAAAATACGTCGTCCAATGCCAATCGGCCGACCTCGAGGACTGCTTGGACGAATGCGCGGTGAACGTCCTTAAGGTGGAGATCGCCATGGATGGGAATCGTGACGACGAAATCAAATTCGACGATCCCAACGACACCAAATATCTCTTCTGGGTGAACGACGATATTGACGTGATTTCCGGTGGGAAGGAAGACGACAAAAAGAGTGGAACGCCGAACTGCAATGACAACGTCATTACGTGCAAACGAGATCTTGAGGATTTCACACGCCTTCACATTCGGATGGACAACAACACGGCGAACTTGTCCGGAATCACCTACTGGATGAAATTTGAGAATTCCATTTCCGGTTCGCCATCCGTCAACATTTTTGAGGCAATTAACCAGAACCTTGACTACATCAAGAACGATTCGATTGCCGATCAGCAGATTCAGAAGAAGAAGATTATTACGGTTGGCTCGTCCGAGGAACAACTCCCAAGCCAGTACATCAAGACTGGCGACCAAGTCTCGCCATTCATCCTCGAGGGTAAGACGGCAGGTAAAGCTGACTTGACCATTATCGTGAAGGTGGATGGCAACGACGTCTGCAAGAAAGCTGTTCAACTTGACCTCCGACCGATTTCGGAATTCTGTCAGGAATTCGTGGCCTCGATCACGTCGGATGATAATGTCAGTACAACAGTAAGCCAAGACGGCACCTACACCTATACCCCGGAAAAGGACGAATATGTTCTCTATGTTCACGGATGGAGAATGGCCGATTGGGAAAAAGACCGCTGGACGGAAACAGTCTTCAAACGTCTCTGGTGGCAGGGATACAAAGGGCACGTTGGCGGTTTTCAATGGCCAACGCTGGGCTTGCAACGGCCCTATAACCAAAGCGAACTTAGGGCATGGAATTCCGCTCAAGCTCTAAAGAACCTTATAACTAGTTTGAATTCGTCATATCCGGGTCAAGTCAGGGTTATCGCGCACAGTATGGGCAATGTCGTGGTGGGCGAGGCCCTTCGCTTGTGTTCTTCATCCGTGGTTCACACGCACCTTGCGGCTCAGGCCGCTTTACCCGCGCACTGCTACGACAACACGATCAGCAACTATTGGAGCAACTTCAGAACGCCAAATGTTTACGGGTATTACACGTCAGGGCAGTTCCCAGACGTCCCGTATTTAGCGGGTAATTCAAGCAAAGCAGACAATCTCGTGCAGTATTACAACGCACGAGATTACGCCCTCCGCAAGTGGGAATTCAACAACAGAAACTTCAAACCCGACAGGCTCAACAAGTATCACTATACCGAAGGCGACGCAAACGTGGATACGTATGCGCCAGCATCGGGCGATCGTTTCTACTACCAAGAAAGCCTTATTACCCAACGAACGATGGTCTTCCCAGTCAACCGTTACGAAATCTTCGCCCGTTCAGCACAATCGCGTTCGCGCGCACTCGGCTGCGAAAGCAGCGTAGCAGGTTTTGGAATTCACCGGAATTTACAGGGCTTCGACTACAATGATTCGAGTTATTCGCACAGCCGGGAATTTCGTGGGTGCACGACATAAAAGTCGGTTATTAAGCCGCGCGATCATCCCAGAAGCGGTCGAATAGATTGGAGAGGAAG
>MWEZ01000324.1 GCA_002071335.1 Verrucomicrobia bacterium ADurb.Bin018
TATAAGCAAAGCGCCATCGGCATTGCGTGGGTCATTCTCAAGCCGGTGCTGCAGATGCTGGTGTTCAGCGTGCTGTTTGGCCGCCTCGCCAATCTGCCGTCCGACGGCGTACCGTATCCGATCTTTCTATATGCGGGTCTGTTGCCTTGGACCTACTTTGCCACCACCATCACTAGCGGCACCGGCAGCCTGCTGGCCGGCAGCAACATGATCAGCAAGGTGTATTTCCCGCGGATGATCCTGCCGTTGTCCTACCTGTTTACCAGCTTGATTGATCTGGCGCTCTCGCTGAGCGTGCTGCTCGGCATGATGGTGTGGTACCGCGCGGACATGGTGTTTGGCCCGCAAATGGCGCTGTTCCCGCTTTTCCTAGTGCCGGCCATCGCGTTGGCCGGCGGGCTCTCCCTGTGGTTGAGTGCCATCGCGGTGCGCTATCGCGACATCCATCACCTCGTGCCGTTCCTGCTGCAAATCGGGATGTTCGTCACCCCGGTGGTCTATGCCGTGAACCTGCTGCCGGAGTCATACCAGTGGCTGTTGCAGTTGAATCCCATGACCGGCGTGGTGGAGGGCTTCCGCTGGGCGCTGTTGGGCAAGAGCGTCAGCGGGTGGGGGATCATGGGCGCTGGCTTCGGATTGGCCTTCCTGATTTTGCTGACCGGCATGATCTTTTTTCGGCGCGTGGAGCGCACTGTGGCGGATGTGATATGAGCACGCCTGTCATCGAAGTTGCCCAACTGGGCAAGACATTCCAACTGGGCGAGATTCATCGCGATTGGACCCGGCGCGCAGCCGACCGGCTGCGCGGTCATCGCTCGCCCCCCGCGCCAATCTTGCAGGCGCTGCGCGAGGTCAGCTTCACCGTGCCGCAAGGCGAAGTCTTTGGCATCATTGGCGCCAATGGCGCGGGCAAAAGCACTCTGCTCAAGATTCTGGCGGGAATCACCGATCCCACCACGGGCAAGGCCACGCTGCGCGGGCGCATCGCCTCACTGCTGGAGGTCGGCACCGGCTTTCATCCCGAATTGACTGGCCGCGAAAATGTGTTTCTCAATGGCACCTTGCTGGGCTTGCGCCGCCACGAAATCGTGGAGGAATATGACCGCATTGTGGAGTTTGCCGGGCTGGAAACGTTCATGGATACGCCCGTCAAGCGGTATAGCTCCGGAATGCAGGTGCGCTTGGCGTTCGCCGTGGCGGCCCACCTGCGCCCGGCCATTTTGCTGATTGATGAAGTACTCGCGGTGGGCGATGTCACCTTCCAGCGCAAATGTCTGGGCGCAATGAAAGAGGTGGCCGGCGGTGGACGCACCGTGCTCTTCGTCAGTCACAACATGGCCGCCGTCAGCAGTCTTTGCCAGCGCGCGCTTATGCTGCGGCAGGGGCAGGTGGCGGCCATCGGCGCCGCCGATGAGGTCATCCAGACATACATTCATTCGACGGAAGAACAGCAGACGCGCGACGCGCTGGGCTTTGTGTTGCTCCCCGAACGCAAGACCCCCCGCCCGCCGGAGCCCGGCTTGATTTGCGCCGCGCGCGTGGTCAGCGCGGCCGGCCAGCCCGCCGCCTCCGTGCGCACGGGCGACTCGCTGCGGGTGGATGTGCGCGTGGCCGGCTTGGACCGGTTCCCCGCCGCAGTGGTCGGCCTGACCGTGCGCTCGGTTTTTGACCAAAAAGTATTCCACTTCAATTCCGCGATGGCGGGCGGCTTCCGCGCCG
>MWEZ01000325.1 GCA_002071335.1 Verrucomicrobia bacterium ADurb.Bin018
GGCGATCCGGCCACGGCCATTGCGGTCATCAAGGAAACAAGCCTGTTGCCGGCGGTGTGCGGTCGCGTATGCCCGCAGGAAACGCAATGTCAGGCCCCGTGCACCGTGGGCAAGAGCTTGAAATCCGTGGATAAAGCCGTGGCCATCGGCCGTCTGGAACGCTACGCCGCGGACTGGGAACGCTTGCAGGGGCAGGCCGCGGCGCCGGAGGTGGCGCCGGAAACCGGCAAAAAAGTGGCGGTGGTCGGCAGCGGCCCGGCAGGAATTACCGTGGCTGCGGATGTGCGCCGCGCGGGGCACGCCGTGGTGCTGTTCGAGGCCTTCCACAAGGCCGGCGGCGTGCTGGTGTATGGCATTCCGGAGTTCCGCCTGCCCAAGGAAATCGTGCGCGCCGAGCTGGATACTCTGCGGCGAATGGGCGTGGAACTGCGTACCAACTTTGTGGTAGGGCGCACCCGCAAGGTCACGGACCTCATCGAAAAAGACGGCTTCGATGCGGTATTCATCGGCTCGGGCGCGGGGCTGCCCAAGTTCATGAACATCCCCGGCGAGAATCTGGTGGGGGTGTATTCCGCCAACGAATATCTGACGCGCTCCAACCTGATGCGAGCCTATGACCGCGAGCACGCCGTCACGCCGATCCATGCCGCGCAGCGCGTGGCCGTGCTGGGTGGCGGCAACGTGGCGATGGATGCCGCGCGCACCGCGTTGCGCCTCGGCGCGAGCGAAGTACACCTGATTTACCGGCGCACCGAAGCGGAGATGCCGGCGCGCGTCGAGGAAGTGGCCCACGCCAAGGAAGAAGGCGTGCAATTCCACATTCTGCAAAATGCCAAACGCATCCTCGGCGAGAACGGCAAGGTGACGGGCATCGAATGCCTGCGCTATGAACTGGGCGAGCCGGATGCCAGCGGGCGACGGCGCCCCGTGGAAATCCCCGGCAGCGAATTCCAGCTCCCCATGGATGCCGTGATCGTCGCCATTGGCAACGAATCCAATCCCTTGATCGAGCAAACCACGCCCGGGTTGGCAGTGGATAAAAACGGGCATATCGTGACGGATGAAAACGGGCGCACCAGCCTGCCGCGCGTTTTTGCCGGCGGGGACATCGTGCTGGGCGCAGCCACCGTCATTCTGGCGATGGGCGAAGGCCGCAAGGCCGCCGCCGCCATCAATGAGTTGCTGCGGGCCTGACCCCTGCCCCCCCCCCCTGCGGGGCAAACGGGATTGGAGAAAGGCCTGCGTCGAATGTAACCTTGGCTACTGGACGGGCGACTGATCTACTAATACCCCTGTGGAGAACATGATGCAGAAAAAGCGAAGCAAGGCGTGGCTGCTCTGGCTGCTGATATTGGCAGCCGCGGGCGCCGGGGGTTGGTGGTATATGCGCGGGGGGAATGGCAACCACCAGCTCAATTATAAAACAGTCGCGTTGGAGCGCGGCGATATCGTGCAGTCCGTGACGGCCAACGGCGCGCTGGGCGCGGTGCAAACGGTCACGGTGGGCAGCGAGGTTTCCGGCAAAATTGTGGAGCTGTTCGCGGATTATAATTCGGTGGTCACCAACGGCCAGATTCTCGCCAAGCTGGATTCCTCAACGTACGAGCGGCAACTCGAGCAGGCGCTGGCGGAGTTGGACAGCGCGCGGGCCAATCTGAAACTGATTGCCGCCAATTTCCGGCGCGCGCAGGAGCTGCGGGGGTTGGATTTGGT
>MWEZ01000326.1 GCA_002071335.1 Verrucomicrobia bacterium ADurb.Bin018
AACCCCGTTCTACCCGCGCAGTCCGTACGGCGTGGCCAAGGTCTATGGCCACTTCATCACCGTCAACTACCGCGAATCCTACAACCTCTTCGCGCTCTCCGGCATTCTCTTTAATCACGAGTCCCCGCGCCGCGGCAAGGAGTTCGTCACGCGCAAAATCAGCGATGCCGTCGCCCGCATCAAGCTCGGCACGCTCAAGGAATTGCGGATGGGCAATCTGGATGCCAAGCGCGACTGGGGCTTTGCTGGTGATTACGTCCGCGCCATGTGGCTTATGCTGCAACAGGACAAGCCCGAAGACTTCGTCGTGGCCACCGGCGAAACCCATTCCGTGCGCGAGTTCCTCGAAATCGCCTTCTCCCACGTGGGTCTCAAATATGAGGATTACGTCGTTATTGATCCGGAATTCATCCGCCCGGCGGAAGTGGAATTGCTGCTCGGCAATCCCGCCAAGGCCAAGGCGACGCTGGGCTGGCAGCCCAAGGTCAGCTTTGAGCAGTTGGTCACCATGATGGTGGATGCCGACATGGACCGCCAAATGGGCAAGACGGTCACCGCGTAAACCACACTGACGACACCGGAGGCAGACCGGCAAGAAAACGGCGCGGCACGGCATGAAAATCCTCGTCACCGGTTGTAATGGCTTTGTCGGGCGGCACGCGCAAGCCGCCCTGCGCGCCGCCGGTCATGAGGTCATCGGCTGCGACGTGGCCTGCCCGCCGGATTCCGCCTGTTTACCGCTGGATGTCCGCGACTTGCCCGCTGTCTGCCGCTTGCTGACGAACGTCTGCCCCGACGCCATTTTGCATTTGGGCGGCCTGGCCTTCGTGCCGTTGGGCTGGACGGAGCCGCAACGCGTTTTTGCGGTCAACACCATCGGCACGCTGAACATTCTGGATGCTGTGCGGCAAACCGCCCCCGCCACGCGCGTGTTGGTGGTCACTTCCGCGGAAGTCTATGGCTCCCACCCCGCCCCCGTGCCGCTGACCGAGGACGCACCCTACCTGCCCGACAACATCTACGGCGTGGCCAAAGCTGCCGCCGACCAGTCGGCGCTGCTCTATGCCGTGCACCATAAACTGGCCGTCATGGTGGCTCGTCCCTCCAACCACATCGGCGCCGGCCAGTCCAAGGATTTTGTTTCCACCGCGTTCGCTGCGCAACTGGCGGCCATCGCCGCCGGCGCGCCGCCGGTCATGCGCGTGGGCAATCTGGATCAGCAGCGCGATTTTACCGACGTGCGCGACGTGGCCCGCGCCTACGCGCTTTTGCTGGCGCAAGGGCGCCCCGGCCTGGCCTACAACATCGCCTCCGGCCTCATGCGCCCCGTGCGCGATATTCTCACCGGGCTTTGCGAAATTTCCGGCCTCCACCCGCGCGTGGAAACGGACCCCGCGCTGTTCCGGCCCAACCGCGACCGCCCGGCCTACGACACCTCGCGCATCCGCCAGCACGTTGGCTGGCAGCCGCAAATCCCCCTGCGCCAAACTCTCGCGGATATCTACGCCGATATCCAAGCCCAACGCGCCTCATCCTGAAACCCAGCGCCAACCATGAGGCGACCCTGACGTGTCCTCCCGCCATCCCATTCTGGGCCAGTTTACGCGTTGGGCCATCGGCCTGGCCCTGTTGGCGGTTTTGCTGCGCACCATCGGCCTCGACGATGTGCGCCAAGAGTTCGCGCGGGTGCAAGATGCGCCCGGCTGG
>MWEZ01000327.1 GCA_002071335.1 Verrucomicrobia bacterium ADurb.Bin018
CATGACCGGCTGGAGCATCAGCATGGCGCTCAGGGCCTTGGGCACCAGGCGCTCGTCCAGACGCGGCACGAGACTGAGCACGCTTTCGATGATGCGTTGCCCAATCGATTCGGCGGGCTGCGCGGTCTTGAATGGTTGCTTCTGCTCGGCTACCTGCGGGACCGGTCCTTGGACTCCCAGCATGGCGCGAGCGGAGGAGAGCAAACCGTTGGCGATCCCGGCGCTGCGATCCTTGATCGCCTGAATGCCCACGCTCGCGCCGCTGGAAAGTCTTTGCCAGAGGGATTGCCCCTCGGTACCGGGACTGGCAAAGATTCGGCCCACAGCCCCGGGGACGGCAGACAGCGTGGCAACGATCCGGTCGCGGACATTGACGGCTCCCGTGGCCAGCGCGTCCCAGGCATTAACCTGGGGCGGCTTGATCGCCAGCTCAGGCGTGCCGCCAAACAGGGATTGTTTGAGACCGCCGAAAATGGCACCGGCCTTGGCCGCGACGGTTTGAGCGCCGGAGGTCAACCCATCCCAGAGTTTTCCGTCCATCCGGAAGGGAGCCGAGGCGGCGTCCATGAGGTTTCCGCCCGCCGTTTTGACCTGCTGCCAGGCTCCCGCAGCGGCCGAGAGAATCCCGCGAGCGGCGAAGCCGAACACTTTCGCGGGCAGCGACTGGGTAAGGCTCATGCCGTCGGCGAGGGTCTTGAGCAGCGCGGAGCCGGAGGCGGTCAGGCTGGCGAGCGGTCCCTCGCGGGCGTCGGAAAACGGCAGCAGATTGCGCAGCTTGCCCAAGGCGTTCTTGAGCATGGTGAAGGGATAGGTCACCGCCGACCAGATCCCTTCTCCCAGGGTGATCAGTAGCTTCTTGCCCGCCTCGAAGAAAGTGGTATCCCCAGCGAAGAAGGAGCGCACGGTGGCAAACAGATCCCGCAGGGTGCTGATGATCGGCAGATTCAAAATCGCCTGGCCGATCTGTCCGGCGGCGTCGGCCACCAGGCTGCCGATGGAAGTGAAGATCCCGGAAATGAAATTCCAGACGCTGACTGCCACATCCCGCGCCCACCGGAACGGGGTGGCGAGAAAATCGTAGACCGCGCCGCCGATGGCCTTGAGACCGTCCAGCAGAGAGATGTCGCCGGTCAGCACCTGCCAGACGGAATAGACGATCTTCCCGGCGGCCACGAAGGCCTCGCCGATCATGCGCACGGGCAGCAGGAACTTGTAGATGAACTTGGTCGCTCCGACCAGGGACCCGACGATGACCTTGCCGACCCAGACCACGCTGCGCACCACCACCGCCAGGGCTCGGACGATGAGCGACAGGTTCCAGGCCACGATCTTCAGCGCGAATGCCAGCCCCTGAAGAAGCACACCGGCGACGGTGCCGATAACCGTGCCGAAGGTGCGCCAGGACGACCCATCGGTGGCGCTGGCGGCCACGCCGAAGATTTCCACCACCGAAAAGACCGCGCTGGCCAGCGCCGCATAGGCGCTCATCAGGGTGCGGATGGTCGGTTCGAGGATGGCGCGGATGCGGCCAAAGGCATGGGAAAAAGCGCCCCACAATCCGGCCAGGGCCTCACGAACGCGGTAATAGGCCTTGAAGACGGTGACCACGAAGCCCAGCAGTCCGGCGGATTCGAGCTTCTGGGCCAGTTCGGCCGACATCTGTCCGACGCCGCCGCTGAGCGAGCCCACAAGCTCC
>MWEZ01000328.1 GCA_002071335.1 Verrucomicrobia bacterium ADurb.Bin018
GGTGAGCGTCAGACGCATCCTGAATGCCCGGCGCAATGGGGGGCGAGTACGCAGTATGGAAAGTATCGGGTTGCGCGGCGCAAGGGCGCGACGCGTGGCGGCTTGGCTAACGTATTGAATCGCCCGGGCCGGTGCAGCGGCGGCGTGGGGGAGGAGTTCAGCATTCGGACTCTCAACCGTGGCTGTTCTTGTCGCGTTTTTGTAGGGCGGGAATGGTTGAGGAACGAAACCTTCCCGCCGGGAATGGCTGGAAGGTCTGCGACCATTCCAGTTTTACAATCCAACCCGGCTTCAGTCCAGCGGCCAGTGAAGCGTCAGGTTCAGATTCTTGTGCGTGGGGAAGGAATACTCCTTGTCAGCAAAGGAGAGGGTGGCGGTGTCGCCCGCGGCCTGAATCGTGAACACTTCCTCAGGATGGCGCTCGTGAATAATTGCGGCCAACGTGACGGCCTTTTCCAGGCCGTCGCCCCGGCGGGCATTCCAGACCTCGTCTGGCTGCGCCACACGGGTGCTGTCATAAATGGACTCATTGGCCATTTCGCGCAGGCACGCGACCGCCATGGGGACATCCATTGGGCGCGATTCCGCGATGCACACGGGAGAGCGTTCAATGGCGGCCTTGAGGTAGGGGCGGGGGTCCACGCGGGACAAATCGCGATAGGCGTGGAACGCCAGATCAGCAACAGGGTGGGTGTCGCGGATACTTTCCAGCGTGGCAATGATTTCCTCGCGGGTCATGCCGGGTTTCAGGCCCAGCTCCGGGTTCCGGCTGAATTGCCGCGGCTTGTGGGCGTCAGGCCAGCGCGGCTCCAGTTGGCAAAACGCGTGCAGTTCCTTGATGATCTCGCAGGCGTTGGCGTGATAGCAGTCAACCTCGCGCGCGAGGCGCTGGCGGTCTTCCTCCTTATTGAGGTCAATCTGGCCCTGCTTGAAGAATTCATCAAACTTGTTGAGCGGAATGCGGTTGGGCATGGGTTCAGCGAAGAAATCATCTTCTTCCATTTCCGCCAGCAGTTTGCTCCGGGTGCTGTCGGAAACCTTGAAGGAGCATGAGTCCTCAAACGCGTAGGCGCGTTCCGCCGGCAACCAGCGGCGCTTGCCGTGGATGGTGTGCTCAATTTGGAAGCACTTTTGGCGCTCCGGGCTTTGGCGCAAGAAATTGAACAAGATTTCCGACGTGACCGGAGTCTTGAGAAACGCGCGCAGTTTGGCCTGCATCCGGGTATAGGCCGCGTGGTCAATGCTGGCCTCGGGATAGACGGTGTGTACCCAGCCAGTGTGGTGTGCCACAATGGTAACCTGCTCATTCTCCAGCGCGCGTCGCGCCTTGGTGGACAGCTCCGTGCCGTTGAACCACATGGTCTTGGTAACGAGTCGCCGGTTGTTGGTCAGGATGCCTTCATTGACATCAACAAAGTTCTGGGAGTGCAGCGGGGTGGCCACCAGAAAAATGTCATCCAGCGAAATTCCGCATAGGATGTACAGCGCAGCGGCGTACAAGGTGGAGAGCGAGACACATTCGCCCGCGCCCTGGTTTTCGTGGCCGGGCTTGTAGCGGAAGGCATCCATGGCCTCGACCGTTTCTGTTTTCCAGTACGGGATGGTGTCCGCAGTGTATTTTTCAAGGCCGAAATGCCGGCGGATGTCCAAATCAAAATAGAACTTGTCGCCTTCGTAGCCGAAGAGCGCGTTGCTT
>MWEZ01000329.1 GCA_002071335.1 Verrucomicrobia bacterium ADurb.Bin018
CCATCGGACCGGATAAAGTGCGCCAAGCCATGGCCGGTGGTCGTGAGGGCGGTGCCACCCAAAATGATGCGCGCATAGTCGCGGGCGTAAGGCAGGAGTTCATCGCTGGCGCCGGCCAGCCGCAGGAGTGGATCCAAGTAGGCCAGTCCCGCCAGTGAGGCCACCAGCGGCACAAAAAACAGGAGGCCAAAGGCATTGCCCAGAATCCGTTCGGCCTCTTCGCGCCGGCCTTCGCCCATCCGGATAGCGAACAGTGTATTGGCCCCCACGCCCACCAAAATAGAGAACGACACCATGGCCATCATCAGGGGAAAACTGATCGTCACGCCGGCAATCCCTTGCGGTCCGATGCCATAGCCGATGAACATGCGGTCCACGATGTTGTAAAGCGCCTGCACCAGCATGCCCACGATGGCCGGGATGGAGAACCGCAGCAGCAACCGGCCGACGCGCTCGGTGCCCATGCGGTCTGCCGCCGTTGGCAGAGGGGGTGAGTTGGCAGGGGTGTGATCCATAAGCAAACAGGCGGGCAGACTACTCCATTTCCTCCCGCAGAGCGAGATTGTTTTCCGGTTGGCAGCGGATTCGGGGGTTTCTTGCCGGTTGCGTCGGGCGCGGGGTCCGGGTAGGATGTTGCCCCATGAGCGAGGCAAAACTGATCACAATTGTGGTGCCGTTTTTGAACGAAAAGGACAACCTGCCCATTTTGTTGGAGCGGGTGGCCGGGGTCTTCGCGGCACGGCGGGAAAATTGGGAGCTGCTGTTGGTGGATGATGGCAGCACCGACGGCTCAACCGAATGGGCGCTGGACCAGACCCGGACTAATCCTCATGTGCGGCTGGTGCGTTTATCGCGTAATTTCGGGCACCAGTTGGCCATCACGGCCGGAATGGATCGGGCCACGGGGGATGCCGTGGTCATCATGGATGCGGATTTGCAGGACCCGCCGGAAACCATCGCGGCCATGTTGGACAAATGGCACGAGGGATTCGAGGTGGTGTACGCCGTACGCCGCAGCCGCGCCGGCGAAACATGGCTCAAAAAGTTTCTGGCGGCATCGTTCTACCGCGTTTTCCGACGGCTGGCCAAAACCAATGTGCCGATGGATGCGGGCGATTTCCGCCTGGTGGACCGCTGCGTGGTGGATGCGTTGCGCGAGATGCGCGAGCTACACCGCTTCATGCGCGGGCTGACGTGTTGGGTGGGCTTCCGCCAAGTGTCTGTGGAATACGACCGGGCGGCGCGGCTCGCCGGCGAAACCAAATATCCGGTGTGGAAAAGCGCGCGTTTGGCCTTTGATGCCATTACGTCTTTCTCCGCCTCGCCGCTGCGCTGGATCGCCGTGCTGGGGTTTGGCGTGTGCGTACTGGCCACCTTGTGGGTGATTTATGTCATGGTGCTGGCGATCGTGCAGCCGCAGAGCCTGGAAAAGGGCTGGGCATCGCTGATTGCGGTGATGGCTTTTATGGGCGGGGTGCAACTGGTGAGCATCGGCATGTTGGGGCAATACGTCAGCCGTATCTTTGAAGAAGGAAAGCGGCGGCCGTTGTATCTGGTGCGGTCGGATACCCGCGACCCAGCCGGCGCGAAGTGAAGCAGACCATGACGCGGCGCGGTATCCAGTGGCTGGCATGGGGCGCGGTCGTCGTGCTGGCCGGCTGGGTGCGCTTTGCTGACTTGGGGTATACACCCAC
>MWEZ01000330.1 GCA_002071335.1 Verrucomicrobia bacterium ADurb.Bin018
ACTGCCGACGCGATGGACGATGGACGTCTCGGGCGTGAACCACACTTCGGATCCCGCCGCGCGGATGCGCCGGCACAGATCGGTTTCCTCGAAGTAGGCGAAAAAGGATTCGTCCAGCAGGCCGGCGCGGTCGAACACGCTTTTCTTGACCATCAGATCCGCGCCGACGACGTATTCCACCGGGATGGGCTGATCTACGTTCTCCGGAACGACGGCGCCGGGCTTCCGGCCCCACCGGATGCCCAGCAGGCCCGAAACCGTGATCCAAAGCATGCGCCCCAGGGAAGGCTCGAAGCCATACGACCATTGGGGGGCGCCGCCCGGATAGGTTAAAAGCCCCCCCACCGCCCCGATCTCGTCGCGCGTGAACAAGTACCGGTGCAGTTTCAAAAGCGAATTTTCGGTCAATTCCGTATCGCTGTTGAGCAGCAAAACCGCCCGGCCTTGCGCCGCGCGGATGCCCTGGTTGTTCGCAACCGCGAAGCCACGATTGTCTGGGTTCTCGATCCGCACCGCCTCCGGGAATTCCGTCCGCACCATCTCCGGGCTGCCGTCGGCGGAACCGTTGTCCACCACGATCAGTTCATACTCCAACCCGGCCGTATGCCGTTTCACCGAGCTCAGGCAGGCGCGGAGCAGCTCGCGCGTGTTCCAATTGACGACGATGACGCTGAGATCAACCATGGCGGCCCACGAGATCGCGATACAGACGGGCCAGCTTCTCGGCGCTGGCGGGCCAGGTGTGGCGCTCGAGCACCTGCTGGCGGCCGGCGGCGCCCATGCGCTGGCGCAACGCGGGATTGTCGGCCAGTTTTTTCAGGGCGGCGGCGAACGCTTCGGCGTCGCCGACGGGCACCACGATGCCGGCGCCGTCGGCAACCAGCCGCGGCACCCACGCGCAATCCGTCGTCAACACGGGCAGGCCGGCGGACATCGCCTCGATCGCGGCAAAGCAGAACGATTCGTAGTCGCTGGAGATCGCCTTGACGTCGGCGGCCGCATAAACGGAGGGCAATTCGCCGTAGGGCGTTTCGCCAAGGAACAGCACCTTCTCCCGAATGCCCAGTTCCGCCGTCTTCCGTTCCGTCCGTTCCCGCAAGGGGCCGCTGCCGGCCAGCAACAGCCGAGAGGCGGAATGATCTTGGGCGAATCTGGCAAAGGCGTCGAGCAGCAAGGCATGGTTCTTGAACGCCTGAAACCGCGCGACGTAAAGCGCCACGAATTCACTGCGGCCGATGCCGTGCTTTTCCCGGAAATCCGACGGCTGTGGCCGGAACAGGTCCGCATCCACCGCGTTGGGAATATCCACGAGGGGGGGCAGAGACGGTCGGCACGGAGGCCGACCCTCCAGGGAGCCGGTCGAACGGTTCGAATCCGCCTCTGGAGGGGCAACCTCCGTGTGGCCCGGGTTTTGAGCGCGCAATTTTTCGATCGTCGTCCCGCTGGCAATCAGGGCATCGGCCTGCCGCACGCCGCCTCGCGGATCATAATAATTCGGCGCGGTCAGGCGCATCACGACCGGCGTCTTCACACCGCGCTTCTTAAGCCAATGGACCAGATTGGGCAGTTCGCAGACCTGGATCACAATTGATAAGAAATCGCTTTTCAGGGGCACGGGCACCCGCCCGCCTGCCTGTGCGTGTCCGCACGCAGACAGGCTAGAACCGGTCTGAATGAGCGCTTTCATGGTGGA
>MWEZ01000331.1 GCA_002071335.1 Verrucomicrobia bacterium ADurb.Bin018
TGATTGATGTGCTGGTGGACGAAGGCTACGAGTGGGCCATTGTGGCCAGCCACCACTTGAGCCGCACGTGCCCGACCTATTTCGACCAGTTCAATCTGGCTGCCGGGCAATACGGCATTTTCTCGACGCCGCCCAACAAGGCCGACTTGCTTGGCCCCTCGCCCACCCAGGGCTGGTGGTACAGCGAACCCAATCCCGGCAACGCGGCATGGAACGTGGCGCCCTTTGCCTACCAACTGCACAAGGCGCAGTGGGTCAACCCGAACAGCGGCGCAACCAAACAGATTTATGTGGTGCCCTCCGACGATGTGTTGAGCTACCGCTTCGGCTACGCCAACGAAGGAATCGGCAAAATCCAAGCCAACATCGCCCCCTACGCCACCGACCCCAACCGCCCGGTCATTGTGATGCCTGCCTCCGACGGCGACAACGCCTGGGGCGGCGGGTTTAGCTCGTGGCAGGAAGCCACCCCGCAGTTCTTCAACGACTCTGCCAACGCCGGCTACGTCAAGAACACGCCGCAGGGGTTCGTCAATGCGGCCAAGGCGAACGCCCCCGTCACGCACGTGGAAGACGGTGCCTGGATTTTCCCGGAAATGGACTACGGCTCGCCGAACTTCCTCAAGTGGATCGAGCCGCCGGTGAATCCGAACAGTATCCCCACGTGCTACCCCAACACCATGGTGGATTTGGAAACGCCGGGCTTCGCGCTCAAGTTCTTCAGCTATGCGCCGCTGATGGCGGGCGCCAACTGGGTCATCACCGCCGAGCAAATCCTCAAGGATGAAGGCGGCAGCGTGCAGGCGTGGAAGGTGCAGGATCCCTACAACAACCTCGGCGACGGCAACTGGACCAGCCCCAACGATGTCGAATTGGCCTGGCACATTTATCTGGCCGGCCTGGATTCCGGTTTCAATTATTATGGCGGTCTCGGCAACGATGATGAAGTCAAGCCGGCCCTCGCCACCAAGAATGCCATCGGCAAGCTCCAGAGCTTCATGTCCACGCGCCTGCACAAGGACACCACGCCGCCAACCGTCTTGAAGCCCCAGCGCTTCCCCTACAATCCCGGCGGCTACACCTTCGGCTGGTACAACCGCGTGCCGCAAAAGGATGAACGTTTCCTCAAGAAGATGGACTCCGATTTCTATGTTTGGACCCACGCCTACGATGTCAACGGCATCACCAACATCAGCGTGAAGGTCCGCATTGACAACGACGGCGTCAACTCCATGGCCAACACCCAGAACGAAACCTATGCCGGCGGCAGCGATGTCGGCTCGTGGATCA
Organism: Verrucomicrobia bacterium ADurb.Bin018; assembly: GCA_002071335.1. Lineage (GTDB taxonomy): Bacteria > Verrucomicrobiota > Kiritimatiellia > CAIQIC01 > Lenti-01 > CAZNGD01. The sequence continues at coordinate 1,291 of MWEZ01000331.1, forward strand.
CCATCCCCATGACCAAGCGCGAACTGCCCAAGACCCGCACCGCGCTCAACCAAAAGGCGGACAACGGCCAAATTGATTACGTGGTGTTCGACCCGGCCTACTGGCCCAACCCCGTCATTGCCGATTACTACTTTGCCAAGATCACCGATGCCAACGTGCCCGGCTTCCGCGGCAAGTTGCTTGATTATTACATCGAGGCATATGACGGCCGCGGCAATGTCGAAAAGACGGATATCCAGCACGTTTTCGTGGAGCATGACGGCGGGCAAAGCAGCGTGGCGCCTTCAGCCACGTTTGACCCGGCCGCGCCCAGCGACTGCGCGCCAATCACCGTCAACTTCAACGCGGCGACTTCGCCGCTGGCGGGCGCCGCCACCGTCTACATGGCCTATCATTT
>MWEZ01000332.1 GCA_002071335.1 Verrucomicrobia bacterium ADurb.Bin018
AATATTCGTCGCTATCAACTTGCACATGCCAGCCGCCCTCCCCCATGCGCTGGGCAATCATCATGCGTTCGCGCGTCTCATTTTCCATGGCCTTGAATCCTGGCCGGTAGAAAACATCGCGATAAACATTTATTTTCTTCTGAACATCGATTTCTTTGATCCATTCCCAGAATGCATCTTCGATGGCAAAAGGGATGCCGGTCCAAGTCTTGCTGTTCTGATCCACAGCCAAGGTAATTTGATCAGCGTGGTCATAGATCAGAGGCAGGGAATGGTAGAGAAACTTATAGTCGTAGGACACGGGCATCCCGACTTTGATGAGGGCGGAATTCATCGCACTAATGCCTCCATCCTTGGATTTGCCGGATGACTTTTGCCGGGTTGCCGGCACAGATGCAGTGTGGCGGGATGGAGTTGGTGACCACCGCGCCTGCAGCCACGATGGAGTCATGGCCAATGGTGACGCCCTTTAAAATGAGAGCGCGAGTTCCGATCCAGACCCGATCTTCGATGGTGACAGGAAGCCGGTTGGGCAAGGGCTGGCCATCCTCTCCCACAATCGTGTGCATATCGGAGTCCAGGATTTCGACATCCCAAGAGATGGCGCAGTGCGTGCCGATCGAAATGGCGGTTTGGCAGTTAATGTGCGTTCGGTCGCCGATGATGGTGTGGGCGCCGATTTGCAGGGAGGCCGGGTCGTTTGGGTTTTGCCCGACCACGCCAATTCCAACATGGTGTCCGAATTTGGCCTCGCGCCCCAGCTTGATTTGGGAAAATCGCTTGCGAATCGTCAGGTTGGAACCGGCGAACACAGGCCCCTGGTGGCTGAATTGGGCTGCATGGCGCATCGCGCGAAACCAACTGAGTCCGGACGCGCACTGCTGCACCCAAGACGAGTGCCGCAGGGCGGACAGAATGGATGTCGGGGAGGCGGTCATTGGCGCGGCAGTCTATAAGCAGGCCAGATGAAGGGTCAAGATCGAAAGGGTAAAAGATCCCGCCGAAGTGCACATTTGCGAAGGGGAGTATTCAGACAGCACAAAGGGCGGAGAGCCCTCTGTTGTGATGGCGGGGAGACAGCTTCCAAGTCATCGGCAAGCCATTTTTTGCCCAGATCTTTCCTTGGGGTTTGAAGCGATTTGGGGAGGGGAAACATTGAGATGAGGAGACCTGAGTTCCGCATTGGGACACCTACCAGTTTCGCTGATTTTGTAGGGCTTTTGTAGGGCGGGAATGGTTGGGGGACGAAACCTTCCCGCCGAGAACGGCTGGGAGGTCTGCGACCATTCCAGCCCTTCTATGGGGGCCGTCAAGTCATGGCGATGGATTTATTGTCTTACTGTCCTTTCTTTTTTATTCCAAGCGGATCGGATCTGGATGCGATTTGAGATGGGTACGTCGGCGGAAGTAACACCGCCCTTGCTTACCACCTTCTATCCGTGCCCACCGAAGTGGAACACCTGTTGCTGCTTGCGCATGTTCATGCTCAGACTCAAATCTATATCGAGAAGAACCCATCTACAAAACGGTCGGCATGTGCGCGACCCAGGGCTGTGCCGGTTTCTCGAACATCCAAAGCTTCTCCGTTGTGTTTCCCTTTTCTTGGCCTCGTTTAGGCGGCTTTGATCAGCACCCCTTGGGGGATCACCCCATGTGCGCCGTAGCGCCACAGGGCCACCAGCAG
>MWEZ01000333.1 GCA_002071335.1 Verrucomicrobia bacterium ADurb.Bin018
CAAAACAGCCGAAGACCCTCCATCCCGTCATAGAAGGTGATGGCCCGGAATTCGCCGATGGCGCCCATGACGCTGGCGAACCACGGCTCCGGGCGGGCGGCCGGCTGAATGCCGAAAATCTCCGTTTCTTCCATCTGTTTCCACGGCGCCATGTCCCACAAGCGGCAGGCCAGGTCATACAGCGCCTGCCACTTTTCCTGCGGAATACGGTGGAGCGGATGAACGGATTTCTTTTTTGTGCTCAAGGTCGTGGCCGGTTAGCGTTGGCGTTCGAGAATCTTGACGGCTTCAATGGCGGTGCGGATGGCTTCCTCAATGCCGACCTTGGCGATGATGGGTGCGTCGTCGTAAGTCAGGCCAATCGTCGCCAGCACTTCGCCCGCGCGCACCCGGCGGATACTGGACACCACGAACAGCGCCGCCGATTCCATGGAGGTGGAAATCACATTCGAGCGATACCACGCATTCCACTTGGCATCAATGTCCTCACGGATGGGAATGTCCTTGTCCTCGATGAAGAACGCATCCTTGCAGTGCCCGATGCCGGCGTGCGCCGGAATCTTGAGATTGCGCGCAGCTTGGCGCAGCGCCAACGTAACATCCAAATCCGCCACGGCCGGGTAAGACAGCGGCACATATTGCCGCGTGGTGCCTTCCTCGCGCACGGCGCCGGTGGTGATGCACAGGTCGCCCAGTTTGACCTCGCGTTGCAGCGCGCCACAGGTGCCGATGCGGATAAACGTGTCCGCCCCGCACTTGATCAACTCTTCCACGGCAATCGCAGTGGAGGGACAGCCGATGCCCGTCGAGCAGCACGAAATCTTGATGCCATCCACCGTGCCGGTCCACGTGCGGTACTCCCGGTTGAACGCCACTTCCTTGGCGTTGTCGAAGAACGACGCAATCAACGGCACTCGCCCCGGATCGCCCGGCAGCAAAACATAGCGGGCCACATCGCCCCGCTTCAAATGCACGTGATATTGCAGCTCTTCTTTTTTCTTGGCGGCGGGTTTGGCAGGACGTTTCGTTTTCTTGGCCATGGTATTTCCTTTGCTGGAATGGGGTTGCACTACATGGAGCCAGTTTGGCGCAAAGCCCTGCTACCGCCAAGTATTTTTGGACTCTTTGCCGATTTCAGTGGCTGGATCGTCCCGCCTGGGATGAGCAAACAGCTGTCGTCAAACCAACCTCTTTGTTTTGCCATTTGAACCAGACTGTCCAGAGTTTATAAACTGTGGACAGTTTTTGAAATATTTGCATCTCAATCAAATGCAATTTGTTATGTATATAATATTGGTCATTTTTAATCGGCTGTTTTGAGGGTGCTGTCCAGACTTTATAAACTCTGGACAATTTTAAGGCGGTGTTTTTTGTGTTTTTATCCGTGCGCTGCGGACCCGCATGGCAGTGCCGACCCCAAAACCACCACAACAATCGGCGAAGCGCCTTTTTATTTTTTGGGGGGGTATTGGCTTCTACCCGCGCACCGCCACGCGCGCCGGAAAGGGTTTCTTTTGCGCGCCGGCTGGGTCATACTGCGGGCATGAGGAAGGCGCTGGCCGTTTCGTTCATCGGGCTGGGCATCACATCGGTGATGGCCCAAGTGCTGCTGGTGCGCGAGCTGTTGATCGTGTTTTACGGCAACGAGTTTTTCATCGGCTGG
>MWEZ01000334.1 GCA_002071335.1 Verrucomicrobia bacterium ADurb.Bin018
GGGACCTTGCCCTTGGTGGCTTCCCAAATGACGACGGTGGGAATACTGACGGCGCAGAGTTTGGCGAATTCGGTCTGCGTCATGCCAAAGCGTTTACGCAGGGCGCGGATGCCTTTGCCAGTGATCCAAAAGCGCTTGGCGGCGGCGGCATCGCCGGCCACGGGGAGTTCGCTGGCGGCCGGGCCACGGGCCTGGGCCTTGATTTCTTTTTGCAGGTTGAGAATCTGCCGGCGCAAATCCGCAATAAATCCGCGGTGGGCCGCGTTGCTGCGCTGCAGGGCCGCAACTTCCTTGCGCACCACGCGCCGGGCGACACGGGCGATTTCAGCTTTCAGTTCTTTCATTACGGTGGACATGGTTTTTCTCCTATCAATATGCTTACGATAGGTTGAATCTAGTGGACCCCGCGGAAAGTGCAAGGTTTTTCGTATCTTTTTTTATTACGCCGAAAAACGGCTGGTTGATTTTTGGTGAGGATTCAGTAGCAGGACGGCATTGTGGGCCGCGGGAGCGCGGAGAAATATTGCAAAGAATTATGTTTTGATTTGATTAGGTGGCGACGGAATAAGGCGTGGTGATTTGCTGCGAAAGGCGCGGGTGGCGCGGGGGGATGGGGCTGAGGAGTGATGAATTAAAACTCAAATTGCCAGACAAGAATGGGCAACTTGGCGAAATCGGGTTGGGCGCGGGTGGTGCCGCGTATTTCCGCGATGGTGTCGTCGAGGCGGCGTTGGTTATGGCGGTGGGCGGCATCGAGGCCGCCATAGATGCTGCCGGTGTACCAGGTGAATTCCACGAAGGTGAGGACGGTGAAGGCGGCCCACTGGTCGTCATCGGCGGTTTCGATCATGCCCCAAAGGAAGAGGCTGTTGAGGATGAGGGAGCGGGTGGCGTTGGCGTATTCGCCGGAGTAGGCGTAGCCGAGGCCGGGGACAAGGCCGAGAAGGCCGCCGAGCCACGGTTTTTTGTCGCGGCGGGCGGCGTAGGCATCGAGCGCGGTGATGGCGGAGGTGGGATCAGTTGGAGAGGTGGCGAGGGCGGCGCGGGCGGCGGGGATGTCGTGGCGACGCAGGGCGGCGGTGGCGGCGCCGCGCGCGGCGATGTCGCGCCAAGGGGGGGCGTCGGCTTTGAGGCGGAGGCTGTCGAAGTAGAAGCCGGCGGAATCCCAGTCGCGCAGGGCGAGTGCGTTTTCAGCGCGCAGCCAAGCGACGGGCGCGGCGTTGCTGCCGGGGGCGGTGTCTTCGGCGCGGTCGAGCATGCGGTTGGCTTGGGCGGGATTGTGGTCGCTGGCGTATTGTTGGGCGGCCAGCCAGAACCAGCCGGCGGCGCGGGCGGAATCAGGATCGGCGAGGGCCAAGCGGCGGTATTCGATGGCGGCGGCGTTGTGCTGACGGTTGGCGGCGAGTTCACGGGCGAGTTGCGGGGTGTCGGCGAATTCAGCGGGTTCGGCAGCGGCGAGGAACGGGCTGGCGAGGAGCGCGGCGAGCAGGGCATGGCGCAGGCGCAGAGATTTTTCCACAGTGTGGAAACTTTTTTTCCACAGTGTGGAAAAATGCACGAATTTTTTCCACGCTATGGAAAAAGTTTGGAGAAATTTTCCACACAATGGAACAACTTTG
>MWEZ01000335.1 GCA_002071335.1 Verrucomicrobia bacterium ADurb.Bin018
CGGGCATACGCGACCGCACACCGCCGGCAACAGGCTTGTTTCCTTGATGACCGCAATGGCCGTGGCCGGATCGCCCACCGCCAGCGCCGCGATAAAACGGGGAATATCAATCCGCACCGGACAGCCGGCCACGCACGGCGCGTTTTTGCACTGCAAGCAGCGCGATGCCTCCACGCGCATTTGCTCTTCAAAATAACCCAGCGCCACCTCGCGCATGTTTTTGGCCCGCGCCAGCGGGTCTTGCGCCGGCATCTCCTGCGGCGGAATGGCCAAGCGGTCACGTGGCTTCAACGGTTGCGGCAGAGTTTGGATGCGCGCCCACTCCTGGCGCGCGGCCTCCTGCAAGGAGGCGGGCGTTTGGAAAGTCATTCTTGCAAACCCTTCCGCACGGCTTCGTCGTGCAGGTTGCAGCCGGCCGAGGCCAAGCGCTCCTGCTCGCGGTAGGAACCCAGCCGCTGAATCATCTGGTCAAAATCCACTTGGTGGCCGTCAAACTCCGGGCCATCCACGCATACAAACTTGGTGCGCCCGCCCACCGTCACCCGGCAGCCCCCGCACATCCCCGTGCCATCAATCATGATGGTATTCAAACTCACCACCGTGGGCACGCCGAAGGGCCGCGTGGTTTCCGCGCAGAATTTCATCATCAGCGGCGGGCCAATCGCCACGGCCAGGTCCGGTTTGGGCGTTTGAGCGCACAGTTCTCGCAGCGGTTCGGTCACGAGGCCCTTGCGGCCATAGCTGCCGTCATCCGTGCACACCACCACGTCATCGGTCAACGCCCGCATTTCGGGTTCCAGAATCACCAGCTCGCGCGACCGCGCGCCCATCACCACCACCAGCCGGTTGCCCGCCCTCCGCATGGCCTGCGCAATCGGGTAGAGCGGCGCCACGCCGATGCCGCCACCCACGCACACCACCGTGCCGAACTTGGCAATATGGGTTGGCCGGCCCAGCGGCCCCACCAGATTCGCGATTTTCTCCCCCGTTTGCATCTGCGCCAGCAACTTGGTGCTCTTGCCCACCGCCTGAAAAATCAGCGTAATGCTGCCTTCCGCCAAATTGGCATCGGCAATCGTCAGCGGGATACGCTCCCCAAACTCCGTATCCAGTTGCAGAATCACGAACTGCCCCGGCTGGCGCTCCTCGGCAATCAGCGGCGCATGCACCCGCAGGCGGTACACATTCGGCGCCAACTGCTCCTTGAAAAGAATCTGGTTCATGCGTCTAGCCTCCTGCCGACAAACAACCCGCCCATCCTACCCATCCCCCTGCCACCCGCAAAGAATTTTCCGCCCGGCGCAGGAAAACGCTTTGCCCATCCCGCCCCGCACGGGCACAAAAAAAATGGTGGCGAGAACCGGGATCGAACCGGTGACACACGGATTTTCAGTCCGTTGCTCTACCAGCTGAGCTATCTCGCCACCAAAACTGTTCCGCTGTGTATAACGGCAAGGCCCCCCCGCTGTCAATACAGCACACCGCCCAGGGTGCACGAAATAAAAGTTGGTTAAGTGAAAATCTCTCTTTTTTTTGGGGGAAAATATGTAGTATATATAACTACATTGATCAAAGTATGTAGCCACTTAACCGAAAGGAGTCC
>MWEZ01000336.1 GCA_002071335.1 Verrucomicrobia bacterium ADurb.Bin018
TCGAAAATCACGTGCGAGGCCGAGGCAAACCCCACGTTCACCACGTCAATTTCGTATTCGAGGCTGTCGCCCGCGTCCGGGAAGCCGTTGCCGTTGACGTCAATCAGCAGCGCCGCGTTCTTGCGCGACACCACCGCCGGATAGGCCGGAATCGCGTAGCCCATGTCAAGGTAGGGATTACCGGTGCCCGCATATTGCGGGTCCACGCCCCACGCCCCCAGCACCACCGTGCCGTCCAGCGTGTAGTAGCGCAATCCCGTCTGGTCGTTATCGGAGTTATCCCGCAGCGCCACCACTTGCAGCGCCGTCAGGTTCGTCGCAAAGTCGTAGTGGTTGCCGTGCGGATCCACGAGCGGGCCCGTCAGCGGGTCGCCGTCCAAGTCCACATACAGCGTGGTGTTGCTCAACGCCGACACCCACACCGGGCTGCCGTTGTCACCCGTGCCGGTGGAGCCATACCCCGGCCCCCAGCCCACCAACCCCGCCGTGGTCATCATCTTCTTCGGCACGAGGCTGATGCCCCAGTCATAGGCCTGGCAAGTCCCGCTGGTGTCAAAGATGCTCACCCCGATGAACGGCTGCCCGTCCGCCGTGAACAACCGCGCGCCGCTGTTCACCGGCATCCGGAACGGCGCGCCCGTGGTGTTGGCCGCAATGGGAATCGAGCTTGTGCTGGTGGCCGTCACCACCGTCACCGTGATGGCCGTGTTGTTGGGGTTAAACAGATACACATCCGCCGTATATGTGGCCGACCGCGAACAAACCGGCGTGAAATAATCGTTGTCCCACTGGTTCTCCGGCCACAAATCAAACCAGCGCGTTTCGTAGTTCGAGCCAATGTCGCCCGTCACCAGCGTGCATTGGAACGGCTGGTTGCCCCGCACCGTGCCGCCCGCCTTCACCCCGCTATTCACCGTGTACGGCTCGCCCTGGTCCAGATATACCGTCGTTTCAAAAATGCCGTCGCCGTCCGCGTCAATCTCCACGCGGGTGTTGTCATAGTCGCCCATGATATACAGCCCCGAAGAGCTGAACATCTCGTTGGTGTGCGCGCCCACCCCCGTGCCCTCGCCCACCGGCACCCGGTACAGCATCCCGTGCGTGCCAATGTCGCGCACGCCCACCGCTTCCGCGATCACTTCCCCCGGCTCCACCGGATACATCGCCCGCGTCACCGCAATCGGATACGTGGAGGCCAGCTTGTCCCGCCCGTCATACTCAATCGTCACGCTGTTGCGCGTCACGTCAATCACCGCCGAGAGCTCAATCACCGACCCCGCCATCAATACGTCATCCGGGAAACCCGGCGGATACCCGTTGCTCGGATCCCCGTCACCCCAAATCTGCGTCGAAAGCTGCGTCGGCGACGTCAGATCGGCCTCATACCCGTCTTCCCAGTGGTCGTAGTAAATCACCGTGTTGTCCGACCCCACCGCGATGCCAATGATGGACTGCATCTCCGTGCCGATGTTCGGCCCGAAGGAATCAATGATTTTCAACGACACTTCCACGTCGTCTTCCGGCAGCGGAATGAAAAACGTCTGCAGAATATGCGCCGCCGAGGCCAGCGAGGCCGATAGCACCAGCGCCAGCGCGGAC
>MWEZ01000337.1 GCA_002071335.1 Verrucomicrobia bacterium ADurb.Bin018
TCGAGGCCCATGGCGGCAAACACCGCCTTGGCCAGCGCGTTCCACGAGCGCGCCTCGCCAGTGCCACAGTTGAACAGCCCGGCCACCTCCGGATGTTCGCCACAGAAGAGCGTCACATCCACGGCATCCTTTACATAGACGAAATCGCGCACCTGCTCGCCGTGTTCATAATCGGGGCGGTACGATTTGAAGAGCCGGATCGAGCCGCGTTCGCGCACCTGGCCATAAGCCTTGTTCACCAGCGAACGCATGTCGCCCTTGTGATCCTCGCCGGGGCCGTACACATTGAAATACTTGAGGCCCGCCATCTGGCGCAGCGCGCCGGTGCGCAGCGCCCACAAATCAAACAGGTGTTTGCTCATGCCATACATGTTGAGCGGCAGCAGGGTGGGCGTGACTTCGTCCGCGTCCGAATAACCCTGTTCGCCGTTGCCATAGGTGGCCGCGCTGGAGGCATAGACCAAGCGCGCCTTGCCGCGCAGGCACCACTCGGCCAATTCGCGCGTGTAGCGGAAGTTGTTGTCCAACAAATAATCCGCATCGGTCTCGGTGGTGGCGCTGCACGCCCCGAGATGATAGACCACCTGCGTGGGCGGCACACGGTCTGCCGCCACCGCCTCGCGAAATTGGGCGATGGACCAGATTTCCTCGAACTGCAACCCCCGCAAGTTCTTCCAGCGCGCGTCATGGCCCAAATCGTCCACCACCAGAATCCGCTCCACCCCGCGCCGATTCAGTTCCGCCACCACGTTGCGGCCGATGAATCCCGCGCCGCCCGTCACAATTGTCCACGTCTTGCGATCCATTGACTGGCCTTTCAAACCGGCAACCTAGCACCCCCCCGCCCGCACCAGCAAGCCGCATTTTCTAAACCGCGGGGGGGGCGCAGACGCAGCCCGCCCGGCGGGCATCAGGCATAGAGATGGCACCAAACGGTGTGCGCGCCCACGGCGCAGGCCGGCGGCGGCGTGGTGCGGCAGATGGGCATGGCCCGCGGGCACCGCGGATGAAACGCGCAGCCGGCCGGGGGCTTGGCGGCGGAAGGCGGCTCGCCCTTCAGCACCCGGCGCTCGCGTTTGGCTCCGGGTACCGGTACCGCTGCCACCGATGCCTGCGTATAAGGATGCTGCGGCGCGCCCACCACGGAATCCGCCGGGCCGATTTCCGCCAGGCGGCCCAAATACATCACCGCCAGCCGCTGGGCCACATGCCGCAGCACGCTCAAATCGTGGCCGATCATCAGATAGGCCAAGCCGTGCCGCCGGCGCAAATCCAGCAGCAGGTTGATCACCTGCGCCTGCACGCTGACATCCAATGCGCTGACCACTTCGTCGCACACCACCACATCCGGCTCCAAGGCCAGCGCCCGCGCGATGCAAATTCGCTGCCGCTGCCCGCCGGAAAACTCGAACGGATATTTCCAGAGCGCACTTTCATCCAGCCCCACCTCTGCCAACAAGCGGGTAGCAGCCGCCTCGCGGCTCTCGCCGCGCAGCAACCGATGCTCCACGAGGCCTTCCGTCAGCAGGTCGCAGATGGTCAGGCGCGGATTCAGCGCCGCCTGTGGATCCTGAAAAACCATCTGGATGCGCCG
>MWEZ01000338.1 GCA_002071335.1 Verrucomicrobia bacterium ADurb.Bin018
ATCCTCCGACTCGGAGCCGGGCGCGAGGTTCCACACGCAACGGGCGGCAGAGTACAAGGCTTTGCTCCCCTTGCCGAAGTTGGCCGCATCGAAGCCCACCGCTTGCAGGATGTTCGATGCTCCGGTGCGCGAGTGCGCCAAGATGCCAAGCCCGGCCTCCGGGTTCACCTTGCGGAGAAGGCGGCGCAGGGTGGAGATTGTCGCCCTTGCGTCGTCGTCGCTGTTGCCGTCGCCGTCCAGAATATCGCCCCACGGGTCGCACCACAAGACTTCCGGGCGGTGTTCCTCGAGGGTCAGCCGCCACCGTTCGACGTTGGCGGGCGTAAGGGCGATATAGGTGTCCTCCGGCCCCTCCAATGTCGCAAGGCGCACGTGAGCCCCGAGCGTGGCAATCTGTTCCGCCGTCAGCCCCACGTTCATCTTGCGAATGTCGTATTGCAGTCGGTGGATGCTGTTTTCGCTCCCCATCATCAGATGCCGCAGGGGGCGGGCCGCAGTCGGAAGCCCGGCGAAGGGTAGGCCGAGGGCTTGGTTGCGGGCGATGTTCAGCGCAACGCGGGACTTGCCAAGCCCGCCCACCCCGAATATCACGCACGACGCGCCGAGAGTGAACCCGCCCCACACTTCCAGCGGAGGGACAAGGTGCATCCGGGCGAGTTCATCCCATGCGCGGGTTGAGTACGGACGCACGATGTCCGCGCCCTCCGGGTTTTCGGCTTGTGTCGTTTCGGTTTCGGCAATCATGGATTCAACGGTTTTCACGGCGGGGGGTTCCTTCGGGATTGAGATACAAGAGGCGTTGCCATGCGTTCCGCTCCCGGCGAAAATGGCCGGGGAGGCGGGAGAGGCGGGCTTCGTTGCGGCAAGCTGGATCGCAACCTAACGGGCAAAGGACGGCGGGGAACAGCTTGCCCTCGACATCCTTTTCCCAATCGGTGCGGGTCGCACAATCCACTTTCAGAATTGCATGGACGGATTTTCCGCCCGAATCAATCAGCGCGACAATCGGCGCAGAGCGGAAGCCCCACCACAGCGCAAGCTGGTCCGCCTTGTCCATGCCGTCAAATTCGGCCACGGCATATAGGAAGCCAGCCACGGCGGAGTCTCCGCGCTTCGACAACTTGCCGTCAGGCAACGGATGCTCCTTCCCCGTGAGAGGATTCACGACGAAGTGAGGCGGGACCGGGCGACGGCCATCCTCGAAGGTGGCAATCCAATCCGCCGCCATTCGCACACCCTCCGCGCCGCCGTAGCGTTCGCCGCAGAACACAAACTCCCACGGGCGGTACAGGACGCGGAGAAGGGCGGCGGCATCACGCGGGCCCGGAGCCCAGTCTATACGGAAGGGGGAGGATTCAAACCAGTCGGCTTCGGTTGCGCCGTCGCCGCGCTGGATGAACGCCGCCGCCGTCAGCGGCTTCGGCTTAGGCTTCGCCGGGGCGATGCTCCGGGGCGCAAAGGCCATTCCCGGCTTGTATTCCGAGAACGCCTTGCGGACAGCCGCGCCGACTTCCGCCGAGGGCGAAGGAGGGCGAGACATGGCCGCGAGGATGTCCCTCTCCGCGTCAGCCGGG
>MWEZ01000339.1 GCA_002071335.1 Verrucomicrobia bacterium ADurb.Bin018
CAAAAATGTGGGGCAGACCTTTGACCTAAATCTTAGAAAATTCGATGGGTTTAACCTCGAATAGCGAAAGACGGGCTAGAGCACAGGCTTTCGTCGGGTGGGAATGGCTGGTCGGTCTGCGACCGTTCCAGCCCTGTAATCCAGATTTCTGCAAATGCGCGAAAAACAAATCACTCCGCCGCGGTGGCGATGAGCGAAAACGGCCCGGCCCACACAATGCGGGCGCGGATCAGTTCGCCGGGGCGCGCGGTGCCATGGTCCACAAACACCAGCTTGTAATCCGGCGTGCGCCCGTACCGGCGGCCAGAAGCCTCGATGCTTTCCACCAGGATTTCCACTGTTTGGCCGCGCAGGGGGGCGTTCTTTTCCGTCAGCATCACGCGCAGTTGTGCTTCCATGGCGCTGCGGCGACGTTCTTTTTCCTCGGCAGGGACATCATCGGGCAAATGCCGCGCGGAAAAGGTCAGGGGGCGCGGCGAATACTTGGCAATGCGGATCATGTCGGGGTTGATGCGCCGCATGAGCGCCATGCTCTCCTCGAATTGCGCCGCGGTTTCGCCGGGAAACCCAACGATGACATCGGTGGATAGTCCAGCGTGCGGAATGGCCGCGCGGATGCGCGCAATCAGCGCCTCATATTCCGCGACGGTGTAGCCCCGGCGCATGGCGGCCAGCACGGCATCGGAACCGGCCTGCACCGGAATCTCAAAGTAGGGGCAGAGACCCGGGGTATCGGCGACGGTGGCAATGAGTTCCGACGTGATCCACTGCGGATGACTGGTCAGAAAGCGCACGCGCAGAATACCCGGCACGGCTGCCACGCGGCGCAGCAGCTCCGGCAGCCGGATTTCACCGGGGCGGTCCAGACCGTAGCGATCCACAATTTGCCCGAGTAAAATAACCTCGCGCACGCCGCGCGCGGCGAGATCGGCCACTTCCGCCAAAATCTCGGCGGCGGGACGGGAGCGCTCGCCACCACGACGGTAAGGAATCACGCAGTAGGTGCAGGCGTGCGAGCACCCCAGCACGGCCGGCACGTGGGCCACGATGGCGCGGCCGGCCAACGAAGGCGGCAGTGGCGACGGCAAATCATCATCGGGTTCATCCGCCGGCAGCGCCATGTCCCGCGCTTGTAAAAATTCGCGTAGCGGAGTGACGTCCGACGGCGGCAGAAACACGTCCACGTAGGGCAGCCGTTCCTGCAGCCGCTGAATCTCCAGTGGGTTTTTGCCCACGAGGCAACCCATCAGCACGACCACCAAATCAGGATGGCGTTTTTTAAGTTCGGTGACGAACGTCAGGCGCGAGTAGATTTTATCTTCCGCCTGCTGCCGCACCACGCACGTATTGAGCAACAGGAGCGAGGCTTCCTGGGCATGTGGCACAGGGCGGTAGCCCGCGGCTTCAAGCAGGGTGGCCGCGCGCAGGGCATCGGCCTCGTTCATCTGGCAGCCGATGGTCCACAAATTGTACGTGGCCGGCGTCAACAGGCTGACTCAACCGCTCAGGCGCGCCGTGCGGCCCGTTTAGCTTTGGCCTTGGCCTTGGCTTTGGCCGGCTTGGCGATTTTG
>MWEZ01000340.1 GCA_002071335.1 Verrucomicrobia bacterium ADurb.Bin018
TCAAGGCCGAAATGCCGGCGGATGTCCAAATCAAAATAGAACTTGTCGCCTTCGTAGCCGAAGAGCGCGTTGCTTTTGGCGATGATTTCCGGCGAGAGAAATGGCGCGAAACGATCCATCTCGCGTTGCTGCGTGGTCAGGCCCCATGTTTCGAGGTCGAGGTTGAACACATAATGATCCATGATGTACTGCTTCAGGCGCAGGATGCGGCGGTACGGAGTCAGCTTGGGGAAATTGGCAAACCACGGGTCTTCCCGCCACTTCCAGATTAGCGGCGACATCAAGTTGGCCAGCACCAGCGGATACATCAGGCTGGGGAACACAAAGATTTCCATGTCGGAAAAAGTGTACGCGGAAGAGACTTCTTCGAGCCGCTCCGCCGGCACGCGGGGTATGGGACGTTGATTCATGGCGGGCAAGATACGGCCCAACCGCGCCCACTGCAAGAAGTAAGGTCAGGCTCAGCGCCAACCATGCCCCGTGGCCGGGCCGGGCGTGTTCATGGTGCAGTTTTCTTTGCCATTGCGTGGCAATGCGGCGGCAACCTAGTATCTTTTCTGCAATGCTGCAATTTTCGGACAAAGTGAAGGCCAAGCTGGCGGCGCTGCCCGATCAGCCGGGCGTGTATTTGATGCGCAACCGGCAAGGCCGCATTATTTATGTGGGCAAAGCGGCCAGCCTGCGCAATCGGGTCTCATCCTATTTCCGCCGCCATACCTCCGCCAAAGGCGAACCTAAATTGCGTGGGCTGATCCGCAGCATTGACGACTTCGACATCATCCCGTGCAAAACGGAGGCGGAGGCCACCCTTACAGAAAGCCGGCTAATCAAGGACTACCGGCCGCGCTATAATGTGTCGCTCAAGGATGACAAGCGCTTTCTGCTGCTGCGCGTGAACCTTCACGATCCATTCCCGCGTTTTGATGCCGTGCGCCTACGCAAAGAAGATGGCGCGCGCTACTGGGGCCCCTATGCATCGTCCGCCGCGGCGCGGGCCTCGCTGGAGTTCATGGACAAACAATTCGGTTTGCGACGCTGCCGCCCACGGGAGCCCGGTCCGGAGGATCACCGCCACTGCCTGAATGACATTGTGCGTTTTTGCTCCGCCCCGTGTATCGGCAAAGTCACCCCGGAGCAATACCGGGAGCGGGTGCTGACCGCCTGCGCCTTTCTGGATGGCGAGCGGCGCGAGTATCTCGAAAACGTCCGCCAGCAAATGGCGCAGGCCGCGAAAGAGCTGAAATTCGAAAAGGCCGCGGCCTTGCGAGACATGTATTTACTGCTGCTGCGCGGTATCCGTGAAAAAGCACGTGGCCGTAAAAGTCCGCAACTGAAAAAAGAAGAAGCCCGCCAAGGTCTGGTGGAACTGCAAACCCGTTTGGGGTTGCCGCAGCCGCCGGCCGTGATTGAATGCTACGATATTTCCAACATTTCCGGCACCAACTCGGTGGCCAGCCGCGTCGTGGCGGTGGAGGGCGTGCCATTCCCGGCGCGCTACCGGATGTATCGCATCAAAACCGTGGGGGGCGCGGATGACCCCGCCTCCATGGCCGAGATCAT
>MWEZ01000341.1 GCA_002071335.1 Verrucomicrobia bacterium ADurb.Bin018
GGATGATGCCTGCTTACAGTGTAACGCTGCTTTTACGCAGTATCGTACACAGGACGAATGCAAAATCAAGTTGAGAGATGTACCGCAAAATGCGAACCAATGTTAACAGTTTGTTAACAAATGCCCCTACCTATTGACAAATTGCAAAAACCGTGCTAGAATGGGGCAGGATAAGGAAAGGGGAGGGCGAAATGAAGTTCACAAAGGCAGTAAAGACGCTCAAGCAACTAGGGTACAGCATCCACGAGATCAACGAAGCGCGTGTGACTGGCAGCAGGGGAGTAGCAATCATCGACGTTTGCCGGAACGGTCGCGAGGATAAGGTCGCCGGATTCATGGTCCAGACCAAGAATGAGCTGAGCAGCGGCCCGTTCTGCGATTACAGCTTCGGCACATTCTGCAAGACCATGAGCCGGGCGCTGGATACCGCGACAAGGCTCAATACCTACTAGATTACAACGGGGGCCGCGCATCTTACACGCGGGGAGGGGACAATGGTAGAAACGCAACGCCTGGCAGTTAGCAGGGATCTGCACCGTCGAATCAAGCTGATGTCGGTGTATCGGCAGCAGAGCATTCAGAAGACCGTGGCCGAGCTGATCGAGGCCGGTTTCAAGTCGCTGGCCGAGCCGAACATCCACGACGTAGGCCGGGACAGCGACCCGGTCGGAGAGCCAGCAAGACCGTGGAACGAATAGCCGACTTTGGCCCAACGATTCTGTTCTGTGTGATCGTGTTCGCAGTAGGGTGCGCAGCCGCTGTGCTGGGCATCTATCTAGCAGAGGAGGGAAAGGGATGACAGGTACATTGGTTCGTTCAGAGGAGACGCCCGTCTACACCGTCGTGCCGCAAATGCCACAGATGACGGTGCAGCAGGCAGTCGAGCGCCGCAAGCAGTTGGTGGCATTCGTGCAGCAGATCATGGTCAAGGGCACTGACTACGGGATCATCCCCGGCACAGAGAAGCCGACGCTGCTCAAGCCGGGCGCGGAGAAGCTGACCACGTTCTTCGGATTGCGGCCACGCTTTGAGATGCTCGACAAGGTAGAGGACTGGGACAAGGGCCGCTTCTACTATCGCTACTCGTGCGAGCTGTGGCACAGCGGCGAGATGATCGCCACAGGCGAGGCCAGCGCCAACAGCATGGAAAAGAAGTACCGCTGGGAGAACGTGCCTTCATTCTACGCCACTGACGAAGACAAGAAGCTGGCCATCCGCACCGAGAAGCGCAAGTCCAGAAAGACCGGCAAGGATTTCGAGGTCTACGTACTCGAAAACCGCGACCCGTACACCCTGGTCAACACGCTTCAGAAGATGGCACAGAAACGCGCCCTGATCGCGGCCACGCTGGTCGGCGTCAACGCCAGCGAGTTCTTTACCCAGGACATCGAAGACATGATGCCAGCGGCAGAGGTAGTGGACGGCGAGGCGACTGAGGCGGCTACCGTCCACTGGATTGACGAGCCGGACAAGCGCCGCCAGTTCTTCGCCCACCTGAGCAAGCGCGGCCTGAGCGACGCCGACGCCAAGAAGCTGCTCAAGCT
>MWEZ01000342.1 GCA_002071335.1 Verrucomicrobia bacterium ADurb.Bin018
TCGGCGCCGGCGGTGGCGGTGGCGACAAAGCTGACGGGGGTGTCGGCAAGCAATTCGGCGTTGACGGTGGTTTTGGACCGGACGATGAGCGCATCGGCCGCGACGAGATGGGCGCGGGTGATTTCGCGGTCGGGAACCAGGGTGAGGTGGCCGAGGGCGCTAAAGGCTTCGCGGGCTTGCGTGACGCTGGTGGCACAAACGATGTTCATGGTGGGCGGCGGGCGTTACAGCGTGGGCCGGTGGAGACGGGCAAACGGGCAACCAGCGGCGGAACGGAGCGGCACCTCCGGGCAGTTATTTTGGGGGCTCGGGCGGGGATTCCTCGATAGCACTGACAACGCCGTTGAGGAACTCCACCCGGGTACGGATGAAGGCCAGCGTTTGCGCCACATTGATCCAAGCGCTGCCGCCCATGGAGCGCAGGCCGCCGGGGCCCACGAGGCTGATGCCGTCAATGTCCACGCGCTGGCGCTCGTAGCGGCGCAGGGTATCCATATAGAGCCAGATTTCAGTGCTGCCGGCGGCGGTGCGGCGCACCTGCTTGCGCTGCGGATCGCCGAGCGCCATGCGGACCATGTCGGGCTGGAAGCCGATGTCAATCTGGCCGCTCCGAATGCGCGCTTGCGCGGCGACGGGAAAGGTATCGAACAGCTCTTGATTTTTCTCGATGCGCTTGGCGGGGGTGGAGGCGCAGCCGGTCATCAGCAGGGCTAGCGGCAAAAGCAAGCCGAGGGTGCGGAGCAAATTCATGGGGTATTCCTTGTCAGGTGAACGCGAGGAGTTGCGTATCGTGAGCTTCCAGGCGGCGGATGGCCACCGTCAGCCGGTTGCGGTTATTTTGGCGGAAGTAGTGCATTTTTTCGCTGATGCGCCGGACCAGCTCAATGCCGAGGCCGCCGGATTTGGGCGCGGCGACAATTTTTTCCATGTCGGGCGGCGGCTGTTGAGTGGGGTCGAAGGGATGGCCATCATCTTCAAACGTGATTTCAACGACGTCCTGATTGGCCACCATGTGCAAATGGATTTCGTGTTCGTCGCTGTCGTCATAGGCATACTTGACGATGTTGGAGCCCATTTCCTCGACGGTCAGCGTGGCGGAATACTTGGCGCGATTGGAGAACGGCAGCTCATCCATCCACGCGGAAACCTCCCGCACCACCTTGGTCAGCGCAGGCATCCGGTTGGGGAACCGCCAACTCCGTTCTGCAATCATTTGGGGCATGATACTTCGTAAAGCAAGCTTGCCATTGACTATCTGTTACAGAAAAATCTAATTTGATAAAGGATAAAAAGCCTTAAATTTGAAATTTTTGCCGGGAGAAGGGTGCATGATCAAGGCGTGTGATTTGACGAAAAACAGCGTGGTGGAGCTGAATGGCGACCCCCACGTGGTGGAGCAACTGCGGGTGCAAACCCCCTCGGCGCGGGGGGCGGCCACCTTGTATAAAATCCGGTTCCGCAACGTGCGTACGCGGGCCAAGCTGGACCAGACCTTCCGCGGCGACGACCCGGTGAAAGAAACGGATTTCGACACGCGGCAGGTG
>MWEZ01000343.1 GCA_002071335.1 Verrucomicrobia bacterium ADurb.Bin018
CGCCGTCCAGCGTAGGATGGCGCCCATGAATGCTGGCGATAACTCAGCGTTGGGGAAATACTTGAGCGAAGTCCGGCGGCTGTACCGGCTGGGCGAGGCCACCGAGCATTCCTACCGGGGCCATCTCCAGAATCTCTTTGCCGACATTTTCCCGGCCCTGCGTCTGGTCAACGAACCCGCCCGGATTGAATGCGGCGCACCGGATTTGGCCCTGCTGCGGCGCGACTTGGTCATCGGCTATATCGAGGCCAAGGACATCGGCAAGGACTTGGGGCGCGAGGAAAAGTCCGCCCAGATGAGCCGCTACCTTCCCGCCCTCGACAATCTGATCCTGACCGACTACTTGGAATTCCGGTTCTACCGCTCCGGCAAGCCGACGCAATCCATTCGGGTGGCCGAAATCCAAGGGGGGAAGTTCGTGGGGCGTCCCGAGAATCACGAGACGTTCCTGCGGCTCATCGGCGACTTTGCACAATGGAAGGGCGTACAAATCCGTTCCGCCGCGGTGCTGGCCGAACGATTGGCCAAGAAAGCCCGGCTGATGCGGGATATTTTTCGGCAGGTGCTCGCCAAGGACCCCACGCCAGACAACCCGCTGCAAGAGCAACTGGCCGCCTTCAAGCAGATTCTGCTGCATGATCTCGACGCGGAAACCTTCGCGGATATTTACGCCCAAACCATCGCCTACGGCATGTTCGCAGCCCGCCTCCACGACCCCACCCCCGACGACTTTTCCCGCCAGGAAGCTGCCGCCCTCGTGCCCAAGTCCAATCCCTTCCTCCGCAATCTGTTTGGTTCGATTGCCGCGGTGGACCTCGACGACCGCGTCGCGTGGGTGGTGGATGACCTCGTGGAAATCTTCCGCACCGTGGACCTCAAGGACATCCTGGCCGATTTCGGCAAGGCCACCGCGCAAGAAGACCCCTTCATGCACTTCTATGAAACCTTCCTCGCCGCCTATGATCCGGCCTTGCGCAAAGGCTGCGGGGTCTATTACACGCCCCAGCCCGTCGTCCGGTTTATCGTGCGCGCCGTTGACCAGATTCTCAAAACCAGTTTTGGGCTGCCCGCGGGCCTTGCCGACAACGCCACGGTGGTCAAATCGGTGCCGGTCGAAGGCGATTCCGCCCGCGGCGGCCGGGACAAATTCATCGAGCGCACCTTCCACAAGGTCCAACTCCTCGACCCGGCCTGTGGCACCGGCACCTTTCTGGCGGAGGTCGTCCGCCATATTCGGGACGCTTTCGCCGGCCAAGAGGGCCTCTGGCCGAATTATGTCGAGAAAGACCTGATCCCCCGCATCAATGGCTTTGAGATTCTGATGGCCTCCTATGCCATCTGCCACCTCAAACTCGAACTACTCCTCCGGCAAACCGGCTACGATCCCCAAGGCCTCGCGCGACGCCTCAACGTCTTCCTCACCAACGCGCTCGAAGAAGCCGACCCCGCCACCGGCACCCTCTTTGCCTCCTGGCTTTCCCGCGAGGCCCGCGAAGCCAACCGCGTGAAAAAAGAAACCCCCGTCATGGTCGTCATCGG
>MWEZ01000344.1 GCA_002071335.1 Verrucomicrobia bacterium ADurb.Bin018
GTGCTCGCGCACGATGCCAAGCTGGATGTGCCCGCGCTGAGCGCGGCGCTGCGCGCCCGATGCCATTATATCGGCTTGTTGGGCAGTAGCCGCACGCGGGCCAGCCGGCATGCAGAATTGCAGGCGGCCGGCTTCAGCGCCGCCGATATCGCCCGCATCCGCGGGCCCATCGGCCTCAAAACGATGGGCGCGGTGGAGCCGCCGGAAATCGCGGTATCCATCCTGGCGCAACTGATCATGGCGCGGCGTGGCACGTTGCCGCCCGCAGTAGCGGAGGAACCCACGTGATTCCTTGGGAACAACTGACCGGCCGACGGCCCTTCAATTGCCCGCAATGCGGCGGCGAGCTGGCAGCGGATGACGTCAACGTGGCGCAGGATGCCGCGCTCTGCCGCGCCTGCGGCTACCAAGGCGCATTCCTCAACGCGCTGCTGGTTCCCGGTTTGAGCGATCACGATCTGACCCACCCGCCCAAGCGCGTACAACTCACGCGCGGTTTCGGCGATACGCTGGTCATTACATGCTTCCCGGCGCGCGGCACGCTGGCCTTCCTGATTCCCTTCACACTCTTTTGGTCGGGCATCAGCATCTGGGGGCTTATCGTTCGGCCGTTGCTCGCGCCCGAACCTATGGAATGGCGGCAAATCCTGTTTGCTCTGCCTTTTTTGTTGGGTACGCTTTTGCTGCTGGCCAACATCGCTTTCCTTATCGCTGGGCGCACGGTGCTGACCGTCAGCAAGAACCAATTGGAATTGTATATGGGGGCGTTCAACATTGGCCGCCGAAAAATATTGGCGCGCAGCCCGGAGATGACCGTCACGCTGGCGAAATCCAACTATCAGGTGAACAAAGTGCGCCAGCCGGAGATTGTGGTGACGAGCCAGGGCCGCACGCTGCGTTTTGGCGCCATGGGCATTCCCAACGATGTGCTGCCGTATGTCGCCGCGGTCTTGCGTCGAACCCTCGCCGGCGGCTAAAGTAGGGGCTGTGAGTTCCATCGCCGACAATCTGGAGAACATCCGTGCCCGCGTGGCGGCGGCTTGCGCCGCGGCGGGACGGTCGGCAACGGATGTCCGCTTGCTGGCGGTATCTAAAACCTTTGGGCCGGAGGCCATCCGCGAAGCCGCCGCTGCCGGCCAGCGGCTCTTCGGCGAGAACCGCGTGCAGGAAGCCGCCGCCAAGATTCCGGAGTGCCCCGGACGACTGGAATGGCACTTGGTCGGCCACCTGCAAAGCAACAAGGCATTTGTCGCGGCCAACCTATTCGACTGGATCCACTCGGTGGATTCCATCAAATTGCTCGACACCCTCGACCGCCACGCGGAGACGGTGGGGCGACGGCTGAACGTGTTGCTGCAAGTGAATGTCTCCGGCGAGCGCGCAAAATCCGGCCTGCCGCCCGCGGAGGTGCCGGCGGTGCTGGCACGGATTCCCCACCTGCGGAATGTGACTGTGCATGGCTTCATGACCATCCCGCCGCTGACGGCGGACCCTGAAAAAGCGCGCCCCCATTT
>MWEZ01000345.1 GCA_002071335.1 Verrucomicrobia bacterium ADurb.Bin018
TGGAGCGCCAAAATCACCTCGCGGTTTGGCACCAGCGCGCCGCCAATGCGCGGCTTGGCTTTGGCTTCTGGCGGCCAGTCGGAAAAATCGCTCACCCCCACGACGCGCTCGCCGACGCCGAGTGCAAAGACAATTTCCGCCACCGCCGGACTTGCGCAAACCACGCGTTGCGCGGTGGCATCGGCCGGCGCATGGCGCGGCCCGCCGCAACCCGTCCAGCCCAGCGTGGTGAGCAGCAAGATGCTCAATCCACCACGCACACCAGCCCCTTCAGATATTCGCACTCGGGCATCTCCACTGGCACAGGGTGATCCGCGGGTTGGCCAAGGCATTCCACAATCCGAACCGCGCGGGCGGCATCCTGTGCGGCCCAGCCCACTGCTTTGCGAAATTCTGCCATGTCCACCAGGCCTGAGCAGGAGAAAGTGGCCAAAATCCCGCCCGGCCGCAGCAGCTTGATCGCCAGCAGGTTGATGTCTTTGTAGGCGCGCAGTCCTTTGTCGAGGCCCTCGCGGCGGGTAACCAGGCGGGGCGGGTCCAGAATGATCAAATCCCAGCTTTCGCGCTGATCGCGCGCGAGGCGCAGGCGCTGCGGCACATCCGCTTCTTCATACGCCACAGGAACCGGGTGCGGGTTGAGTTCATGATGCCGTCGGGCCTGCGCGAGCGCCGGCGCGGATGAATCCCAGCCGCGGATGCTCCTGGCGCCGGCATGGGCCGCCAGCACTTCGAATGCGCCGGTGTAGCAATAGGCGCTCAGCACATCGCGGTCGCGGGCATAGGCCGCCACCTTGCGGCGGTTGTCGCGCTGGTCGAGATAGAATCCCGTTTTTTGGCCGGCCAGCGCGACTTCAAACGTCAGCCCATTTTCACGGATGCGCACGCTTTCGGGCGCGGCATCGCCGCCAAGTGTTTCCGGCAGGCCCTCGCGTTTGACGGCATCGGCATCCGTGCGCATAACCACCCCGCTCGCGCCGGTCGCTGCGAGCAACTCGTCACGAACCACGGCTAGCCACGGTTCCCACACCTTGCTGCCCACTTGCAGCACCACCGTGCCGGCATATTGATCGGCAATCAGCCCGGAGAGGCCATCGGCTTCCGAGAAAACCAACCGGAACGCGTTGGTTTGTTGCCACGATTCCGGCGGGCCGAACAACCGGTTTCGCCGTTGCACGGACTGGCGGATTTGCCGCCGGAAAAAGGCCTCGTTCACTTCCTTGTGCGGATCGCGGGTGAGCAGGCGCACGGACAAGTCGGCGGTGGGGTGCCACAAGCCGCGCCCGAGCCAATCGCCGGCGTAATCAAAAACGTCAGCCGGGGCTCCGGCCGGTGCGGCACCGTCCACTTCATCCAGCGCGCCGGAAAAGACCCACGCGCTGCCGCGCAAAATCGGTTTTTCGCGGCCGGGTTTCAGCCGTACCCGCAAGCCGGGGCCCGGCTGTGCTTCATCTTGCTTTGTCGCGGTCATATTCATTAGGATAGTCAGCCCATTCAGATAACAGGT
>MWEZ01000346.1 GCA_002071335.1 Verrucomicrobia bacterium ADurb.Bin018
ACATGGCTAGAACAATTCCCCTTTCGCACGTGCGGAACATCGGCATCATGGCCCACATTGACGCGGGCAAGACGACGGTGTCCGAACGCATTTTATTCTTTTCCGGCAAGACCCACCGCCTGGGCGAGGTGCACGATGGCGCGGCCACCATGGACTTTATGGTGCAGGAGCGCGAGCGCGGCATCACCATCCAGAGCGCGGCCACCACGCTGGCGTGGAAGGGCCATCAAATCACGCTGATTGACACGCCCGGCCACGTGGACTTCACGGTGGAAGTGGAGCGGTCGCTGCGGGTGCTGGATGGCGCGGTGGCGCTGTTCTGCGCTGTGGGCGGCGTGCAGCCCCAGACCGAAAAAGTCTGGCTGCAATCCGAAAAATACGCCGTGCCCAAAATTGCCTTCGTCAACAAAATGGACCGGGTGGGCGCGGATTTCTTCGGCGTGGTGGGCGAAATCCAGGCCGAGCTCGGCTGCAACGCCGTGCCGGTGGTGATGCCCCTCGGCCGGGCGGACACCTTCCGCGGCATCATTGACCTCGTGGCCATGCAGGCCATTTATTACGACGATCCGGAAAGCACCGAGTTCCGCGTGGAGCCCATCCCCGCCGACAAGCTGGAAAAGGCCCGCAAGTGGCGCGCCAACCTCGTGGAAAAATGTGCCGAGCAGGATGACGAGCTGCTCGAAAAGTTTTTTGCCAACGGCGATCTCACCACCGAGGAAATCTGGCGCATCCTGCGCCGCGCGACCATCGCGCGCAAGATTGTGCCGGTCTATTGCGGCGCGGCCTTCAAGAACAAGGGCGTGCAGCACCTGCTGGATGGCGTGGTGAACCTGCTGCCGGCCCCGGACGAAATCCCGCCCATTATTTCCGCCACCGAAATGGATGAAACCGTCATCCAGCTCGAACCCGCGGATGATTCCCCCTTTAGCGCGCTGGCCTTCAAGGTGGTCACCGACAAGCACGCCGGCAAGCTGACCTATCTGCGGGTCTATTCCGGCACGCTGCGCTCCGGCCAGGCCGTGCTGAACAGCACGCAGGGCAAGCGCCAGCGCGTGGGCCGCATCCTGCGCATGCACGCCAACCACGCCGAGCACCTCGAAGTGGCCGCCACCGGCGACATCGTGGCCGTGGTCGGGTTGACCCAAACGCGCACCGGCGACACCCTCTGCGCCGAAGAACGCCCCATTTTGCTGCACTCCATTTCGTTCCCTGCGCCCGTCGTGGCCATCTCCAT
This sequence comes from Verrucomicrobia bacterium ADurb.Bin018, assembly GCA_002071335.1. Taxonomy (GTDB): domain Bacteria; phylum Verrucomicrobiota; class Kiritimatiellia; order CAIQIC01; family Lenti-01; genus CAZNGD01. Next base: position 1,235 of record MWEZ01000346.1, read on the forward strand.
CATGCCCGACTCCACCGCCGACAACGAAAAACTCTCCGCCGCCCTCTACAAGCTGGCCGAGGAGGACCCTACCTTCACCGTCGGGTTCGATGCCGAAACCAGCGAGACCATCATCTCCGGCATGGGCGAGTTGCATTTGGAGATCATCGTGGACCGCCTCAAGCGGGAATTCGGCGTGGCCGCGCAAGTTGGCCGGCCGGAAGTGGCCTATCGCGAAACCGCCGCCCGCAGCGTGGAAGGCCAATACAAGCACGTCAAGCAAAGCGGCGG
>MWEZ01000347.1 GCA_002071335.1 Verrucomicrobia bacterium ADurb.Bin018
CGCACCAACGCGCTGGTCCACGGCACCAGCACCACGTCATCCTGGTCCGAGCCCATCATGCTCATGCCTTTGGGCTTGAGCAGACCCACCACCTGATAGGGCACATTTTGAATGCGCACCACTTGCCCCACCGGGCTGGCGTCACCAAACAGATTGGTGGCCACGGTTTGCCCCAGAATGGCCACCTTGGCCTTGGTCTTGATGTCCAACGCCGAAAAGTTGCCGCCTTCGGCAAAGCCCCAGGCACGAATCTCAACGAAATCTTCGCCGGCGCCATTGACGGAGGTATTGACGTTCTGGTTGCCGGCCATGACTTGGGCGCCCTTGCGGACATCGGGCGTGGCACGAATCACGCCGGGAATTTCCTCGCGGATGGCCTCGTAGTCCTGCCGGGTGAGGGTGGGGGCGCTGCCCCAACCGCCGCGCACGCCACCGCGCGACGTCGCGCCCGACATCACTAAAATGGTGTTTTGCCCGATCTGCGCGATGCTGGCCGCCACCTGCTCCCGCGCGCCGGTGCCGATGGCCACCATGGCGATCACCGCCGCCACGCCGATAATAATGCCCAGCATGGTCAGCCCGGTGCGCATCAGATTCCGGCGCAGCGCGCGCAGCGCAATCATCCACGTGGCGGAAAACTTCATGCGCCCACCTCCGCGGCATCCTGCCACGCGGCCAATTCTTGTGCCGCATTCAGCCGGTCCTCAATGGGGCGGTCACTGACGAGGCGGCCATCGCGCATCAGAATGGCGCGCCGGCAAAACCGCGCGATATCAGGCTCATGGGTCACCATGAGGATCGTCATGCCCTTGTCATTCAAGTCTTGGAAAATACCCATGATGTCGAGGCTGGTGCGCGTATCGAGATTGCCGGTGGGTTCATCCGCCAGCAGCAGCGCGGGTTCGTTCACCAGGGCACGGGCGATGGCCACCCGCTGTTGTTGGCCGCCCGACAATTGGCTCGGGTGATGGGCTGCTCGCTCGGCCAAGCCCACCCGCGCCAGCGCCGCCAGGGCGCGGCGACGCAACTCACGGCGGCCGTGACCATGCGGGGCGTAGAGCAGCGGCAGCTCCACATTTTCCAGCGCCGAGGTGCGCGAGAGCAGATTGAAGCCCTGAAATACAAAGCCCAACCGCTGGTTGCGCACCCGCGCCAAATTGTTCGGCGAGTGCGCGCTGACATCTTCGCCATCCAGCAAATAGGTGCCGGCGGTCGGCCGGTCGAGACAGCCGATCAGATTCATCAAGGTGGATTTGCCTGAACCGCTGGCGCCCATGATGGCGACAAATTCGCCGGGCATCACGCGTAGCGTCACACCACGCACGGCATGCACCGCCACCTCGCCGGTCTGGTACACCTTATCCAGGCCGGCCAGTTGAATGACGGGATGATCGGCGGGCGTCATCGGCTTAGTGCGGGCGGAGGCCGGGCGGGCGCGGCATAAAAGGCGAGCGGGAGCCCCCGCGCGCGGATTCTTTGTCAGAAGCGGACAAAATGCCAGT
>MWEZ01000348.1 GCA_002071335.1 Verrucomicrobia bacterium ADurb.Bin018
GTCGTAGGCGTCGCCATCGCCGGCGATGTCCGGATCGAATTGGAAGCGGAAGGGGTGCTCAAAATATAATTGCAGGTGGTTGATCTTGAGGCTGGCCAGCAGTTGGATGCGGCGGCGGAGCATATCGAGGCGCGGCACGCGCCCGCGGCTGATATCGAGGTAGTAGCCGCGGCGGGCGAAGACCGGCGCATCGGCCACGCGCAGGCCGGGCAACTCTACGCCGGCTTGCGCCATGATTTGGCGCAGGGTTTGCAGCGCATAAAAAAAGCCGGCGGCATCGGGCGCGGCAATCCGCAGACCGGCGGGCGTGATGGTCAGCTCGTAGGATTCCGCCGGGCCGGTTGTGGTTTCGAGGCGCACGTCCGGTTGGGTTTCGCGGCAGCAAATGCGGTGCAGGCCGGGGAACAGCTCGTGCAGGACGCGGCTGACGCGGGCATCGCACTGCACCGGAATGCACACGCGGGGTGTGGTGGGCAGGACAAAGCTCCCAGCCGTGTACTCAACAACCGCGGGCGTGGGCAGCAGGTGCAGCATGGCTCAACTTTTCCACGGTGTGGAAAATCCCGCCCACGCGGGATGAACTATTTTTCCACAGTGTGGAAAAATATGGGGTGAATTTTCCACAGTGTGGAAAACCGGGGCCGAATTTTTCCACACAATGGAAAAACTTTTGGCGATTTTTCCACACAATGGAAAAACTTTGGGTGGATTTTTCCACAGTGTGGAAAATCCCGCCCGCGCGGGATGAACTTTTTTCCACAGTGTGGAAAAGTGCGGGGCGCGCTGGGCGGCCGGGGTCATGTGGCGGGCGGGCGGTTGAGGATGTGGGGGGTGAGGGGGATGGCGAGGCCCTCAGCGCGGAAGACGGTGAGGACGTTGTGGCGGATTTCGCTGGCGGTGGCGGCGACGGAGCCGCGCGTGGTGTCCACCCAGAAGTAGAGTTTGAATTCGAGGCCGTTGCTGCCGAAGTTGTCGAAGATGACCCACGGCGCGCGGCCGGGTTTGTTGATGACGGCCGGGTGCGCGGCGGCGGTGGTGCGCAGGAGCTCGTCCACGCGGCGGCTGTCGGCGCTGTAGGCGGCGGTGATGGTGACAAGGCCGCGCAACGCGCGTTCGTAGTTGGTGCGGTTGACGATGGTGTTGGCCAAAAAGCTGGCGTTGGGGACCACGAGGTTGACACCGTCATAGGTGAGGACTTCCGTGGCGCGCATGCCCACGGCGAGGACGGTGCCGGCTTGGCCGTTCACTTCGATGATGTCGCCCACGCGGTACGGGCGGGCGATTAGAATGATGACGCCGCTAATGAGGTTGCTGCACAAGGTTTGCGCGCCGAAGCCGAAGCCCAACGCGATGGCACCGCCCAAAAAGTTGAGGAAGGTCAGCGGGATGCCCAGCACCCGCAGGCCCAGCAGAATGAAGAGGCTCCAAAGCAGGAAGAACGTCCAGCGCGGGGCGAGATCGCTGGTGCGCGGCGAGAAACCGAA
>MWEZ01000349.1 GCA_002071335.1 Verrucomicrobia bacterium ADurb.Bin018
AAAAGGCGCGACCGCCCTCATGGGCGCAGCGTTTAACGGCCATCTTGATGCCGTGCGGGTCTTGGTGGACGCCAAAGCGGATGTCGCCCACAAGAATCAGGCGGGATTGACGGCCCTTGCCGCCGCCGAGCACCGTGGCCATCAGGATGTGGTGGATTTCTTGGCCAAGCCCAAAGGCAAGGGAAAGAGTAAATAGAACGTATTCATTCGCCCAAAACCCTGCCAAGGTGTGAAACCAAGTCCGGGACCGAATCCGGTTTGTAGGCTGGGGTTGCATCCCCAGTGGGCTGTTATTTCCGGGTCAAGGATTGACGGGTCGGATTGTAGGGCTGGAACGGGCGCAGACCTTCCAGCCTATGGCGGCGGGAAGGTTTCGTTCCTCAGCCATTCGCGCCCTACAAAACCCTGCAAAAATAGCGGGGGGGCTTGATTTTTTTGCAATTCAGCGAGAGAAAAAGTTGGGGCTTGCGACTTCGCGCAATGAGCCGTCGTCTCCGCGCAGGATAAACAACGCCCCCACGCCCGGAAACTTTGCCGCGAGCAATGGCAATCCTTCATCCGGCCCCAGCACAAACAACGCAGTGGCCAAGGCATCGGCAGTCATGCAGTCGTCCGCCAATACGGAAACGCTGGCGGTTTTGTGCCGCACCGGTTCGCCGGTCCTTGGATCCATGATGTGCGTTTCGATTTCGCCACTTTCGGCCCGGTAAAAGTTTCGATAGTCACCGGAGGTCGCAATGGCCCGCCCATTGGTCAAAAATACCGTTTTTTGAATATTTTGGGTGCCATCGGGCCGTAAAATGCCGATTTTCCAGGCCTGATGCTCCGGATTTTGGCCAAAAGCGCGGGTTTCGCCGCCAATTTCGACCAAAAAGTCAGAAAAACCGCGTTCCAACAGCAAATTTGCGACCCGATCCACCGCATACCCCTTGGCAATGGCCCCCAAATCAAGCTGTAAGCCCGGAATACGCTTGCCCAGCCGCCCATCGGCGATGATTTCGATGTTTTGCCAACCAATGGACGCCCGAACCGCCGCCAGTTGCTCGGCCGTTGGTTTATCGCGCTGTGGCCCGTTTTGGGGGCCAAAACCCCACAAATTGACCAATGGCCCAACTGTTGGGTCAAATGCCCCCCCGGTTGCTGCCGCGATTTCCAGCGCGCGCCGCACAACGGCCTGAAAATCTAGCGAAATTTCAATGAATTCACCGTTTGGGGCCTTATTGAAGCGAGAAATTTCGCTATTTTCGTCCCAAACCGACATTTGGCGGTTAATTTCGTCCAAAACCCCCTGAATTTCGCCTAAAATCTGCCTTTTTTGCTCTAAATTCAGCGAAAAATGGGCAATTCGCACCGAAAATGTCGTCCCCATCGTGCGTCCCAGCAAAAGTGGGTGCTTCGGGTTCGGGGAACACCCGCTCACCAGCATCATGGCCGCAAAAATGGCTGCCAAACTCCACAAACTGGCCTTGCTGCTCGGCT
>MWEZ01000350.1 GCA_002071335.1 Verrucomicrobia bacterium ADurb.Bin018
ATCGCCCACGATGGCGCAAACCGCCAAGCCGACGCCCAGCGGAATGGCGCGCACCCACGTGAGGCCCAGCGGCTGAAAGGTGTCGCGCAAGGCATGGACGTACAACGCGCCCACCGCGGTGCTGACCACGATACCACCGAAAACACCCTCCCACGATTTGGCCGGCGAAATGCGCGGGATGAGCTTATGCTTGCCGAACGAACAGCCCACAAGATACGCGCCAATATCCGTGAACTTGGCCGCGAACACGGCGTAGAGCAGCAGCCAGCGCCCGGCCATGTATGGACCGTCCGCCCAATCCGCGGGGCGTTGGAACAGCAGCAGCTTGGTCAGGAAGTTCCAGAGCAGGCCGACATACAGCACGCCGAACAGCGTGCCGCCGATCGTGCGCAATGGGTGCGGATTATTTTTCTGCGGGAACTGCCGGATAAAAATACCCAGCGTGATGAGGAACAGCACCAGCGCATCCCAACTGCCGGCATCGCCCTGCCGGCCCACGTGCCAAGTGGCAAACACCAGCGCCACGCAGCCGACGGTGCCGTAATAGCGGAAGTTCGCCACGCCTCCGGCGGTCATCAGTTGGTAAAACTCCAGCGCGATCATGGCAGAGAGCGCCGCCAGCAGAAACGGTGCGCCGGCATCGGGCAGGAAAAAGAACGCGGCGAACAACACGCCGGCGATGGTGAAGCCGCTCAGCAAACGATGGCGGATATTGGGCAAACTCATGAGGGGGCTCCAAAGCGCCGCTGCCGCCGCGCGTATTCAGCCAGCGCTTTGGCGAAGTCGGCTTCGCGAAAATCCGGCCACAAGGTTTCCGTGAAATAGAATTCGGAATAGGCCGACTCCCAGAGCAGGAAATTGCTCAGACGGATTTCGCCGCTGGTGCGGATGACCAGATCGGGGTCGGGCACGTCGGGCAGGTAGAGGCGAGTGGCGAAGGTTTTCTCGCTGATGTCCTCCGGGCGCGAGCGTCCGGCTTGGATATCGGCCGCCAGCGCGCGCGCGGCATCCACGATTTCGGCACGCCCGCCGTAGCTCAAGGCCAGAATCAAATGCCCCTTGGTATAGTGCCGGGTGGCGGCCATCACGCGCTCCAACTCGGCGCGCACGGCGGCCGGCAAATCGCCCATGCGGCCGGTCATGCGCAGGCGCACCTGGTTTTCGTGCAGCTCGTGTTCGTCTTTTTTCAGAAAAGTTTTCAGCAGCGACATCAGGCCGGCGACTTCCTGCTTGGGGCGCACCCAGTTTTCCGTGCTGAAAGCATAGACCGTCAGGTATTCCACGCCGTGGTCGCGGCAGGCGCGCAGCACGGCGCGCAGCGAATCCGCGCCCGCGCGATGTCCGAAGAGGCGGGGCTTGCGCCGCTGCTTGGCCCAGCGTCCGTTGCCATCCATGATGATGGCCACATGGCGCGGGATGGCGGGAGTGGCGGCCGGACTCATGCGGGTTGCGCCCCCA
>MWEZ01000351.1 GCA_002071335.1 Verrucomicrobia bacterium ADurb.Bin018
GGCCGTGGCCGGATCGGCGGTCCAGCTCACGCTTTCGGGCAGAGGCACGCCGGGCAGGAACTTGGGGTTGGCGCGGGTCTGGCGCACGGTGTCGAGATACTCCGCATTGGGCCCCCAAACCGTCGGCGAATGGCCGTTGCGAACCAAAGTCAGAGCAAGCGCCGTCCCCCACCCCCCATCGCCGAGGACTGCCACCCTCATGGCGCGGGCGGCTCCTGCTTGCCGACCACGATTTCGTTGGTTGCCTTGGCGGGGTCGGCGCCCTTGTCATAGGGCGTGGTCAGATACACATGCTTGATCCAGGAATTGAAAAACTCGTTGCGGTTGGCGCGCCAGTTATTGATGGGATTTTGCTCATCCAGATTTTCGAGCGGGCCGACATCGGCGCGGGCCTTAAGGCGGTCGCGCTGTGCTTCGGCCAGCAGCCGGCTGGAATTATATTCCTGATGGCCGAGGTGCATGATCACTTGGTGGTCGGGGGTCTCGAAAATCGTGTAGCCGCCCTTGTCGGCGTGGGCCAGTAGCCGCACCTTGCCGGCGGCGGCGGCGGCTTCGAGCACGTCATCGGCCACGCCGGAATGGCGGCTTTGCGGGCACCAGAAGACGTCATCGAGCCCGCCCATGATGGGATGGTCCGGCACCAGATTGCGCGTGGGATAGACCCCGAAGATTTTTTGCGGATACTTCATTTTTTCGATGCCGAGATATTTGGCCAGAGCCAGCCCGCCCCAGCAAATGCCAAGCAGGCAGGTGCCGCCGCGCATAGCGGCATCAAAAATACCGCAGAGCTCCGGCCAATAGGTCACCTGTTCCCACGGCAGCTCTTCCACCGGCGCGCCGGTGACGATCAGGCCGTCGAGCGCAGCCACGGATTGCGCCCAATCGAAGGGCAGGTAGTTTTTGTCCAAGTGGTCTTGGTCGGAGCTGGTATAGGAATGGTTGCGCAGCCGGATCCAGATGGGAATGATCTGCAAAATGCTACGGCCCATCGGGGCGAGCAGATTGAACTCATAGTCCTCGGCGCGCGGCATGATGTTGAGGATGCCGATGTGCAGCGGGCGAATATCCTGCCGCTCGGCGGCCTCCTCACTGAGCCAGGCCACGTGGTGCTGTTCGAACAACGGCTTGAGCCGATGATTGGGCGACAAACGAATGGTCACGGGTTATTCCTCACAAACGAGTAATCCTGCCACTGGGCGGCGGGGGCTGTCCACCTTAGAAGTACAAATCGCGCTCGCCGGCGACGGTGCGCTGATAGTTGGCCCAAAATGCCGGCCACGCGCGCGGCTGCTGCTGGCGCACCTCTTCCAACTCGCGCGCCAGCAGGGCTTCACCAACGGCCTGCGTTTCGGGCGTGGCGAAGTCATCGAGCCATTCCTTGAAGGTCAGGATGGCATTGAGCTTGCAAAACTTGCCTTCCACGCCGGTGCGCAACAGGTCCATGAT
>MWEZ01000352.1 GCA_002071335.1 Verrucomicrobia bacterium ADurb.Bin018
GCTCAGGCGGGCCGCGGCGCTGGTCGCACCGGGCGGCGTGCTGCTAGTCGATGACGGGCACTTCCCAGCCCTGCACCGCTGTTGCAAGGTCTGGTCCAAGATTCAAGACTACACGTTCACCGACCTGGCAGACCTGACCGACGAATACGGGCGCTTCCCGATGCGCATCGACATAACGCAAGAGCAAAAGGTCCAGGGCGTGAGTGTGGCGCTGGCAATCCCGCGGGCGATTGTCTGCTACGACGAGGCGTTTATGGGATTCATGCGGATAGCGCAACAGGGCTGGGCGCTGGTTGACCAATCCTACACGATGATCCCGTATGCGCGAGAGTCGATAGCCAAGCACCTGCTGTCGCATCCCGAGTTCACACACACGGTCACGCTAGACCAGGACCACGTTCACCCGCCGGATATTGTCATGCGGCTGGCAAAGCGCGTGGACGAAGATCGAAGCAAGCTGGTTGTGGCGGCGCTCAACTACCGGCGCGGGCCACCTCACGATCCTGTCGGCTACTGGGATAACGGCAAGGGCAAGCTGTACACCGTAAGCCCGGCAGAGTGGGGTACAGAGATGCGGACCGTAGACGTGGTGGGCCTGAGCGCGGCGATTCTGGCGCGTGAGTGCTTTGAGGCGTTTGGCCCGCCGTGGTTTGACATGGACTGGAGCTTGGCGTGGGCGGGAGCGTATCCGGGCGAGGATACCTGCTTCAGCCGCAAGGCGAAGGCAGCGGGCATTCAGCTCTGGGTAGACCCTACCATCTGCTCGCCTCACCTAACGATGGACGTAGTTGACAGGACTTATCACGAGCGCTGGGTAAAAGACCACCCGGAAGAGTTGGCTAACTGCGGCGACCATGACGAAATCACGATTGACAAGGATCGATGGAGGTAAGAAATGGCATACGGTGTGAAGAGTTTGCGGTTCATTCAGTTGGGCGCGGAAACAACGATGGGCACGGAAGCCGACGCCACGACGATCTGGCGCGGCGGCGGCACAATGATCGATGACGAAGTGATCGAGTTCGTGGAAGAGGATGTCGGCTACCTGCAATCGCAGGGCCGCACATACATCCCGAAGGTCGGGGCGCTGCTGGAGCTGGACGAAACACCGGCGACCTTTGAGCAGCTTGGCTATCTTCTGGTCATGGGCGTCGATGGTGCGGTCACGGGCATCGCAGACGGCGCGGGCGGCGGGTACGTCTATACCTACAATCTCGCCACCACCGCGGTCACCACGCCAAAGACCTACACCCTGGAGTGCGGCGACAACAACCAGGAATACCAATGCACCTACGGCTTTTGTGAGGAGTTCGAGCTGTCGGGCGCAAAGAACGAAGCGGTGATGATGAGCGGGCGGCTCAGGGGCAGGCAGTACGCCAGTGGCACGAAGACGGCCAGCGTGTCAGTGCCAACGGTCGAAGAAATCCTGTTCAACAAAGGCAAG
>MWEZ01000353.1 GCA_002071335.1 Verrucomicrobia bacterium ADurb.Bin018
AACGTCAGCGTTCACCGGACAGCGCACTTTGTGCGCTGTACGGTGCAACGCCTTGTTCGGCCTTGGTTTTATTTAGGCTTGTCTTCGATTGTCACGCAGACGCTAAGGCTGTGTCCGATATGACTATTCTCGATCTCCCAAAGAAGATGCCTTACAGCTATAACCTTGGCGACCTTGCTTCCGGAATGCTCCGCGTTAGGCCATGTGGAAGGCTCCATCGTGTCGCCGACGCAAATGGCGGGAAAGGGCATATTGCTCTCGAACGATGCGTCGGGATCATCATTAAAAGAGTCAACATAAATTTCCACTCGGTATTGTATCGGCATACGCTTGTCAGTCATGACGGTATCCTTTCATTTGTAATTTACTTAGGAGGATGGATTAGTTCCGGATGATATTTATTTTTAACAATACTTCCTACAACGATGCCGCCCGCACCTCCAACGATCACATTTATAAAGCTAAACACTGCTGAGGTGCATCTGTCATGCATTGTGGGATTATAGCCATCATTCATTTCAATGTCATACTCGTCGTCGTATCTGGAATGACCGAGCATGACAAATGCATACCCGCCCATGAACAATGCAAAGAGTACAAGATATCTAAGCATAAATTTTATGGAACGCTTACTTGAAGCTGAAAATATATATGCAAAGCAAGCAACTATCCATATGGAGAACAATCTTCCGGCGTACACAGAAAATATTGCATACTTGGAATCTTCCTCATATGAAACCACCGCCCATACGATAGCAATAAATACAATCCATCCAACCGCACATATTATCTTTTCAGTTGTTGATTTCATTAATGCACCATCTTCATTTGCCGAACGCCGAGCGTGAGGTTCGGACATGAGCGCAGCGAATGGCCGTAACCTCGACGCTCTTGTTGGGGCTTTCCGGTTCTCCCGCGAATGGGGGATGCCGACTGGCGACACGTTCGATTGTCCGCCGATTGGCGAGTTTGTGGGGCGATGGATGCGCGGCGCGAAGGTGTCCATTGATCCGTTCGCACGGAACAAGAGACTGGCGACGTGGACAAACGACTTGAACCCGGAAACCGCCGCGCAGTTCCATTTGGACGCGCTGGACTTCCTGCGGAAGATGGAGTCGGACGGAGTAGCCGCCGACCTGATCCTGTTCGATCCGCCATATAGCCCGCGCCAGGTCAAGGAACTGTACGATGGGATCGGGAAGAAGATGACGCAGCAGGACGGATGGAGGACACACAGTTGGAAGGCGGAACGCGACGTGATCCACCGGCTTGTGCCGGTGGGTGGCGTTTGCCTGTCCTTCGGATGGGACAGCATGGGGATGGGCAAGAAACGAGGATGGGCGATTGAGGAGATTCGGCTGGTTTGCCACGGCGCGGGCCACAGCGACACGATTTGCATGGCAGAGCGTAAGGTGGTGGGCGACCTCTTCGATAGCCCCAAC
>MWEZ01000354.1 GCA_002071335.1 Verrucomicrobia bacterium ADurb.Bin018
TCCATCAATCCGGGCGGCCTGACGGTGACGGGCCTGGTGGCGGACGCCAACGGCGTGTATGCCGGCACCAGCAACGTCTGGACGCTGTTCAGCAACTCGTTCCAGGTGGCGACGGGCACGATGAGCATGACGCCGAACACGAATGGCGCAGGGACGTTTGAGTCGCCGGCGGCTTTGTCGGCCAATATCGCATTCAACCATCTCGATACGACCAACGGCACCTTCACGTTCCGAATCGTCAGCACGGACTACGACACGGACCGCCCGGGTGACTTCCTGAGCGTGACCAACGAGTACACGTTCTACATTACGGACCAGGAGGCGCCGACGCCTTCCAACGTGACGGCGGTGGCCGACGGCATGGAGATGGTGGTGCTGACGTGGGAACGGGGGTTGGCTCAGGAAGTGGTTGTGCTTTGGAGCACGAATCCGATTGCGGCCAACTCTCTGGTGCCGGGGCAGACCTACAAGCAGAACGACGACGGGCCGGCGGGGACCAAGGTGATTTACCGCGGCACCAATACCTATGTGGTGTCGGGCGGGGTGACCAACGGCACCCACACGGAGGTGGTGGTGCCGGAAGGGTCCGTCAACTACTTCCGGGTGTTCGGCGCCAACGGCACGGTATATTCGTCCGATTACGGCGAACCCACGGGCTCGGTCGCCACACTGGAATACGAGGACGGCGAAATCGTGGACCAGTTCGCCTACACCAACAGCGTAATGCTGGTTAACAACGGGCCGGCGACCGGCCAGGGCTGGGACGGCGGCTGGTTCGGCGATTCCAACTCGGTGCTGATGATTGACGACACCAACCTGCTGCACGGCGTTACGATGTATCCGGACCCCTATGCCAACAAGCTGCAGTGGACACCCAATTCGCAGATGGCGACCAATGTCGAGGTGACCCGCAAGCTGGCGGTCCAGCGCAGCGGGCGGACGTTCATCGCCTTTATGATGAACTACAAGGTCAGTTGCAACGATGACCAGTTGAACAACAAGTATGTGGGCTTGTCGCTGATGAGCGGGTCGGCGGCCGATGAGGAGGAAATCTTCTTCGGCAAGGTTCATGGTCACGACAAGGATGCGGGCATCACTGTGCCGGGGACGGGCGAATACGTCCCGCACACCCCTAACTATGCCCTGGAAGGGATGCACTTCCGCGACTATATGATTGTGGGCGAATGGGATCCGGCCATCAAGACGATCCGGATGTGGGCGTTCTATCAGGGCGACACCACTCCCATCCCGCAGGAGTATACCAATGCGCCGCCGATTGCGACGTTCAGCAACTCCACCTTCAACATCGGCACCATCACCGGCATCCGGCTGGCGGCGGGGATGACGGCAGACGACACCAACTCGCTGGATCACGTGTACTTCGACGAAGTGCGCGTGGGCGGCACGTGGGATGAAGTGCT
>MWEZ01000355.1 GCA_002071335.1 Verrucomicrobia bacterium ADurb.Bin018
AGCCCGTTGATATAATTAACCAGACAGGGCGGTAAGGCATCACCCTTTATGCGGCGCGCCCGCCGCCCACCTCAACACCTCATAAGGACACGCCATGACCTCTTCTCTTAAACCTTTTTTTGAACCCGCCGGTGTGGCGGTGATCGGCGCTTCAGCCAACCCGCGCAAGCTCAGCTTCGGCATCATGCGCAACCTGGTGAGTTCCACTTACGCGGGCGGCATCTACCCGGTGAATCCCGGCGCGGAAAAGATATTGGATAAGCCCGGCTTCAGCGATATCAGCGCCGTACCAGACCCGCTGGAACTGGCGGTAATTGCGCTGCCGGCGCCGGTCATCGCAGAGACGCTGGAAGCCTGCGGCAGGCGCGGGGTGAAGGCGGTCATTGTCATTTCTGGCGGCTTCAAAGAGGTGGGCGAGGGCGGTCAGGCGTTAGAAGCGCGCTGCCTGGAGATCATTCATCGTTATGGCATGCGCATGATCGGCCCCAACTGCGTGGGACTGATGAACCTGCACAACGGGCTCAACACTACTTTCATTCATGGCGTGCCGGATGCCGGCGGCATTGGGTTTATGGCGCAATCGGGCGCGGTACTGGGTGGCGTGGTCGACCAGGTGCTGGGCAAGAAGATCGGTTTTTCCCATTTCATCAGCATGGGCAACGAAGCGGACGTGACCGAGACCGACCTGATGGAATACCTGGGCGAAGACCCTCGCACCCGGGTCATCGCCACCTACGTGGAACAGATCAAAGACGGGCGCCGCTTTTTAGAAACGGCGCGGCGTGTTTCGCGCGTGAAGCCGATCGTGCTGCTAAAAGGAGGGCGCTCCAGCGCCGGGGCGCGGGCGGTGAGCTCGCACACCGGCTCGCTGGCGGGGTCTTACGCGGCATACCAGGCGGCGTTCAGGCAGGCGGGCGTGGTGGAGGTTGAGAGCATCGGCGCGCTGTTTGAAACCGCGCTGGCGTTTGATTTTCAGCCGCTGCCCGCGGGCAGGCGCGCGGTGATTGTCACCAACGCCGGCGGTCCGGCGGCGCTGGCTTCCGACGCGCTCTCAGCCAACGGGCTGGTGCTCGACGAACTGGGAGAGAAAACACGCGCGGTATTGCGCGCGGCGCTCAACCCCGCGGCGCAGGTGAGCAACCCGGTGGACATACTGGGCGGAGCGGAACCGCCTGATTACGCGCTATGTACAAGCACTTTAATGAAGGATGAGCAGGTGGATATTGTGCTGCCGCTGCTGGTACCGCAGGCGCTGGTGAGCCCCGCGGGGGTGGCGCAGGCGGTGGCGGATGCTTCGGCGGGGCGCGAGAAGACCGTGCTGGCGTGCGTGATGGGCGATATTTCTGTAGACGAAGCGCGCCTGGTGCTGCACGAGCACCGCATTCCCATGTACGCCCAGCC
>MWEZ01000356.1 GCA_002071335.1 Verrucomicrobia bacterium ADurb.Bin018
GGCGGCGACCGCGGCGGCACCGCGCTCTGGATGGCGCAAAACTATCAGGCCATGGGCCAGGCGGGACAGGACTACGGCACGGAGTGGACCAACGAAATGCGCCGCATTCAGTACGATGCCAACGGGCGCAAGTTCCGCAAGGGCGACTTGATTGAGGTCACTGCTCGAAAGGCGCTGTTCCGTGGCGGCAAGCGCAACATCAATGAAGCGCACCGCATCACCGAGTCCAACGATTTTGATGTGGTACTGGTGAAGGCGAATGTGGGCGTCCCCTCCGCCGAGCCCATCACCTTGGCCGATTTGGTGAATCCCGACGGCACACAGATTTTTGATGCCACACGCGCGACGGGCGGCGAGCATTGGCAAGGTATGCGGGTGCGCTTGGACCAAATCCGGCTCTCGACCACCAACGGCTGGGGCAAAACCAACTGGGCCGACCGGATTTGCTTGGCGGCTGATCAATCAGGCCGCACCTTCCCGCTACGCATGCCGCTGCTGGATTTGGGCCCGCCCAAGGCCACCGATGTATGGTTCAGCGTCACCGGCATCATCAACCAAGAAAACAGTAATACCAACGGTTACGAGCTGTTTGTTCAGGAAGTGGGCCCGGAGTTGCGCATCACCCAAGGCGCTAATGGCCGGCCGGCGGTATCATTCTCTTCAGATTACGATGGCTACGTCCTGCAATACTCCGACGATGGCCTCAACACCTGGGCCGATTTGGATGCCACGCCGGTCAAGACCATCATCATTGAAGATCAAGGCGATTCGATCAATCGGATGTATCGTTTGATCAAAAAAGAGGAATAGTGCGCCGAGGATTCTCCATCATTGAATTGACCGTGGTGCTGGCCGCGCTGGCCCTATTGCTGGCGCTGGCCGCGCCCATGCTGGCGCGGGTCATTGAGCAGGCCCGTGTGGCGCGGGTGGTCAAGGACTTGCAGACGGTGGAGGTGGCGCTGGAAGCCTTTCGCACGGATCACGGCCGCTACCCGCCAGTCGTGATGTCGTGCGACAATTCAGACCAGCAGGAGGTTCTCCAATTGCCGTTGGAACTCGCCGACGGCAATTACCTGCCGCGCAGCCCGCGCTCGGCATCATCGTCGCTGCTGGCCGATCCTTTCCGGCCGCGCAGCACATACAAGTATGTCGCACCGGAAAATTATTGGATGAATGGCTCCTTTCAGGATGACCGCTACCCCGTCTGGGTGCCCAACGACTTCCCCTCTTGCCATGCGGCGGGCGGCAAGGCGGACGATTCGCCCAACTCGCCGGTGGCCTGGGCAGTGTGGAGCCCCGGCCCGCGGCCCAACCAACTCAAAGTCCCCAGCTACAAGTTGCCGCTGGCGGCCGAGGGGTGGTACACCAAACCTGGCGATTACGGCATCATTGC
>MWEZ01000357.1 GCA_002071335.1 Verrucomicrobia bacterium ADurb.Bin018
ACCGCCAGGCCCAGCGCCGCCGGCCCCATCAGCAAAAAGACTTGTTTGACGCGCGGGTCCCGCCAGTCCGTATCCACGCCCGGCCGCCAACCCACGCGCAGCAGCGACGGCACCTGATACACCAGTTGCACCGCGCCGGCCACAAACACCGTCCACGCCAGCGCGCGGATTTGCATGGACGTGCCCCCGCGCACCAGCGGCACAATGAACAGGATGGACAAAATCCACGTGATGTTGAGCAGGGCGGGCGTAAAGGCCGAGACCGAATACTTGCGGTATGAATTCAGCACCGCCATGGCCAATGCCGCCATGCAAATGAAAAACACATACGGCAGCATGATTTGCGCCAGCGGCAGAACGTTTGCTGCTTTGCTGCCCACCGTCACCCAGTGCCGGGCCAACCCCATCCCCGCGATGCCCACCACAATGATGCCCAACAGCACCGCCCCGACCAAACTGCTGACCCGGCGCGCCAAACGCCACGCCGGCGCCTCGCCTTCCGTCCGGCGCGACTCCATGAACACCGGAATGAACGCCGACGAGAGCGCACCCTCACCGAACAACGCGCGGAACAAGTTGGGCAGCCGGAACGCCACCACAAACGCCGACATCACCGGCAGCGTGCCGAACATCCGGGCGGTCAGCACGTCGCGCACCATGCCGAGCACCCGGCTCAGCATGGTGAAGCCCCCCACGGCAAATGCGAACCGGATGACGTTGCGGTTTTCCATGCGCCTCAGGTCGCCGCGGCCAGGAACGTCTTGGCCGCCGGGCACTGCGCTTGAATCGGACAGCGGGCGCATTCCGGCTTGCGCGCGTAGCAGCAGCGCCGCCCGTGGAACACCATTACATGCGACCAGTTGGTCCACTCCGCAGATGGCACGATTTTTTGCAACGCATATTCAATTTTGACGGCGTCGGTTTCGTTTTTCACGAACCCCAGCCGGTTGGAGAGCCGGATAAAGTGCGTATCCACCACCAAGCCCGGCTTGCCGAACACAGTGGCCACCAGCAGGTTGGCTGTCTTGCGGCCAATGCCGGGCAACTTAACCAGCGTTTCGAAATCGTCGGGTAATTGGCCGCCAAATTCCTGATCCAGCCGGGCCATCAGTGCGCGGATATTTTTGGTCTTGTTGCGGAAAAATCCGGTGGAGCGGATTTCATCTTCCAGAGTTGCCGCCGGGGTGGCAGCCCAGTCACACGCGGTGCGATATTTTTTGAACAGCGCGGGCGTGACCATGTTCACGCGCCGGTCCGTGCATTGCGCGGAGAGAATCGTGGCCACGGTCAGCTCGATAGGCGTGGACCAGTCCAGCTCGCACTTGGCATCGGGATAGGTTTGGCGCAATTTACGCAGAATAGTGCGGGCGCGGCGTTGTTTCTGGGCCA
>MWEZ01000358.1 GCA_002071335.1 Verrucomicrobia bacterium ADurb.Bin018
CATGTTGACTCATGTCAAGATGCCCGCGTGTTGTGGGTCGTTGACTCATCGGTAGTTGCCCGCTTGGGGGTGGTCATTTTCCGTCTGCTCAGGTAGGTGGCGTTGGCTTTGGGTCGTTGTTCGACTTTGCCGCGGCGGCGGGCTAGTTCGATCAGGGTGGCTTGGATGGCGCTGATCTGTCGGCGGAGGCCGGCTGGGTTGATTTCGGTGAGTCGGGCGTGCAGGGCGGCGTGGTCGTGGGGGTGCAGGGCGTCGGGGTGGTCGCGGGTGAGTCTGGTGTAGGGGGTCGCGCCCTGGTCGTAGGTTTTGGTGACTTTGGCGCCGTTGCGGGTCTTGGTGGCGAGTTTCTGTTGGGGGAGGAACAGGTTGTCCAGGATCGACTGCAGGGGCCACAGTTCGTTGAGTAGGTCGAGTTCTCGGGTGGTGTCGTAGCGGTAGTAGCCGACGGCTCGGCGGACCTCGGACCAGTTCTTCTGTTCGATGTGGGCTTGGTCGTTGCTGTGGTTGGAGCGGCCGCGGCTGAAGGTGATCTGACGGGTGTCGCACCAGCGCAGGAGGTGGTGGTTGATGAACTCGGACCCGTTGTCGCTGTGGATGCCCAGGACCGCGAACGGGAACGCCAGTCGTAGTTGTTCCAGGCCGGCGGAGACGATGCGTTCTCCCTTGGTGCGCACCGTGATTGATTCGGTCCATCCGGTGGCGACGTCGGTGGCGTCCAGGGTGTAGTGGAACGCGCCGTTGTTGTCGCCGCCGTCGTGGCCGACCAGGTCGATTTGCAGGAACCCGGGGCGGGTGTCGTCCCAGTCGTGCCAGGTCTTCATGGGGATCGCGGACTTGAGCATGCTGCCGGGGCGGGTCATCGACTGGCCTTTGGTGGCGACCAGACCGGTCCGATAGGGACGCAGCCGCCGGTCGATGGTGGCCGCGGACATGCCCAGCAACTGGTCGATCACCTGCGGGGGGCAGGTCAGTTCCTGATGGGCCAGCATGGTTGGTACCAGTGTCGGCAGGCCTGGGCGTAGTCGTTTGCCGGTGGGGCCGTCCAGCACGCTCCAACAAGTCACCAGGGCGTCGATGACCGCCTGGTCGTATTGGAAGGTCGGCACCCGGGGGGCCCGTACCGGTGCCGGGCCGGCCAACCGTTGACGTAACGCCTTACGGGCATGGTCGCGGTGCCAGCCGGTGACCTGGCAGATCGCGTCCAACAGGGCCGACTTCTCGGCCTTCGTGCCAGTGCGATACCGATCGACCTGCGCCTTGGTGATCTGTCGCCGTGTCGCCAACGTGAGCTCCATCCGTCATCGTGACCCACGCGGGCATCCTTGGACGAGTCAACGACCCCCATCACGCGGGCAACTTGGATGAGTCAACTCG
>MWEZ01000359.1 GCA_002071335.1 Verrucomicrobia bacterium ADurb.Bin018
ATCAAATTGCGGATGCGGTGCCGCCGTGCCCATGTCAGCAGCCGCGACGCCGGCTCTGGAACCGCCAGCGGCGGAACCAGCAGCGGCAGGCCGTGCGCCTGCCGGAAGGCCTGCCGCAAATAGGGCAAAAAGTCATCCATGGAGGCTGTTTGTATTCCCCCCTCCGCCCACCGTCAACGGCAAACTAAAAAATGCGCCGTCAAACTTTTCCACAGTGTGGAAAATCCCGCCCGCGCGGGATAAACTTTCCTCAAAGTTTTTCCATTGCGTGGAAAAATCGCTCAAAGTTTTTCCATTGTGTGGAAAATCTCGCCAAAGTTTGCCGCTGCGCTCGCTATGGCTCGCTCGCTCGCCCGGCTGCGCCGGCGCTATAGAGCTCGCGTTCGCCCATCGCCCTGCGGGCTCGGGCTCGGCACTCGCCTATTTTCCATTGTGTGGAAAAATCGCTCAAACTTTTTCCATTGCGTGGAAAAAAATCAGCCCTGCGCCGCGAATTTTTCCACAGTGTGGAAAGTATATTTCCACAGCGTGGAAAACTTTGGCGATGCGTTGGGGTCAGCGCGGGGGGCGGGCTTCGAGAGGGGGGGAGGGTGGGCTTTCCAGACCGTCTTTGTCCACAGCGATGACGATGAAGACTTTTTTCGGGGCGAGTGTCGCGAGCGGGATCAGGATGGACGGGCTGGTGCAGGTGCTAATTTCATCCTGGCCAAACAATCTTTTGTTCAGCACGCGGTAACGGACAATGTCGCGCTCCGGTGGCGGTGTCCATTGCAGGCGCGCGCCGTCTTCTTCCCATTCCACGGCCAGCTCCGCCGGCGCGGCGGGCAGGGGTTTGGTGGTGCCGCACACCACATCGGACCATTCGCTTTCGAGCCCGTCGGCATCAACGGCTTTGACGCGGTAATAGCGCGTCAGATCGGGCGGCAGGTTTTCCTGCTTTAGCCCGCGCGTGGCGCCGGCCGGAATTCGTGCGGTTTCGGTGAAGTTGCGGTCAGGAAAGGGGGACATGGCCACGACGTATTCGGCGATGTCTTTTTCGGGATTGGCGGCCCAGACCAAGCCGATCACTCGCGCGCGCCGCTCGGAGGCTTTGAGGCCCGTCGGCTTGGCCGGGACTACCTTGGTCGTGGCGCCGGCAGTTTCCACCCAGGGGGACGCCGCGCCGGCGGTATTGACGGCACGGATGCGGTGGATGTACGGCGTGCCATCTTGCAACGGATTTTTATTGCCGGAGCGCCAGGAGCGGGCCAGTTCGCCCCCACCATCCTCATATTCCGCAATCTCTCGCCCGCTGAGCCGTCCCACCGGCGCGAAAGGGCCGCCCGCTTCGGAGCGCTCCAAGTCATAGCCGATCACTTTTTCATC
>MWEZ01000360.1 GCA_002071335.1 Verrucomicrobia bacterium ADurb.Bin018
CCCATGGATGCCGAGTTCACGGAACTCGAAGACCTGCTCGCGTCCATTGCCACCGATGATTTCTTCCTCACCATGGAAATGTAGAAACCAAACCAACCCACAGGAGACCCCACATGAAAAAGACACTGATCCTCACCTCCCTGGCCCTGCTCGTGGCCAGTGTAGCCTTTGCCGAAAAAGGCTCCGGCCGCGGCGAAGGTAAGATGCGCGCCCGCGCGGGCGACTGCCCCATGGCCGGCACCGAACAGCCGCGCTGGGGACAAAACGACCCCGCCGAAGCCGGCCGCTACGCCGGCGGCCCCCTCGATGCCGAAACCATGCAAAAAATGCGCGGCCTGCACAAAGCCATGCGCAGCCTAGGCGAAGCCGCCCGCCTCGAAACTGACGAAGCCAAGAAGGCTGAACTCGTTGCGCAGCTTCGCGACAAAATCGGCGAAGCCGTGGACCTCGCCCAAGCCAGCAAGGAAAAGCGGCTGGCCCAAGCCGAAGAACGCCTCGCCGCCCTCAAGGCTCAAATCGAGAGCTGCAAAGGCGACCGCGACCAGCTCATCGAAGCCCAGTTGCAGCGCATCTTGAACAACGAACGCCCCGACACCCGCGAGCCCTTCAAGAAATTCCCGCACGCCAAGGGCGCCGGCTCCGAAAGCGGCCACAAACACCGCGGCCCCAAAGCCGCCCCGGAAGCCTCCCCCGAAACCACAGAATAACCTCTCATCATCACCCCACCCCGCCCCCCTCCGGGGCGGGGTTTTTCATACCACCCTCATTTATGCACCATGCGTCACATATTTTTAATTTTTGCTCAACTGTCCACAGTTTATAAACTCTGGACATTTTTTAAAATATTCATATCCCAATCATATATAAATTATTACGTATATTTTTTAGTTTATTTTTAAACAGTCATTTTTAAGCTACTGTCCAGACTTTATAAACTCTGGGCATTTTTAAAGTGATGTATTTTGTGTTTTTATTCACTCGTTGCGGACCCGTACGGCTGACAAGGTTGAGGCCGGGCGGATAGATCGTGCCCCCCCCCCCTTGAATGCGGCGCTGATATGATGGCAGCCGCAGAAACAAAAAGGCTGTTTTTGTCTTTTGCTCGGGGGGCGGGGCGGATCATACTGGCCGGCCCATGATGCAGTTGGTCCTAGTTTCGCTAATCTGGGCGTTTTCGTTCGGATTGATCGGCAACACGTTGGCGGGTTTGCCGTCGGCGTGGGTGGGATGGGTGCGGCTGGGGCTGTCCGCATTGGTGTTTTTGCCGTTTGTTCGACGGGTACCCGCGCGGTTGGCGGCCTTGTTGGTGGCCATCGGCGCAGTGCAATTCGGCGTGATGTATTGGGCGTACCTGAGCGCATT
>MWEZ01000361.1 GCA_002071335.1 Verrucomicrobia bacterium ADurb.Bin018
GTCGCGCAGCGGAATGCCGGCAGCCTTGCACACGCGGAAGTCGTCCTCACCGAATGCCGGCGCCATGTGGACGAGTCCGGTGCCGTCTTCGGTGCTGACAAAGCCATCGTTGAGAATCTGGAACGCGTTGGGCGTGCCGACAAATGTCGGGAAAAGCGGCTCATAGGCCAAGCCGCGCAGCGCCTCGCCCGGCCACTTGGCGAGAACTTCGTATTGGTCCGGTTTTTTGTAGTAGGCGGCGAGGCGCGCGGCTGCCAGCAGGTACACGTTGTGGTCGGCCACATCGCGCACCGCCACATACTCGATGCCCGGCCCGGCGCAGATGCCCAGGTTGCCGTAGAGCGTCCAGGGCGTGGTGGTCCAAATGAGCGCAAAAACCGGCGCTCCTTGCGGGTCCAACCCGGCGGGCAGATCGCGCAGCCGCACACGCACCGTGATGGAGGGATCCTGCACATCCTGATAGTTGCTGCCGGCCTCGAAGTTCGACAGCGGTGTGTTGAGCTTCCATGAGTAGGGCATGATGCGGTGCGACTTATAGACCCGCCCCTGCTCCCACAGTTGCTTGAAAACCCACCAAATGGTTTCCATGAACGTGACGTCCATGGTCTTGTAGTCATTGTCGAAATCCACCCAACGGCCCATGCGGGTGACGGTTTTGCGCCACTCTTCCACATAGGTCAGCACCATCGAGCGGCAGGTCTCATTGAATACGTCCACCCCCTTGGCCGCGATGTCCGCCGCACCGGCTAAACCAAGCTTCTCCTGCGCCAGCGCTTCAATCGGCAGCCCGTGACAGTCCCAGCCGAAACGACGCTCCACAAAGTGCCCGCGCATGGTTTGGTAGCGCGGGGCGATGTCCTTGATGGTGCCCGCCAGCAAGTGACCGTAGTGGGGCAGGCCCGTGGCAAACGGCGGGCCATCATAAAAAATATATTCCTTTGCCGTGCGCCGGTTGGCCAACGATTGCTGGAAAGTTTGTTCCTTTTCCCAGAGGGCGAGGATATCTTCCTCCATCCGGGGAAAGGAGTGCTTGCTGGAAACGGGTTTGAACATGAGTCTATCCTTTGGGGCAAATCAGCCGCTCATTCAACGGCGCGCGCCCAGCTTTGTCAAGAAAGCACGGGCACCGCACGTCGCCGAAGTATTGATTGAGCAGATCGTCGCCGCATCCGACATCCAATGCCCAAATCGGGAGGGGCAATGGCTTGGCACCAATAACCAACGTCCAATGTTCAAGCGGGCGACATTGAGGGAGCATTCATGAGTGCATCAATTTGCCAACGTTTCCTGAGTTCAACAATGGGACACCCAGAAGAAAGGTAAGGTATTCACGCCAAAAAGTCACTGGATGCTACATTCTC
>MWEZ01000362.1 GCA_002071335.1 Verrucomicrobia bacterium ADurb.Bin018
CGGGCTGTACACTGCCAACGCACCCGCCGTCAACGTCGCCCTGACTGGCTACGAAGGGCTTCCGGCGCCATGGCCGCCAACTAACGGGGCAATGGATCATCTGCCCGATGTTCTCCCCGCTGATTTGCAGGATGCCGCCAATTTTGTTGTTGCCAAAGCGTTGCGCCTGGCAGCTTCTGGCAGGCGTAAGCGTCAGGTGGGATTCGCCCGGCCGCTCGACGCGCGCTGGGAGATCGGCGACGTGCTTGCCGTCAATGCCGTGTCGATTGCGGCAACCGGGCAAGTGGTAGAGATTGCCCACTCTCTCGATATCGACAGTGGCGCGGCCGAGAGCAGCTTTGTGCTTGCCGTTCCTGAAGGCAACAGCACGACGACGGATTTTACGGCCGGCGTGGTTGCGCCATATTGCGGAGTCGGGCATGCGCTCACGGCCCCGACGCTGGGCAATTGGGTGGGGGCGTCATACAACACAATCCTGCCGGTTGTGGAGGCCAATCTGCTCGGCTTCCTCTTCAACTGCGACCCGCGCGGATCAAATTACGACGCATCAAAGCCAACTTTCTTGCCGCAATTTCGCATCATCATGCCGGCCATTCCGGCCCCGGACCGCGACCCTATCAATATCACCCAGCCCATGACCGGCGCCGTCAACATCGCTGCCGGCAGCCTGGCCATTACCTTCTAGGAGCAATGCCATGTCGCTTTCATTCGGATTCTTCTCGGACGCGGCCCTGACCACTCCGATAACGACGCCGCTGCAATTTCTGCAAGCGATTTCCAGCCCCGTGGCTGAGGACAAGACCATCTATTTCGGCAGCGCCGTGGCCAGCCGTGTTTGCGAGGCTGACAGCAATCCAGGGGTCGACGCGGTAACGGTTTCGATTGTCGATTCTGCGGGCGGCTCCGGAAGCCCGGCAACAGATGTCAAGCTGGCGCTGAGTTCCGTAGGGTTGGGCAGCGCCACCGGCGGCGCAACGCTTGCTTTGCCGGCGACGATCAATAGCAGTTCGGGCAATGCGGTGCCGATTTATGTACGGGTTCTCGACAGCACTCATGCGGGCGGGCTTAATCTTGACCTGTCTCTACAGACCAACACCCTGCGGGAAACTCCGGTATGAGTTCCAAGGACTTGACCGAAGCGCTCCACAAGCTGACGATGCAGGCACAAGGACAGCCAAGCGCCATTCCGGCGATGAAAGACCGTGGGGCGGCGCCGGCAGTGACTGCAAGCGCACTGCTCGGCGGGTCCGGGTCAGGCGGCATTGCCTCGCCGCTGGTAGAAACGGCATACGCCAACAGGACTTTCCACGCTACGGTAAACATCGCCAGCACCGACGGGCTGTTCACGCTCAAG
>MWEZ01000363.1 GCA_002071335.1 Verrucomicrobia bacterium ADurb.Bin018
CATGTCATCCTCAACGATCTCGACTTGCGCATCGCCCACGAGCGCGGGCAAATTGATCACCTCATTATCGCGCCCTCCGGCATCTACGTCATGGAATCCAAGTATTGGGCGGGCATTTTGAGCGGCGAGGCCGATGCCGCCACCTGGACCCAGCGCCGCACCAACGGCCTCACGCGACGCGTCAAAAGCCCCGTTCAGCAGTGCGAACGGCAGCGGCGGATGTTCATCACCCTGCTGGCCAAGCGTGTGCCGGACGACCACGTCCACGCCATGGCAGTCTTCACCCACCCCTCGGTGGAACTGCACATTGCCAACGGCGAAAACCGTGCATTCCTGATCCGCGACGCCATCCGCTTCATAAACGACCGCTGTTTTGAGCCACCCGTGCTCACCCCCGAGCAGGTGCAAGAAATTGCCGAATCGGTCCTGCGCCAGCAGACCTGAGGGGAGTTCCGCCTTGGAACACCCAACAATTTCACTGTTTTTGTCGGGCGGGAATGGTTGAGGGACGAGACCTTCCTGTCGGGAGCCCAACCGGAATCGGTTTTTGTGACCAGGTCCCTCGGCGGGGGGGTGAGGACAAAAAAATCCCCGCCTTGCCGGTGGGACGAATCTCCTGACCTTATGTACATAAGGTGGGAACCTGTCGCTTGCTTGCCGGAAATTCCGGGGATCGGACACGCCGTCCACAAACGAACACCAGCTCCCGTTTTCAATGGTGTTGGGTAGGAGAATTAGGCCCCTGTCGTGCAAGGCAGGGAAAAATTCTTGCTCACGTTTTGCAGCTACCAAAGAACATCTGCTCTCGACATCTTGAATGTACCACCGCGCAAGATTTTTTGCAAGCGTTCCGGAACATTTTTTCGGCGCCGGTGCGCGCCGGAAAATCGCTACTTCTGATGCTGGACAAACCAGTCAAATGTGGCGCGCAAGCCGGCGGTAAACGTGTGGGCCGGTTGCCAGCCAAGGACTTGGCGCGCCAGCGTGGAATCAGCTTGCGAGTCGTGGATGTCGCCCGGGCGAGCCGGGGCGAATTGCGGGGCGCAGGGCTGCCCGGCCAGCGCGGCAATTTCGCGGGCCAAATCCAGAATGGAAATCCGTTCACCGTAGGCAACGTTATACACCCGACCAGCGGCAGCCGCCGGCGCGGTGAGGCAGGCCAGATTGGCCTGCACAATGTCTTCGACAAACGTGAAGTCGCGGGTTTGGGAGCCATCGCCGAAGATGGTGGGCTGGCGCCCGGCGGCATACGCGCGCATGAAGAGCGGGATGACCGCCGCGTAGTGCGAGGCAGGATCCTGCCGTGGGCCGAACACGTTGAAGTAGCGCAG
>MWEZ01000364.1 GCA_002071335.1 Verrucomicrobia bacterium ADurb.Bin018
CCCAGCCCCACAATCGAAATGCCCGCTTCCTGCGTCATGCGCCCCTTAATGCAAATTACGCCCCACGGCCCGCGCCACCAACTCCAACGCCCCCAGCAGTTCCTTGAACCGTTTGGGGGTCAACGATTGCGCCCCATCCGACACCGCCTGCGCCGGATCCGGATGCACCTCAATAATCAGCCCATCCGCGCCTGCCGCCACCGCCGCCTTGGCCATGGGCGCCACCAAATCCCACTGCCCCACGCCGTGGCTGGGGTCCACCACCACCGGCAGGTGGCTCTCGCGCTTCAGCACCGGTACCGCGCTCAAATCCAGCGTATTGCGCGTAAACTTCTCGAACGTACGGATACCCCGCTCGCACAGGATTACCTCCGGATTGCCGGCGCTCACCACATACTCCGCGCTCATCAGCAGCTCTTCCAGCGTATTCGCCAGCCCGCGCTTGAGCATCACCGGCTTGCCGCAGCGCCCCACCGCCTTCAGCAAATTGAAGTTCTGCATGTTGCGCGCCCCCACCTGGATAATATCCGCAAACTCGCCCACCATTTCCACATCGCGCGGGTCCATGACCTCGGTAATCACCGGCAGCCCCACCACCGCCCGTTCCTCGGCCAGATAGCGCAACCCCTCCACCCCCAGCCCTTGGAACGCATAGGGCGACGTCCGCGGCTTGAACGCCCCCCCCCGCATCATGTGCGCCCCCGCCCCCTTCAGGAACGCCCCCAGCGATAAAATCATCTCGCGGCTCTCCACCGCACACGGCCCCGCCATCACCACCACCCCCGTCCCGCCGATGCTCAACCCCCGGTCCCCGTGCCGCGCCGGCGGGATTTTGATGACGGTTTTCTCCGGATGGAACTCCGTGCTGACCCGCTTGTATGGCTTCAGCACCGGCAGCACCTTGTCCACGCCCGGCATCAGGGCCAACGTCGCCTCGTGATCGCGCGCCGCGTCGCCGATCAAGCCAATCACGGTCACTTCCGTGCCGGGGCTCACATGCGCCTTTAGCCCCCACTCGGCCACGGCTGCCGTCAGCGCTTCAACCTCGGCCTCCGTGGCCCCTTTTTTCATTACGACAATCATACACCACTCAATAAAATCCTCTTGGGCGCCGCCTGCCGGCCGCCCAGTATTTGGAAGCCCAACACTACTCCCCCAACGGCCCCTTGACCAACCCAAAAAACACCCCCCTCGCCAATACTTTTCCACACCGTGGAAAAATCAGCCCAACTTTTTCCACAGTGTGGAAAAATCGCCTCAAAGTTGTTCCATTGTGTGGAAAAGTGGGGTCAAAGTTGTTCCATTGCGTGGAAAAAACAGGGCG
>MWEZ01000365.1 GCA_002071335.1 Verrucomicrobia bacterium ADurb.Bin018
CAGGCTGCTGAAAAACCACCGGTTTTGATGGAGCGGAGGCTTATCGCGGCGTATTCAGCCGCAAAAGCAAGCTGCGCTTGGGTGTTGGCGCCGCCGAAGCGGCGCGGCCCGCAGCGTTTTCGGGCCGATTCGCGGTGTGCGGGCACACCGCGGGCCCGGCGGGCGTCACGCCCGCACCGGTTGCGGTGGGCCGGAGAGGAGCAGTTTGGCCATCCGCACCAGGTTGCAGGCGGCGACCACGTATTGTCCTTGTGCATGCGTGCGATCGACGCCGCGGTAGCGGCTCTTGCGCAGGCACCCGGTGGTCTTGGCCCAGCCGAAGATCTCCTCGATGCGCTTGCGCAGCTTCTGGCTGAGGGCGTGCGCCGCGGTCAGGCGCACGCGCCAGGTCTTCTGCCCGGCCTTGAGGGCCGGGTGCGGCACGACGCCCTGTTGGCGGGTACCCTCGATGAACTCGCGCGTGTGGTAGCCCTTGTCGGCGCCTACTGTTTTCGGGCGGAAGCCGCGGTTGCGCAGCTCGGTCAGTTGCTCGACAGCCACCGCCGACTCCGGCGCCCCGACTGCGGGTTTGACGTCGAAGAGCACGCACAACCCGTGGCGGTTCTCCATGGTCGCATGGCCGGCGAAGCACAGCCGGGCTTCCTTGCCCGGCCCCTTGCGCACCAGCTTCGCCTCGGCGTCGGTCGTGGATTGATGGGTGTCGTTGCGGCGTGCTTCGCCCTTGAAGTCCATCCACGCGTTGCCGCCGCCCGGCCCCTGCTGGTCGTCCTTGGGCCGGAAGCTCTTCAACGAGGCCCACGCCTCAATCAACGTGCCATCGACGCTGAAGTGCTCGTCGGAGATCCAGCCATGGCGGCGGGCCAGCTCGACGACCTCGGCAAAGAACAGGTCGGCCACCGCGTGGGAGAGCAGCCGCTCCTGGTTCTTGCTGAAGACCGAGGCGTCGAAGACGGCCTGCTCCAAGGGTAGGTCGATGAACCAGCGGAACAGCAGGTCGGTTTGCAGCCGCGCGCACAGCTGCCGATCCGAACGCACCGTGTAGAGCGCCTGCAGCACCTTCGCCTTCAACAGCGTCTCCGGCGGGATCGAGGGCGCGCCGTCGGCCGCGTAGATATCGTCGAAGTGCGCATCCATCTCCCGCAGCACCTCGTCGCACATCCGCTTGATCGCGCGGATCGGATGATCGGCGGCGATCAACGCCTCCACGTTGATCAGACTCACGAAACTGGGCTGGACGGGACGATGGCCTCGCATGTTGCCACCATAGACCAAGTACGCCGCGTTTCGTTCAACCAATCTCGGACTTTTTCAGCAGCCTGCTA
>MWEZ01000366.1 GCA_002071335.1 Verrucomicrobia bacterium ADurb.Bin018
GCACCGGCGACTGTTTTTTGTCGGCCACAGCACCGGCTGCCAAAAAATTGTTTTTTGGCAATCGCGTCGCCGCGCGCGTGCGGTGTCGGGTCTGGTGTTGCTGGCGCCGGCGGACGACTATGCCATCACCCGGCAGGCGCTGGGCCGGCAGTTCGATCGCAAAGTGGCCTGGGCGCGCAAAATGCTGGCCGCCGGCAAGGGCTCGGCGCTGATTCAGGCGCTCTATGAGCGGTTCACTGCCAAACGATTTCTGAGCATCGCCAATCCGCGCGCCATTGAAGCCAATATTTTTCGCTATGCCGGTCCGCTGACCCATTTCCGCCGCGTCAAAGTACCGATGTATGCGCTGTTTGGCGACGCGGAGGAATTCGCCGCGCTGCCGCCCGCCGCCATGCTGGATATCCTGCAACGCAAGGCCGCCACTCGCGACATTCAAACCCAACTGGTCGTCGGGGCCAACCACAGTTTCAAGGGCCATGAAGCCGCCGTGGCGCGCGCCGTTTGCCGATGGGCGCGGGAGCGGAGCCCATGAGACTGACTGGCGGCAGTCATGGCGGCCGCCTGTTGACGGCGGCGGGGGCCGATATCCGCCCGACGCAAGACAAGGTGCGCGCGGCAATCTTTTCCACTTTGGCCAGTGTGATTCCCGGCGCGCGCGTTTTGGATCTGTTTGCCGGCAGCGGCGCGCTGGGGCTGGAAGCATGGAGCCGCGGCGCCGCATGGGTGGAGTGGGTCGAATGTGGCAAGCCCGCGTTGCGCTGCCTGCGGGCCAATTTGCAAGCGCTGCAGGTGCCGCCAGATGCCGGCCGTATCGTGGTCGCGGATGTGTTTTCGCTGTTGAGCGCGCCCTACGCGGGCGCCGGCTTCGATCTGGTGCTCGCCGACCCGCCCTACGAACTAGCCAAGGAGCAGGACTGGGAAGCCCGTATCGCCGCCGCACTTGGGCAGTCGGGTTGGCTGCGCCCCGGCGGATTTTGGGTGTGGGAAACCGAAGGCAAGGCGCCGCCACGGGAGTTCCCCGGCTGGACGTTGCTGCGCGACCGGGCCTACGGCGCAACACGCGTGTTATTGCGGAGGAAGCATGAAGAATAAACTACGGCGAATAATGCTGCTGGGCGCGGGCCTGCTGCTGGCGGGCTGTACGCGGGAACAAGTGCTGCCCGGTCGCGTGGAAATGAATACCCTGGCGGTGCATGTGTCCATGGCCGGCTTTCTGCTGGAAGCCAAGGTCAAGGATGGCGATGTCGTCACATCCGGTCAGCCGCTCTATATATTGGAAACGCCGGCCGATGCCGCCGGCCGCCGCAAGGCCATGCAG
>MWEZ01000367.1 GCA_002071335.1 Verrucomicrobia bacterium ADurb.Bin018
TGGCGCTGGAACTCGGGCTCTACGGTCTTTTTGCCCTGTGGGTGACGGGCGGCACGGTGCGGCAAACCCGCCGGTGGGCCGACCTCGGTTTGCTGGTCGTGATTCCCCTGATGCACCTGGCCTATGGGTTGGCCGAATGGGCGGAATTTTTGCGGCCGGGAAAAGATTTTAGTGAAACGGTGGCACCAGCCAAAAACCAGAGCAAGTAATTTTGCCGGCGACGGTTGCATGAACAGTCTGGCCGATGTCCCCGATTGGGGCGGCGCAGAGATATTCGCCGCCGGGAAATATTCAGGTGCGGTTAATTTGTTATCGACGGCAGGGCAAAGTTTTGGGATAGTATCTCGAAAAATCAGGCCGCATGTGCGGCGAGGCCAAGCCACCCGTAAGCAGGTTATAGATTATGGCGAAAGAAAAACTCGACGAACAGGTTAAGCCCTTGGAAACCACGCCCCCCCCCGCCGCGGTTGTGGACGACGCAGACGAAACCGGGGGGTTTAGCAGTACCCGCCCCACTACGGATGCCAACGTCTGGATCCAGATTGTTGGCGCGGTCATCTGCACCATGGCCACCTGCTATTTCCTGTATTTTTGGGGTCATAACGCCGAATTAGGCTCTTGGCCCAGCTACCTGAACGCGCTGGTGAACCAACGCGGGCCGGTTCAATGGCTCGAATTGCTTTGCTTCTACGTCATTATTTTCTTCCTGTTCCAGAAGAACCGGATTCTGCGCAACCAGATCAAGCATATCGCGGCTGACTCCGCCAAGGTCCGCGGCGTGAACATGGAAAGCGAAGAAGAAATCCAGGCCCTGCGCCGGCGCATTCAGGAAACCGGCGGCGACAAGGAAAGCGTGCTGTTGAGCCGCTTGAACCGCGCCCTCGGCTTGTGGGTGTCCACGAAGGACTTGGGCCGCGTGACGGGCTGGATCGGCACGGAAGCCGGCCGCGACTCCACGATTTCGGACATGACCTTCACCCTCGTGCGTCTGATGATGTGGGTGATTCCCATTCTCGGGTTCATCGGTACGGTGCAGGGACTGGGCGCGGCCGTCGGCGGATTCGCCAACTTCTTGTCGGGCTCGGCGGAACTGTCGGCCATCAAGGGCGCCATCGCCAACGTGACCATCAGCCTGGGTGTGGCGTTCGACACCACATTCCTTGCGCTGATGCTGGTGACGGTGGTGCAATTCCCGCTGACCTCGCTGATGCGGCGTGAATCCACATTCATGGCGGAAGTGGATATCTATTTGGACGAACACTTCATCCGCCGTCTGCCTTCGGCCGAGCAGCAGCCCGTGGTCATTGAAAA
>MWEZ01000368.1 GCA_002071335.1 Verrucomicrobia bacterium ADurb.Bin018
TGTTTTTAAGCGGCTTTTTCGGCTTCCGCGCGCTCCTGCAGCTGGCGGTGCATGGCGTTGATGTCTTTGGGGATGAGCGCGATGGCCACGAGGATGAACAAGAAGCACAGCGCCCAGGCGGTAAGGCAGATGGACAGGATGGCGGTGCCCACGCTGAACTTATCGGCGATGATGCCGGCGATGAGCGGCGCTGCCGCGGAACCGATGAATTCAATGAAGTTCTGAATGGCGTTTGCGCTGGAGCGCACTTCCGGCAGGGTGACATCGTAAATGGTCGAAATGATATTCGGAGAGGCGAAGGGCATGAAGAGCGCCGTGCCCATCAGCAGGGCGGCGAAGAGGAAGACCTGTGGGTTGGGCGTGTGGATGGTGAAGTACAGCAGCACCGCGCCCATAAAGATGCCGATAGCGCCGGCGATCAGGCGTCCGCGCTGGGTGCGTTTGAAGAGACGGTCGCCGAGCGCGCCGCCCAGCGGGTAGCCTGCCGCCATGAAGAGCACCGCCGGCGCCATGATGAGCAGCTGGGTGGTGCTGTCATAACCGCGGTCGGTGGAAAGGTAGCCGAAGAAGTAATAGGTGATCACGTTCCAGGGGAAAACGCCGATGAAGCCCTGCGCAAACACAAACCACAGGCTGCGCTTCTTGAAGATGGCGATGGCAGTTTTCCAGTTGAACTTGTACTTGCTCTTTTCCACATTGTGCAGTTCCTCTTCGCTGCTGCCGCGCGGCACGTCTTTCACGCCGAAGAATATGGCGATGGCCAGCACCACGCCCAGTGAGCCGGTGATGTAGAAAATAAAGCGCCAGCCAATCACGCCGCCGAGCATGAGCGCCAGCACCATGCCCAGCAGGTAGCCGATAGGCTGGGTGAGCTGAAGAATGCCGTAGACCTTGCCGCGCGACTTGGGCGGGTAGTAGTCTGCCAGCAGGCTCATCATGCCCGGGTAGCTGGAATCATCAATGCCGGTGGAAGAACGCGTGACCAGGAAAGCCGGGAAGGTTTTGACAATAGCGGAGAGCCAGGTGGTGGAGCCCCAGATGAGCGAGGCCAGCGCCAGCAGTTTACCGCGGTTGTAGCGGTCGTTGAGCCAGCCCCACACCGGGTAGAGGATGGCGCCCACCAGCAGCGCGCCGGTGTTGATGGCGCCCCACTGGGTGTAGGTCATATGAAAAGTCTCCATCACCTGGGTCTGCAGCGGACCGATGAGCAGCTTATCGGTCTGGTGCAGCAGCATGAAGATGAAGAACAAGATGGTGGATACACGCGCGGCGCGTTTGAACGCATCAGGATTTTTCATCGAAGAA
>MWEZ01000369.1 GCA_002071335.1 Verrucomicrobia bacterium ADurb.Bin018
GCGTCGTAGCGGGCGTGGAAGGTTGGGCGCGCGCGGCGCAACTCCGTCACGCGGATGTCGTCCGCCAGCAGCGCATTCAGGCCTTTTTGCAAACGCCAAGGTTCCCACGGGCGCGCCAAATCGAGGTGCGCCACCTGCGCGCGGGCGTGGACGCCAGTATCAGTACGCCCGCTGGAATGGACGCGCGGTGATTCGCCGGTAAGCTGCTGCAACGCCGCCTCCAGCGCGCCCTGCACGGTGGATTTGCCCGGCTGCGTTTGCCAGCCGTAAAGATCAGTGCCGTCGTAGGCGATGGTCAGGCGATAGCGCTGCCCGCCCCGCGGCGGGCGGGTGCGTGGCGTGGGCCCTTTGGCGGGCACGGGACTCATGGCGCGGGATCGTCCGGCGCGGGGCCGTGCGCGTCGAGATAGTTTTGCAGCATGATTTGCGCAGCCAATTTATCCACCACTTCCCGGCGCTTGTCGCGGCGGGTGCCGGCTTCGATCAATACCGACTCGGCCGACTTGGTACTCAACCGCTCATCCCACTGGCGCACCGGAATGGCGGTGCGCCGCGCCAGCTCAGCCATAAATTCATCGGTCCGCGTCGCGCGGGGCCCGGCGGAACCGTCCATGTTCAGCGGATACCCCACGATGATCGCGGCCACTTGTTCGGCCTCTGCCAGCTTGGCCACGGCGGCTGCGGCTTGGGCCAACTGGGGGCAATGCAGCGTCTCGCGCGGGAAGGCAATCAGTTGGGCAGCATCGCTAATCGCGACCCCCGTGCGGCGGTCGCCATAATCCACGCCCAGCAGTTTGGACACTTCGCGCGCTCCTCAACCCGCTATCCGGGCGCAGCAAATTACGGCTGGCCGGCCGGCGGCGGCTTTTCGGCAATGATCGCCTTGCTGGCCCGGTCTTTATAGCCTTGCAGCTCGTCCACGCGCTCCTTGAGCTTCTGGCTGATTTGGCGCAACTCATCCGCCTCTGCGGTTTTGGCCGCCAGCGCTTCCGTTTGTGCCTCCCATTCTTGGCGCAGTTGCTGTTCGGTTTCCGTCAGCGCGGCCAAGTCCGCGGCAAGCTTCTCGCCGGAAGCCTGCGCCGCTTTCAGATCCAGTTCCAACTTGGCCTGCGCGGCATAAAGCTGGTCAATCTGGTCGCTTTTCGTGCGGCTGTTTTTCTTCTCGCCATTCCACAAATACCCCAGCCCCACCACACACACCACCAAGATCAAATCCAACAGGTACTTCATGTGTTTGTTCCTTTGCCCTCGCCATGGAGCCGGCGATCGGACTCGAACCGATGACCTGCTGATTACAAATCAGC
>MWEZ01000370.1 GCA_002071335.1 Verrucomicrobia bacterium ADurb.Bin018
ATTGATTTTACCTCGATAAAACGGGCCTGAAACGACGCTCATGACTTTTTTCGATTTCATTTTCCAACGGCTCCTTCGCACGGTTTTCCTCCGCTCAACCGCGGAGAAAGCCCAGCATGAACGAAGGCCGGACCGTGTTCGCCCAACTCATGGACGAACTGCCCAAATACGAATTCGACAAGTGCGTCCGCCGCTACGGCGGCAACCATCGCGTGCGCTCGCTGCCCACTTACGAGCAGTTCCTCGTCATGGCGTTCGCCCAGCTGACCTATCGCGAGAGCTTGCGCGACATCACCACCTGTCTCGGGGCCGTCGGCCCCAAACTCTATCACAGCGGCATC
Organism: Verrucomicrobia bacterium ADurb.Bin018; assembly: GCA_002071335.1. GTDB lineage: Bacteria > Verrucomicrobiota > Kiritimatiellia > CAIQIC01 > Lenti-01 > CAZNGD01. The sequence continues at coordinate 342 of MWEZ01000370.1, forward strand.
CGCCAAACCGTGGCCCGCAGCACGCTGGCCGATGCCAACGAGAAACGCGACTGGCGCATCTTCGCCGACTTCGCCCGCGTCCTGATCGAGCAGGCTGCCGTTCTCTATGCCGACGAACCTTTTGGGGTCGAACTCAAACAGGCGGCCTATGCCCTGGACTCGACCACCATCGATTTGTGTCTCTCGCTTTTCCCGTGGGCCAAGTTCCGCCGCCACAAGGCCGCGATCAAGCTGCATACCCTGCTGACCTTGCGCGGCAACTTTCCCACCGTGGTCATTCTCACGCCGGGCAAGGTTCACGACGTGAACATCCTCGACGATCTCAGCTACGAGGCGGGCTCGTTCTACATTATGGATCGCGGCTATCTGGACTTTGCGCGCTTGCACCGGCTGCACTCCTGCTCGGCCTTTTTCGTCACCCGGGCCAAACACAACTTCCGTTTCCAGCGCCGTTACTCGCGCCCGGTGGACAAACGCACGGGCCTGCGTTTCGACCAGACGGTTATCCTGACGGGCTTCTATGCCCGGCGCGATTATCCCGAGCCGCTGCGCCGCATCGGCTTTCGCGACCCGCAGACCGGCAAGGCACTGGTGTTTCTCACCAACAACTTCACCGAACCGGCTCTGACCATCGCGCAACTCTACCGCTGCCGGTGGCGTATCGAACTGTTTTTCAAATGGATCAAGCAGCATTTGCGGATCAAAGCGTTCTATGGCACCTCGGACAACGCCGTGCGCACTCAAATCTGGATTGCGATCAGCGTTTATCTGCTCGTCGCCATCCTCAAGAAGCGACTGCGGCTCCCGGCCAGCCTCTACACCATTCTACAGATTTTCAGCATCACTCTTTTCGAGAAAACGCCCATTTTACAGGCTCTTTCTCAAACACCACCACCAACGATTATGCCTGACCTCAACAATCAGCCCGATTTACCGGGGTTTTTAACCGGACAGCAGTG
>MWEZ01000371.1 GCA_002071335.1 Verrucomicrobia bacterium ADurb.Bin018
TCTTCATCCGGCAAATTCTTTTGCAAGTGCTCGCCGCCGCTGATCACGACATCACGTGGGCGCACCGCATCCAGCCAAGGCGCCGAGTTGGCCTGGGCATCGCCATGCCGCCCGGCCAACAATACCGAACCAGCCACGGCGGCCCCGCCACGCGCCAGATTCTTTTCCTGCTCGCCGCCCAGATCACCCGCCACGATCACGCTGACGCCCCACCGCGCCACGCGCAGGGCCAATGCCGCATCATCGGCGCACGTCATTTTCATTTCCGCCGGCGGCCACAATACTTCCCACCACAAGCCGCCCGGCCAGTGGCCGCAATCGCCGCGCTGCAAACGCCGCACCGGAATGCCGGCGGCAGCGGCCTCCGTCAAAATACTGTTCATCAGCGGCGACGGCCAAATGGCTTGCGGCAGCCAAAGTTCGGCCACGGGCAGTTGCGCCATCACGGCCTTGGCTGCGCCGACATGCTGCGCATCGGCGTGCGACAGAATCAACGCCTGCAAACGGTTCACGCCCTCGCGGCGCAAGGCGCGCATCAAATCATCGGCGCGGAATGCCGCGCCCGTGTCCACCAAATAAGCTGCGCCGCGGGCTTGCACCAGCGTGGCATTGCCCGACCCCACATCCAGCACAACCAACCGGCACCGCTGCTGTTCCCACACCCCCCACCCCGCGGCCAGCAGGGCCAGCGCCAGCCCGCCCAGCAACATCGCGCCCCGCACGCGCCGCGCCATGATGGCCACCACAACCAAAAGGCCATACCACGCCGCCATGCCCCACAACGGCGGCGACCGCATGAACCAGTGCCCACCGGGAATGGCGGCCGCCCACTCGATGCACTTGGTCAAAAACAACGCCACCGCCAAGGCGGCATGATTGAAGATCCCGGCCATCATGGCGCTCACCGGCGCGAACAGCAGGCACAATACGCCCGCCAGCAAAATGACGAACGCGGATGGAATGACCAACAGATTCATGACCAGCGCCACCGGCGAAACCAGATTAAAGAAGTACAACGTCAATGGCGCGGTGGCGATCCAAGCGCCGAGCGTCACGTTGAATGCCCGCACACCGTTGAAGGCGGCTGCGCGCCAGCGCCGCTTGGGCGGTGGTTCTTCGCCGGGCAGTTGCCACGCATCGCGCCGGAACCAGCGGTGCATGGCGCTGTCCAGCACCGGGGGAATCGCCAGCAGGCCGGCCACCGCCGAGAAGGAGAGCAGGAAACCGAGGTCACCCAGTTGCGCCGGCGCGAATAACAGAATCACCAAGGCCGCCGCAAACAGTGTCGAGATGGCATC
>MWEZ01000372.1 GCA_002071335.1 Verrucomicrobia bacterium ADurb.Bin018
CCATTCCTTGAAGGTCAGGATGGCATTGAGCTTGCAAAACTTGCCTTCCACGCCGGTGCGCAACAGGTCCATGATACACTTGCCGGTGCGCCCGCAGCGGTAGCCCGCGGTGCAGAAGCTGGTGATGTGCCCGGCGTGGGCCCACTCGCGCACGACTTCATCGAGGCCGCGCGGATCGCCCAACAGGAATTGCTGGCGCTCGCCTTTTTGTTTTTCCTGGCCGTCGGCATAGGCGCCCACGCCGATGTTGGAAGCCGCGTCCATTTGGGTGACCCCCAGCGGCAGCAGGCGGCGGCGCATGGCTGGTGTTTCCCGCGCGGTGATGATGAGGCCGGCGTAGGGCACGGCCAGCCGCGCCAGCACCACGATACGCTCAAAATCGTCGTCGCTCACTCGCCACGGCGATTGCTCATTGAACGGCGTGTTGACCGCCGGCTCCAGCCGCGGAAATGAAAGCGTATGCGGGCCAATGCCGCAGAACCGCTCCATCTCGATGGCGTGCGCCAACTGGCCCAGCAACTCGAAGCGCCAATCGGTCAGGCCGTAAAGCGCGCCGATGCCGTTGTCGTCAATGCCCGCCTCCTGGGCGCGGTGCATGGCGTAGAGGCGCCACCGGAAATCGCTCTTGATCGTGCCGGCGGGATGCAGGCGCGCGTAGGCGCGGCGGTCATAAGTTTCTTGAAACACTTGGAAGGTTCCCAGCCCGCATTCGTGCAGCACCTTCAGCTCGGCCACGCTCATCGGCGCAGCGTTCACGTTCACGCGGCGGATTTGGCCCATGCCGCGGCGCGTGGACACCCGCACCGAATACACCGTGCGAATGCTCTCCGCGATGTAGTCCACGCCCGATTCCGGATGCTCACCATAGACCACGATCAACCGCTTGTGCCCGAGTTTGCCGGCCAGCGCTTCGGTTTCAGCACGTACTTCCGCCATGTTCAGCACGCGGCGTTCCACGGCCGGGTTGGAGCGGCGCAGACCGCAATAGACGCAGTCATTGACGCACTTGCTGCTCATGTAGAGCGGAGCAAAAGTCACGATGCGGTTGTCATAAACCTTGCGTTTGACGGCCCCGGCCGCCGTGCGCATTTCCGCCCACAGCTCCGGATCGCGCACGCGCATCAGCGTGGCCAATTCGGCCTGGCTCAGCGTTTGCACCGCCAACGCCTTGGCGATGATTTCGCGCACCGCGCCGGCCTCCGGCTCGCCGGTGATGACCAAGAGGCGCTCAATGTCGGCATCGTTGATGAAATCCTGCCCATCCGCGGGCAGGTATTTCTCGATTTCCGCGG
>MWEZ01000373.1 GCA_002071335.1 Verrucomicrobia bacterium ADurb.Bin018
TTCTCGCGGTCCACGCGGAAGAACAGCTTCTGCTGGGCGGCTTCGGCGGAGTCGTCAATGTCCACCACGCCCTGCTCGGCGGCCATGCGCGTTTGCAGGTCTTCGGCGGCGGCGATGAGGGCGGAGTAGGGCTGGTCGGGGCGGCCATAGATTTCCGCCACCACGGTGGAGAGCACCGGCGGGCCGGGGGGCACTTCGACAATCTTGAGGTTGGCGCCGGTTTGCCGGCCGATGGCCTCAATGTCGTTACGGATGCGCAGGGCGATGGCGTGGCTGCTCATTTCGCGCTGCTGGCGCGGCAGCAGGTTGATGCGCACATCGGCCATGTTGGGGCCTTGGCGCAGATAATAGTGCCGCACCAGCCCGTTGAAGTCCATCGGCGAGCCCTCGCCCACGGTGGACACAAAGTTGACCACCTCGGGCACGGTTTCCAGATAGCGCTCGATTTCGCGCACGGCGGCATCGGTGGCTTCCAGCGTGGTGCCCGCGGGCATGTCCACCACAATTTGCATTTCGTCCTTGTTGTCAAACGGCAGCATCTTGAGTGGCACGCGCCCCGAAGCGGCCAGGAAGATGGAGAAGCCGAACAGCCCGGCCACAATCAGCAGCAGCAAGGAGCTGCGGCCGCTGGACGAGACAAACGGCGCCATCAGCCGGTGATACACGCGGTAGGTGCCGGTGGCGGTCACGTCATAGGCCGCGACCTCCGGCGGGGCTTCTTTGAGCAGCTTGCTGGAAATCCACGGCGTGATGGCCAGCGCCACCAGCAGCGAGGACAGCATGGTCAGCGGCACGTTGAGGGCCATGGGCGCCATGTACGGGCCCATCATGCCGGTGATGAAGAACATCGGAATGAACGAGACAATGATCGAAAGCGTCGCCAGCAAAATCGGCGGCATGACTTCCTCCATGGCGAGGGATACCGCGCGCAGCCGCGGGTATTTCTTCATGGAGAGGAACCGTGAAATATTTTCCACGCCGACGATCGGGTTGTCCACCAGCAGCCCGAGGGCCAGGATCAGCGCGAAGAGCGTCACGCGGTTGATCGTGTAGCCGAGCAGATAGTTGAACAGCAGCGTCAGCGAATAGGTGATGGGAATGGCGAGGCCCACAATGATGCCTTCGCGCCAGCTCATGGATAGCGCAATCAGCCCCACCACGGTCAGGATGCCCATGGCGAGGTTCATCACGAGGTCGTTGACCTTCTCGTTGGCGGTGTGGCCGTAGTCGCGGGTGACGGTGGCTTGCACGCCGTCGGGCAGGATGCTGCCGCGCAGGTCGC
>MWEZ01000374.1 GCA_002071335.1 Verrucomicrobia bacterium ADurb.Bin018
GAGCAGCAGTTTGTCGAAATCGAAACACCCATCCTGACCAAGAGCACGCCGGAAGGCGCGCGCGATTACCTCGTGCCCAGCCGCGTGTGCCCCGGCTCATTCTTCGCGCTGCCGCAGGCCCCACAGCAATACAAGCAATTGCTGATGATGGCCGGCATGGATCGCTATGTGCAGATTGCGCGGTGTTTCCGCGACGAAGATCTGCGCGCCGACCGCCAGCCGGAATTCACGCAGATTGACCTCGAAATGTCGTTCGTCACCGCGGATGACATCATCGCCACTGTGGATGGCCTGCTGGCGCGACTGATGGCCGCCGCCGAACTGCCCGTGCCCGAACTGCCCCTGCCGCGCATGACCTACCGCGAGGCCATGGACCGCTTCGGCAGTGACAAGCCCGACTTGCGCTTCGGCATGGAAATTGTGGATTTGGCCAACGTCTTCAAGGGCACCCAGTTCAAGGTGTTTGGCCGCGCGCTGGAAAGCGGCGGCGTGGTCAAGGCCATCAACGCCAAGGGGCTGGCCCACGCGCCGATCAAGCTCGTGGAGGAAGACTGGACGGGCTTGGCCAAGGAGGGCGGCCTTGGCGGCTTGGCCTATATTCGCGTGCAGGAAGACGGCACTTGGAAATCGCCCATCGTCAAGTTCTTCACTGAAGCCGAGAAAACCAGCTTGCAGTTGCTGCTGGAGATCCAACCCGGCGACCTGATTTTGTTCGGTGCGGATACCGCGTCCAAAGTGCTGCCGGTGCTGGGCCGGATTCGCCTGCTGGCGGCGGCGTGGGCCAAGATCATTCCCGACAACGTCTTCAAGTTCACGTGGGTGACGGACTTTCCGTTGTTCGAGCGCAATGAGGAAGGCCGGCTGGTCAGCGTCCACCATCCGTTCACTTCGCCCATGCCCGAAGACATTCCGCTGCTCGACACGGACCCCGAAAAGGTCCGCGCGCAAGCCTACGACATCGTGCTCAATGGCACGGAGCTGGGCGGGGGCAGCATCCGGATTCACGACCCGCAATTCCAAGCGCGGATGTTCCAGCTTCTGGGCTTGCCCGAGTCGGAAATTCAGAGCCGCTTTAGCCACCTGATTCGGGCGCTGGAATACGGCGCGCCGCCGCACGGCGGCTTGGCCATCGGCGCGGACCGCCTGGTCATGCTGCTGGCCGGACGGCACAGCATCCGCGATGTCATTGCGTTCCCCAAAACGCAAAAAGCCATGGACCTGATGATGAACGCCCCCGCCCCGGTGGATGACAAGCAACTGCGCGACATCCA
>MWEZ01000375.1 GCA_002071335.1 Verrucomicrobia bacterium ADurb.Bin018
GAGGGGCGCAAGGCAATTCTTGTTGAACTAAACCCAGAGTATGTGAAACTAGCCGAGAATCGTGGCGGATTGTTTTTGGAGGCGAAATGACACAGACAGCACGGGAGATTGTTGGGCCAGCCCCCGCTGCGCGCAAGATGTCATGGGCCGAATGGAGCCGCGATAGAGATGCGAGGATGGAGGAGCGGCGCAGGATGGCTGGCGCAAGAAGGCAGGCGACGGAAGAGCGCGAGGCGGCGCGGCTGGCGCGGAAGGCCGCGCGCGATGCGATCCCAACCAAGGGCACGCACGATTACTACGTTTGGCCCCTTAACAAGTATGCCGCCGAGAACGGCGAGGGCATAGTGCGCAAAATCAAGCCACCCCAACTATGCTCCCTACAGCTTTTCGACCCGTTTTGCCACCACCCCGACTACTATATTGTGGGGATTATGGCCGGATTTCTAGACCTTGAGTTTGTCGCGCAATGGAGCGCGCCGATCCGCACCGACGAGGCGCGCGTGCCGTTCGCCAAGGGGGTGGCCGATGTGAAAAGCGGCGCGGCGCGGCTGTGCGATTTCGCCGCCGACCTTGCCAAAGTCCGCGCCACGGCCCCGCGCATTTTCGATGCGGCGGTTATCCGCGCCCACGGGCGGCACAAGGCAAGCACGATTATCGCACAAGTCGTCGCGGCAGGATGTGGAAAGAAGTTGGACGGTCAATTCTCAAAAGAAAGGTTGCACAAAGTATATGCACAGCTTCGTAGAATGTTTGCGTAGTGTTTGCCGGGATGTAAAGCCCCGCCGGATCATCGAATGGGGTCCGGGCAAGTCAACCGCTGTACTGCGGGAGGAGTGCGGCCCTGACGCCATCATTATGAGCGTCGAACACAACCCGAAATATGCCAAGATCGCCCGCGAGGCGCATCACTCCTCGCACGTTTTCGAGTTCGATGCGGCTTGCAACAAGTCGCGCTATGCCGTGTGGCCCCTGCATTGTCTCGACAAGGAGCAGAAGATCGACCTAGCGTTCATTGATGGGCGGAGGCGCGTAGAGTGCGCCCTTGTCGCGTGGATGCTCTTGCGCGAGGGCGGCGCGCTCGTCCTCCACGATGCGCACCGATGGCACTACGCCCATGTTCTGCGCTGTTATCTCGGAGAGCCGGAGGGCGGGGCGTATGCCGTGGATAACGATACTTGCGTTTGGGTAAAAGGAAAGAACCCGGAGGTTCTCGTGCCACGCGCCCCGCGTGGTAACGAGCAACCTGTTGTTGAAACAAAAATGAAC
>MWEZ01000376.1 GCA_002071335.1 Verrucomicrobia bacterium ADurb.Bin018
TGGGATTTGATCATTCTGGACCCGCCCCGCCTGGTTACCCGCCGCGAGGGCCTCGACAAAGGACTGCGCGCCTACAAAGACATCAACCTGCTGGCGATCAAGCTGCTGCGGCCGGGCGGGATTTTGGCCACTTTCTCCTGCTCAGGCCTGGTGGACATGGCAGAATTTCGCAAAGCAGTGGGCTGGGCCGCACAGGATGCCGCCCGCGCGGTTCGGATTGTGGAATGCCTTGGCCAACCCGCGGATCACCCTGTGCCAGTGGAGATGCCCGAGTGCGAATATCTGAAGGGGCTGGTGTGCGTGGTGGATTGAGCATCTTGCTGCTCACCACGCTGGGCTGGACGGGTTGCGGCGGGCCGCGCCATGCGCCGGCCGATGCCACCGCGCAACGCGTGGTTTGCGCAAGTCCGGCGGTGGCGGAAATTGTCTTTGCACTCGGCGTCGGCGAGCGCGTCGTGGGGGTGAGCGATTTTTCCGACTGGCCGCCAGAAGCCAAAGCCAAGCCGCGCATTGGCGGCGCGCTGGTGCCAAACCGCGAGGTGATTTTGGCGCTCCAGCCCAATTTGATTTTGGCCCAAGGCCGGGCCGAAATTTTGCACCGTTTTGCAACGGCGCAAGGAATTCATTTTGCGGCATGGCCGCTGGATACGCTCGCCGATCTACGCGCCATGATCCGCGGCATTGCGACAACGCTGGGCGAGGATGAACATGGGCGCCAGCTTGTGGCGCGGTTGGATGCTGATTTTGCCGCGCTGGCACCGGAGCGGATGACGCCGGTGTTTATCGCGTTGAGCCACGCCCCCGGTGAGTTGGCGGGACTGATGACTGCCGGCCCCCATACGTTTTTGAGCGAGTTGGTCGAGCTGGCCGGCGGACAAAATATCTTTGCGGATGTCACTGCCAGTTGGCCGCACATTTCGCAGGAAACCTTGGTGCGCCGCCGGCCGGAGCTTATTTTGGATTTCCAGCCGACCCAATTAAGCGACGCACAACGGACGGCCTTGTTGGCCGATTGGGGCAAGCTCGGCTTTTCCCCGGAACAGGTGCGGATTCTGGAGGAAGACTATCTGCTCAAGCCAGGCCCGAGGGCTCCCGTGGCGGCGGGCATCATCGCGGCAGCGCTTCAGCCGTTGACGTCGGGGATGGGCCAGAGAAACGCGCCCGTCTCGCGATAGTGTAAAAATGCGCGCAGCGATTGCTCGGATTTGCGCTCAACGGCTTCGGCCGTGTTGAAGGCGTTGTGCGGCGTCAGGATGACT
>MWEZ01000377.1 GCA_002071335.1 Verrucomicrobia bacterium ADurb.Bin018
TTGAGGTGGGCGGCGGGCGCGCCGCATAAAGGGTGATGCCTTACCGCCCTGTCTGGTTAATTATATCAACGGGCTTCCCTCGGCGCCCACAACCCTGCCCCGGTTTTAGCCGGCGCGGGCGGCTGTGGGCGGTATTTCACTTGTCAACCGTGGAACTTCTCCCCTCCCATCCCGCGGCGTACCAGCGCAGGTACTCTCCCACGTGCGCCTGCCAGTAAGCCTGGTCGTGCTTGCCGGGGTTGATATGGAATTCGTGCGGGATGTGGTTCTCACGCAGGATCTCTTCGAAGTAATCGATGCCCTCATAGAGGAAATCATCCTCGCCGCGATCCAGGTAGATGCGCGGATACTCCTCCAGCGAACGCGTCTCCAGGTGTTTTTGGATCTGCCAGGCGTCACCCTGCATCAGCCCCATGGAATGGGCGCCGACCGCGCCGAAGGTATCAAAATTGCGCGCCGCCAGGCGCATGGCCCACCCGCCCCCGCGGCTGATGCCGCCGATGGCGCGGCATGCCCGTTCTGCGCACACCCTGTAATGCCCCTCCACCCAGGGGATGAGCTCGTTGAGGATGGAGGCGTCAAAATGGCTTTCTTCAACCGGGTCAAAATTCTTCACTTCCTGCGGCATCACCATCAGGAAAGGTCTGCCGCCAGCGGCGATCAGCTCGTCGGCGATCTCCGCCGCGCCCAGGCTCAGCCAGAAGGTATCGTCCATGTTCTGCCCGTGCAGCAGATAGAGCACCGGGTAGGTAACCCCCTCTTCTTCGCCGTAACAGGGCGGCGTGTACACGCTGACGGCGTACTCCAGCCCCTGCAGTTCTGAATGAAGGGTGACGCGCTCCACCTCCCCACCCTGCCCGCGGTCGCAGCGGGCGGGCGTGGGCAGCGCGGCAGTGGGGGTGACCGTGGGCATGGGCGAAACCGCCGGCGCGCTCCGCTCAGCCGCTGTAGGGGTTTCCTGCGGCGGCAGCGCCGTGCAGGCGCTCAACAGCAGGGCGCACACCCCGGCGACGATAGGTTTGAGTGGTATGTCTATGCGCAACGTGCTCTTCCACATGGGTTTCATTCTCCCTGGCTCTATTTTACTCAACCGCCCCCCGCTGCGGAATACCCATTATAATAGCCGAATCACGCAACCAATGAAATCGCTTTGGGTTATAAATGATGTTAACGATCGTTTGTACCTGTACCTTTCTCAATCTTTCTCTGTGGGAGTAAATCATGTCTGAAGCCATTATGGATCCAAGGACCGACC
>MWEZ01000378.1 GCA_002071335.1 Verrucomicrobia bacterium ADurb.Bin018
ACCCGCGTCACAACCTTCACAATGGGCATTGCGTTATGCTCGGGCACAAGGAGAGGTAGCATTCGTAGATTTTCGCGATAAAACAGCATCGGGCCATACTGGGGGTCTTCTGCGCCCAGCACATCGTGCGGCCAGGCACGGAACACCAAAAGCCTTGCCTGTGCCCAAAAATGGCGACTCCAGAAAGATATCAGCGAGGTGTTCGGCCACGCCCCGTGTAATGCTGATGGCTTCAAATATTCCCACGAGATGCCGGAAACAGCGCTGTTTTGTGCCCGGCTCTCCTGTGAGCGTTGACTGAACCAATAATCTATCGGTTGTCGTTGGAATAAAGGCGCGCCCAACTCACGGGCGGAAAGATTCCACACTACAAAGCGCGGCGGCGGGTCGAAGCGGTCGGAGGCAAGAAACCGCCGCATTTCCATGAAAGGCCCGGCCCCCTGCTGGGCGTGGTTATACACGCTGAGGCCACTAACCTCCGCTAAAACCTGCGCCACCGTCTGAGTGCCCAGCGCCAGCATAAAGCTATCGCCCAAAACCACAACCGCGTAGCCGCGCCCATCAACCGCAGGCGCGTTGCAATAACCGTAGGCATCCCGCTGCACCACGTAACCGGGATGAAACTCCGCGTAGGGGGCAGCAACCCATGAAAGTGGCACCATTTTGGTCAGGCCCGCTCCCACTTGGTCAGGCACATGGTGGACTGTCGGCTTGCTTGCTGCGGCAGGGCCTGATTGCGGCAAGGTCACCGGCGCCGGCCACCACTGATCCTGCCAACGGAACACCTTCCAACGCGCCACCCAATCTCCGGCGAAAAGCAAGACCCACACGCACAAGGCAAACATCATCCACCGGCGTTGTCGCGGTTGCGGCGCTGCGGCAAAGTCATTCAAAACTTCTGGATAATCCATGCGCATGAATGGGCCTCAAAATTGAAAATACAAAAAAGGTGAGCTGGTATTGACCAAAAATACGGCCACGCAAACCAAGAAAAGAAATGTTAGACCCAAGGCCAGCCGGCGGCTGGGTTGCCAGCGTATTTCCCACGTATTGCGAGCCGCGAACACTAAAATCAGGCTAAAGAGTAGGATACCCCATTGCAGTGCACCGGCATCCACAAAAGAATAAGTAGCCCCCCAGCCGTTAAGCCCCGACATCCCCTTGGCCAAGCGACTAAACACTTCCAACGAGGGAGCGCGGAACAAAAGCCACCCCACCATGACCAGCATAAAAGTAAAACTCATCTGGAGCGG
>MWEZ01000379.1 GCA_002071335.1 Verrucomicrobia bacterium ADurb.Bin018
AACGCAGGAGACTTAAAACAGAGCGTCACCATTGATCCAAACGAATAACACCCTCAAATCACCCAGTGTTCATCGGGTGATGACGCAACCCCTATGCCCAAATGCATTTTTCGGGTTTATGTATCTGATGGTCCGCCAAGGAATTACGTTCCGGGTGCGAGGCTCACAATTACTCCGCAGACCGAATGTCAGGGGCCAGGGTTGCAATCCCCGGCGGGCTGTCATGACCGGCCTCAGCGAGGCCGCCTACAGAAATCAGCCAACAAAGCACCCGCCCCCTTTTCCTTATTCTATGCTTGCGCCCTTTTGCGACGGTGGCGTCTCTTGCGTTAATGCCCCTTCGCGGTCTTGGCGTCTTGGCGAGAAACATCTTCCTTCCCCAACCAAGCACCTTCGGCCTTTTCCTGTGTTTCTGTGTTTCTTGTTTTCTTGATCGATTTTTTTGATCCCGCCGCCGGCAAAATGGCGGCCTACATCATGGCCACGCTTGCGCGCTTTTGCGGCGGTTGCGGCGCTTGCGTTAACGAACAGCTGCTACCAGCCGCTCTTTCGTTTCATCCTGAAGGGATGGAAACCGGGCGCTCAACGGATTTTGTTGGCGGCGCGGCGGGCTTTGACGATCTGTTCGGCCTGCGCGGCGGGCACGGCTTCGTAGCGTTCGAACTGCATGGAGAAGTTGGCGCGGCCCTGGCTAATGCTGCGCAAGACAGTGGCGTAGCCGAACATTTCGCCCAGCGGCACGATGCCATCCAGCAACTTGTGCGCACCCTTTTCTTCCATGGTTTCAATGCGCCCGCGCCGCTGGCAAATGCTGCCAGTGGCGGCGCCCATGAATTCTTCCGGCGTGGTGACTTCCACGGACATCACCGGTTCGAGCAGGAAAGGCTGTGCCTTCAGGAACAGCTCCTTGAAGCCCGCGCGCCCGGCTTCCTGAAACGCGAAGTCGGAGGAGTCCACATCGTGATACGAGCCATCGGTGAGGGTCACGCGCATGTCCACGATGGGATAGCCGGCATAAGGGCCGCTCTGCATGGCTTTGACCACGCCCTTTTGCACGGAGGGAATATAGTTGGCCGGGATGCGCCCGCCGACGACTTCATTGACAAACTCAAACCCAGTGCCGGCCGGCAGCGGCTCCAAGCGCAGACACACGTGCGCATATTGGCCGCGGCCGCCGCTTTGCTTGACGTGCTTGTATTGGCCTTCCACGCTGCGGGCGGCGGTTTCGCGATAGGCCACTTCCGGC
>MWEZ01000380.1 GCA_002071335.1 Verrucomicrobia bacterium ADurb.Bin018
GCGCCAGAAGATGGGATTGGCGGCTCGCGCGGCTTCGGCTAGACTGCCATCCCGATTCATGAAACAGGCCGCCACCAACCGTAGCTCCGCCCACCCCCCGGCCGCCCGCCGGGCCGGCTGGTTGCTGGCCGGCTGGCTGCTCGCGTCGGCGCTACCGGCGGGTGCCACGCAAGTGACGTTTGACGTCCAGCCGCGCCTGCTCAATCTGGGCGAGAGCGCCCAGGCCACCCTCACCTTCCACGGCGTGCGTTCCGCGCCCAACGTGGAATTTCCGCCCATCGCCGGCCTGCAAATGACGGGCACCGGACAGCAAATGCAGTTCGGCACGGGTGGCTCGCGCGTGACGCTCACCTATAACCTGTTCGCGCAAAAAGCGGGTTCCTACACCATTGGGCCGTATCATCTGGATTTCAATGGCGAGCAGATTGACATCCCCGCCGTGACCATCGAAGTACGCGCTCGCGCGGGCGGCAACGCCGACTCGCCGCAGGAAATGCTGTTTGCCCGCCTGATCCTGCCCGAGCAACAGCCCTTCATTCACCAGATGTTCGATGTGGTGCTGGCCATCTATTCCCTGCCGGGCGTCGAGCTGACGCGCGATGTCAACCTGCTTGGCGGCTTCCCTGAATCCGGTTTTGTGTTGAGCAACTTTGAAGAGCTGCAAATGATCCGCGAAGAAGTCAGTGGGCAAATCTATAACCTGCGCCGTTTCCGCGCGCGGGCGCGGGCGCTGACTGCTGGCACGTTCCACTTGGAACCCGCGCTGCGCGTGGGCGTGGTGAATCCACAGGACCGCCGGCGCAATGATCCGTTCGGCGGCTTCTTTGATCCATTCGGCGGCCCCAGCGCCACGCCGGTTTCCGTGAACCCGCCCCCTGCCGATATTGTCGTGCGCCCGCTCCCCACCGCCGACCGCCCGGCCGATTTTTCCGGCGCGGTGGGGCAATACGAATTTTCCGTGGACGTGCGCCCGCGCGAGTTGCACGTGGGCCAGCCCATCACCGTGACTCTGCGCGTACAAGGCACGGGCAACATCGCCGCCGCCCTCCCCCCCTCCTTCCAGGAAACGGATTCGTTCAAAGCCTACGAGGCGCGGCAAGTCGGCGACACCCCCGCCCCCGCCGCCGAAAGTGGCAGCAAAACTTTTGAGCAGGTGGTCATTCCCCGCACGGAATCGTTGACGGAACTGCCCGCGCTGCGTTTCAGCTTTTTTGATCCGGTGGCGGCGCAATATCGC
>MWEZ01000381.1 GCA_002071335.1 Verrucomicrobia bacterium ADurb.Bin018
CCCCGGCGTGGAACGGCCAATCCCCACCCCCACCCGGACGCCTTTCACCTCATGCACCAGCGTTGCCGACGCAGGCACGAACACTTGGCTTTCGGCAAACTCGACGCTGTCGTCCAGTACAGTTTTTCCGGCCACAGCTAGCAACTGGCCGTCGCGCCACAGCAGGGCCGCATTGATCACTTGGCCGTCCTTTCGCCAAGGCGCGCCAATTATAGCGAGCAGGCCCGCAGGCAACTCCGCCCCCAGTTGCGCCATGGTGGCCGCGACGTCGTCCAAAAAACGGGCGCGCTGCACCAGATCGCCGGGCGAATATCCGCACAAGGCCATTTCCGGAAAGACCGCGATCTCCGCCCCGGCTTCCGCCGCCGCGTGGGCCAGTTTTAGGATTCGCGCTGCGTTTTCGCGCAAGGCCCCGACGGTGGGATTCATTTGGAGCAAGGCCACTTTCATGCCGATTTCCTTTGTCATGCGGCCATTCAAGCACACCAACGGCGGTTCAGCAATCACTTGGACGTTGGAATCAGCGGCCGGATACGCGATAGTCGCAGGCATGGAAACACTGGCCATGATTGTGGTCCGGCGCGGCGAAAGTCCACGCAAATGTACGGTGCGCCCCCTGCGGGGAACGCCGGGGTTGATTTTTATGAGCTATCCGTTGCGCCAGCGCCCCAATCTTGCGGGCTACTTGTTGCTGACGCCGGATGCCCCGCGGCTCACCCCGGCTGATGCCGGCTCGCCGCTGCTTCTGCTGGATGCCAGTTGGCACCATGCTGCCGCCATGCGGCGTGCCGTTGAACCCATCGCGGCCCGTTCAATCCCGCCGGGCTGGCAAACGGCCTATCCCCGCACCTCTCGCGCTCACTCTGACCCTCCCGCGGGCCTTGCCACGGTGGAGGCGCTGTTTGCCGCACTCTGCACATTGGGGCGGCGGGATGATTCCCTTTTGCGGCACTACCAATGGCGCGAACAATTTTTGACGCTCAACCAGGCGCTGTTGCCGCCGGTTTCGTGACCGCCGGTTCCTGAACCGCGGGGCACCCCGCCACCGTCCAGCCATGCGGGAAGTCGCGGCATTGCTTGGGCCGGGCCGGATAAACAGCGCAACGGTTGTCGGCGGTCAGGAATGCACAGGCGCCGTCAGCCTGCTCTTTCAGCGTCAATTGCGCGCGGTTGCGGGCCAAGGTGGTGTGCTGTTGGATGAATTCACCCTCGGTCATGTTCAAGTGCCGCGC
>MWEZ01000382.1 GCA_002071335.1 Verrucomicrobia bacterium ADurb.Bin018
TACGCCAACAGGACTTTCCACGCTACGGTAAACATCGCCAGCACCGACGGGCTGTTCACGCTCAAGATCAAGCCGGTCAAGGAAGTCAAATTCCTCGACAGCAACCTGCGCCCCGTGACAATCGAATTCAAGTCGCCCTGATGGCCGCCGGCGAATCTTTCGACCTCGACACAATAGAGCGCTTCGGCGACCCGTGGCACGGGCTGCTGCGAGGCGGCGTGATTGAGCTGCCAAACAGCACCACACGCGCGCCGCTCGGGACGCTCCCAAACGACGGAAGTAGTCACACAATCATGATCCCCGGCGCCGCGGCGGTCACGACATCGGGTGCCGATACGACTGCCGGCATGACCTGGCTGAATTACGCGATGATGACCGGGAACAACCATTGCCTCTACGGCCTCCCGCTAGGGAACTTGTCTTGGATTTACATTGATTCCGATGATCTACCGTGGGGCGCAGAATTGTCTGGCTCCGGCAGTTCCTTGACGATTACGCTTACCCGGTTCGGCGTGCTCGATAACGCGGGGTCTGCGGCCGCAACACATGCCGAAACCATTTCGTTCACGTGGCCCAGCGACGCCGGAATTCTGTACAACATTGACGATGTGGATAGCTCAGGGCGCACCATCGCGCTGGTTTTCTACGTTCTGCGGGATGATGGTTCCCGCGAAGTAAGGCAGGTGTGGACGGCAGCGCTATCCGGGCCGGCCGCAAGCCTGTCTGTGTCCATGGTCGACAGGACCCCAAGCCCGCTTGTTGACTCATCAAGCGGGACAGCCCCAGGGTGTTCCGATCTTGATATGAGGACAACGTGGGCGCGCCCACTTGACGCCAGCGGTGTTGTCGGGCCTTTTGAAAAAGACTCATCAAACAATTTGATAGGTTACACCGGAGGCCCGTGCGATTTGTGCGAAGCGCCGGCTGCCCACAACCATTCATTTATCCGTATTGTGCACGTCGTCGGCGCCACTCTTCACGGCGACGTCTTTCGATTGGCCAAAATCACTTGCTACCTCGAGGTGCTCGCAGTAGCTACGGTTGATACCGGGAGGCTGTTCGAATCGGGCACAGAAACAACTGACATTGGCGGCAGAACGGTATGGTTTGCCCCATTCCATCGAGTGACAGGCGTGACTGGATATTATCGGATTACAGTCGACGGGCGCGATGCCGACGTAAGCGTTGCTTCGAGCTTTGAGGACTGGCTCCATGAGGGGCCAAGC
>MWEZ01000383.1 GCA_002071335.1 Verrucomicrobia bacterium ADurb.Bin018
GCGTTGAGCGAGAGCGCCGGGTCGCGGCCCGCGTTGAGCTGCTTGCGCAGGTCCAACAGGCGGTCCATCTCGATGGCCACGCGCACGAAGTAGTGCGGGGCTTGCGAATAGCTTTGGTGCAGGCGCGTGGCAATGATGCTGCGCATTTTGGAAAGCGGCACGCGGTCGCCACGCAAGCCGCGGGATTGCGGCGTGGCCGCCGCGGGCGCGCTGCCGGCGGGCCGCGGTGCCACTGCCGCCATGGCGGGAGCCGGTGCCGCGTGGGCTTGTTCGACATCGCGCGCGATGATGCGCCCGCCGGGGCCGCTGCCGCGGATGCCGCGCAAATCGAGCCCTTTTTCCTGTGCCAGTTTGCGGGCCACCGGCGATGAACGCGGCACGCCCGGCGCCAGTTGCGGGGCGGCACCCGACACACTGGCCACCACCGGCGCGGCGACTGCCGGAGCAGGCGCGGGCGCAGGGGCGGGGGGAGGAGGGGGGGCGGGGGGTGCCGCAGCAGGCGCCGCGGGTTGCGCCGGCGCGGCGGGAGCGGCGGCTTGTGCCTTGGCGGCAATTTCTTCCCAGTTGTCGCCGGGCTTGCCGACCACCGCAATCAGTTGGCCCACCACCGCGGAAGTACCCGGCCCCGCGATGATCTTCAACAACGTGCCGGCCGACGGCGCTTCATAGGTCATGGTGGCCTTGTCGGTTTCCACCTCGCAAAGCGCGTCGCCGGTTTTGATCTCCTGCCCCTCCTGGGCAAACCATTGGACAATGGTCCCCTCGTTCATGGTCGGGGACAGCGCAATCATCAGGACAGGATCAGCCATGAGGAACCTCCAGATAGAGGGCGCGCCGGGCGGCGGCCACAATTTTTTTGACGCTGGGTTGAACGGCCAGTTCGAGGGTGTGGTTGTAGGGCATGGGCACGTCTTCGCTGGCCACGAATTCCACAGGCGCGTCGAGCAAGTCGAAGCACGCGGTGGCGATGCGGTGGGCCACATAGGAGCCGACGCTGGCGGCCGGCCACGATTCATCCACCACCACAGCACGGCCGGTGCGGGCCACGCTGGCCATGAGGGTTTCTTCGTCGAGCGGGCGCAGGCTGCGCAGGTCAATCACCTCGGCAGCAATGTTGTCGCGGGCGAGTTCATCGGCGGCTTGCAGCAGCAGGTGCACCGGCTTGCCGAACGACACCAGTGTGATGTCATTGCCGTTGCGCAACGTGTTGGCCTTGCCGAT
>MWEZ01000384.1 GCA_002071335.1 Verrucomicrobia bacterium ADurb.Bin018
TGGGTCCGGGCCACGGTCAGCACAAACGCGGAAAAAAATTTGCTGGCCGCGAAAGGAATGGATGCCGCCCGCATTCCCGTTATCAATGCCCCGCAAAATCCGGGCATTTTCCGCCCGCTGGCTCCCCGACCGACCAAAGGGGAACTGGGTCTGAATGAATACGAAAAACACTTCGCTATTTTTGGAATTATTCGCGGCGGAAAAGGCTATGACGAACTGCTGGATTGGTGGCAGAAGTTGCAAGGCCGGCATCCTGACTGGAAATTGGTGATCATTGGCGGCGCCGGCGGCGAAGCGTGGTGCCGGCAACAAATTGCCCGGCGTAAGTTGAACGATGCAGTTCACATGACCGGCTGGTTGCCCACCAAGCAGGAAGTGAACCGTTGGCTCAATGCGATGGATGGCATCATTGTCCATCGGCGCAATTCCGTGGATAATCAGGGGATTATCCCCAGCGCGCTGTTCAATGGCCTGTCCACCGGGCGGCCCGTGGTGGCGAGCGGTTTGCCGGGAATCGCGGAGATCATCCGCGATGGAACAGACGGATACTTATACAAGCCGGACGATGGCGACAGCTTTATGGCTACGCTGGAGAGGGTGCTGAATCATTCAGCCGAGGCCACCCGCATCGGGCAAGCGGGGCAGTTGCGCGCCGCGGAATGCTTCAATCCGCGCCGCGCCGCGCAGGAACACCGGGCACTGATTGACGCCTTGGTGGAGTAGCCTTCCACCGCCAATGGGGAGGGCTCGGTGAGGCAGCAGCAACCCAAATCTATGCCGTCCGCAGGGAGTTGAGGATATCGCACAACCAACGGATGCGCGCCTCTTCCAGCGTGGGGTAGTTACCAATGTAAAACCCGTAAAAGTGGATGTGGTCCACAACGGGAAATTGGCGGGGGATGTCGGCTTTGGCCGGCGCGATGCCATGGAGATAAGGTTGGCGGAGCTGGTTGCCGCCCCCGGCGTTGCCGCGCCGATGTTCAATGCCATTGGCATCCATCAGGGCCATCAGCCGGTCGCGCAGGCTGTCATCGGCCTTGCGCAGAACCAGCGGAAAAGCGTAGTTCACGCTGCCTTCGAGTTTGTAGTCCGTCCAGTAAAGCTCCGGATCAATCAGGGAGAGGAATAGCCGGAAGTTTTCGGTGCGCTGCCGGTTGTTGGCATCCAGTCGCTTGAGTTGGTTGCGCCCAATCACGGCATTGATTTCCGTGCTGCGGAA
>MWEZ01000385.1 GCA_002071335.1 Verrucomicrobia bacterium ADurb.Bin018
CTCGGGATTTTCACCTGCACCTGGCGGGCGGCATTCAAAATGTTGACTCCCTCGGGAACTTCCACCGGGAGGCCATTGATGGTCAATTTCACCATTTTCATCGTCGGGTTCCTCTTACTTGCGGGAAACAGCGCCAAACTTGCAGGCGTGCAGACACTCCCCGCACTTGATGCAATTGTCCTGAATGATGACGTGCGGTTTTTGCCGCTCACCGCGGATGGTGTTCACCGGGCAGCGCCGTGCGCACAGCGTGCAGCCGATGCACTTTTCCGGGTCAATCGTATAGGTCACCAACGCCTTGCATTTGCCTGCCGGGCAGCGATGGTCGCGGATATGCGCCTCATACTCATCGGCAAAATACGTCATGGTGGACAACACCGGGTTGGGCGCGGTCTGCCCCAGCCCGCACAGCGCCGCCTTTTGCATGGCCGTGCCGACTTCCTTGATCTTGGCCAAGTCCTCCATGGTCCCCTTGCCCACCGTAATTTGCTCCAGCAGATTCAGCAGGGTGCGTGTGCCAATGCGACATGGTGCACACTTGCCGCAGCTTTCGTCCACACAGAACTCTTGATAAAACCGGGCCACGTCCACCATGCAATCGTCTTCATCCATGACGATCATGCCGCCGGAGCCCATGATGGAGCCCAGCGCCTGCAGATGCTCGTAATCAATCGGCGTGTTCAAATCCGCCGCCGTGATTACCCCGCCCGACGGCCCACCTGTCTGCACAGCTTTGAACTTTTTGCCGCCGCGGATACCCCCGCCGATGTCATAAATAATCTCGCGCAACGTGGTACCCATGGGCACTTCAATCAGCCCGCTATTGTTGATCTTGCCCGTCAACGCGAACACTTTGGTGCCCGGACTCTTGGGCGTGCCCACCTTGGCGAACCAGTCGCCGCCGCGGAGCATGATAACTGGGATGTTGGCGTAGGTTTCCACGTTGTTGATTACCGTGGGTTTTTGCCAGAGTCCCGACACCGCCGGGAACGGCGGGCGCGGAATGGGCATTCCCCGCTCGCCCATGGCCGAGGCCAACAGCGCGGTTTCCTCGCCGCAAACGAACGCGCCGGCGCCCAGCCGTATTTCAATGTCGAAATCAAATCCTGTGCCGAGGATGTTCTTTCCCAGCAGACCGTATTCGCGGGATTGCTTCAACGCGGTTTCCAAGTGCGCAATGGCCAGCGGATATTCCGCGCGGATGTACACCACGCCA
>MWEZ01000386.1 GCA_002071335.1 Verrucomicrobia bacterium ADurb.Bin018
ACGTTACGGCGTATTCTGGCAGGGTTAGAGGCACAATTAAAGGTGTCGCTGGCCAACCAGGAGTTAGAGGCGAAATACGAACTGTTTGAGAATGAACAACGGGCTCGTGTTGCACTGGCAAATCAGGACGTGGCGGTGCGGGTGCAACTGACGAATGCGGAACTGCAAGCGCGTGCAGCCCTTGCCAATCAAGATGCCACGGTCAGGATTAATCTGGCCAACCAAGACATGGAATTTCGGCGCAGAGTGGCCAATAACCAAGCGGCGTTGGACGAGTATCGGTTCCGGCAGGACGTTATGCGGCTCGTGCATGACACCACATTGGGTTGGATGGCCGCACAGACGAACAACAGCAGCGCATTGAGTTCCGTGGTGTCCACGGCGATGAACAAGCACACCATGGAAACGCAAATGTACAGGGACTTCAAGATTAAGGCGGAACAACAACGCTGGGATTTGGCGATGCAGCGGGCCTCAATGATCAATGGCTTGGCAGGCCTAAAGTGGAACAGCCAGATACAGAATCTATCGGTGATGCAGCAGTTGATGGCGAGCCTAAGCCCAACTACCAGTACGCAGCATATCAAGAGCGAGTTTGACGTAGCCGCACAGCGGACATCGTTGGGCTTGGATTTTGTAGGCAGTCTTATTAGTTTGGCAGTGGCAGTACTTGGATAGGAAACATTATGAGCAGCAAAGACAAAAAAGAAAAATGGCTGGCATTAGCCTCATTCTTCGCAAACATGGGCGCAGGACTCGGGCAAGGTGGGCCAGGTGGCGCCTGGGGTGAGCGAATTGCAGGTCAAATTAGCAACCAAGCACAAGCCATTGCGGCACAACGCGCCAAAGAAGAGGCGGACAAAAAGGCAAAGCGCGGATTTCTCGGGAAGATTGCGGGGACTGTTGTAGGTAGAATCCCCGTGGTAGGGGATATTGCGGGGCCATTGGCAGAGGCAGGCATTGCTGGCAGTGGCGGGTCGGGTCAGGCCGCACCGTCTGCGGCGGGGTCCATGGCCATGGGCGCACCCAAGGCTGAAACGCCCATTGCGCCTCCGGCCATGGCTTCTGCGCCCCCACCTGCGCCTACAGTATCGCCCCCTCCTGCGTATAACCCGGGCAGTACGGCATTAAATTGGGACATGAACAAACGGGCAGACATACCTGTAATGGAGGCTGTGGACGTACCGTCCGTGGCGGCACCCGCGGCACC
>MWEZ01000387.1 GCA_002071335.1 Verrucomicrobia bacterium ADurb.Bin018
CGGCGCCAAAGCAAACGAATCCTGCGTAATGTAGGAATGGATCGCTGGACAGAAAGTGGGCATGCCGCCTGCTGATCCGCACAACAATTGGCGCGGACCGGGGGTTCTTTTTCACTTGCGCGGGGGGGGAGGGGGTGGGTATAGTTCGCGCACTTTTGACTTAGGAGAAGAGCATGTCAGCCATTTGTGAGATTTGTGGGAAAGGGCCGTCGAGCGGCTCGCGTATCGTGCGTCACGGCCTGTCCAAGAAAAAGGGCGGCATCGGGTTACACACGACGGCGGTGACAAAGCGCCGGTTCAAGCCGAATTTGCAGAAATTGCGGGCGAAGGTGGGCGGCGGCGTCAAGACCATGACGGTGTGCGCCAGTTGCATCAAGGCCGGTAAAATCACCAAAGCGTGATCCGGCGCGGCGGCCACTCCGCCCGGAGTGCCGCCTGCCTTGCGTGAAACACCCCGCCGCGCCCGCGCGACGTGGTGTTTTGCTTTTTGGGACCGGAACGACGGAATGGAACACAAGCAATGAGCAATAAAACACAGCAGCCGCAAGCTACCTTGACGATTGACGGCAAGAACGTGGAACTGGAGATGCTGACCAGCACCATGGGCGAGCGCGCCCTGAATCTGAGCGGGCTGAAGGCAAAGACCGGATGCTTTGCCTATGACCCGGCCACGGTGAATACCGCGGTCTGCCGCAGCGCGATCACGTATGTGGACGGCGACAAGGGCATCCTGCTGCACCGCGGCTACCCGATTGAGGATTTGGCGGATAATTGCTCGTTCATTGAGGTGGCCTACTTGCTGATTCACGGCAAGCTGCCCACGGAAAGCCAGCGGCAAAAGTTTTCCGGACTGTTGAACATCCATTCGATGCTGCACGAGGATATGCGCAGCTTCTTCGGCAACTATCCCGAGGGAGCGCATCCGATGGCGGTGCTGTCGGCGATGGTGGTTTCGCTGTCGAGCTTTTATCCCGAGTTACGGGAGGACAGCGGGCAGGAGGAAATTGACATCACCGTCACGCGCTTGCTCTCCAAGCTGCGCACGATTGCGGCGTTCTCCTACAAAAAGTCCATTGGCGAGCCGTATGTGTACCCCAGCCACAAGTACAGTTATTGCGAGAACTTCCTGAACATGATGTTCCGCTCGCCGGTATCGCAGTATGAGGCGGATGCCTACGACGTGGCGGCCATGAACAAGCTGCTGATC
>MWEZ01000388.1 GCA_002071335.1 Verrucomicrobia bacterium ADurb.Bin018
CCGGTCATGCGCAGGTAGGCGATGGTTTCGGCGTTCATGGGGAAGAACCCGGTGGTGGCGCCATATTCGGGGGCCATGTTCGAGAGTACGGCGCGATCGGAGAGCGAGAGGCTCGCGCAGCCAGGGCCGAAGTATTCCACGAACTGGCCCACGACATTATGCCGGCGGAGCAGTTGCGTGATGGTCAGCGCGAGATCGGTGGCGGTGACGCCGGGGCGCAGCGCGCCGCTTAAGCGCACGCCGGTCACCACCGGGGTCAGCAGGGCGATGGGTTGGCCGAGCATGGCGGCTTCGGCTTCGATGCCGCCCACGCCCCAGCCCAGTACGCCGAGGCCGTTGACCATGGGCGTGTGGGAGTCGGTGCCGACGAGAGAGTCGGGATAGGCCAGCCAGGTGCCATCGGCTTGTTCGGCCACGTGGATGCCATCGGCCAAAAATTCCAGATTCACCTGATGGCAGATGCCGACGCCGGGGGGCACGATGCGGAGTTTTTTGAACGCTTGCTGGCCCCACTTCAAAAATTCGTAGCGTTCGCGGTTGCGGCTGAATTCGATTTCGATGTTCTGGTTGAGCGCATCGGGCATGGCCCAGCAGTCAATCTGCACAGAGTGGTCCACGACCAAATCCACGGGGACGAGGGGTTCGATGATGCCCGGGTCGCCGCCGTTGCGCACCACGGCGCTGCGGAGGCTGGCGAGGTCCACCACACAAGGCACGCCGGTGAGGTCTTGCAGCAGGACGCGCGCGGGGAGATAGGGGATTTCTTCCTGCGCGGCGGTCTGGCCCGGCCGCCAGCGCGCCAGCGCTTCCACCTGCCGCCAGTTATAGGCGGGGTGGCCCTGATTACGCACGGCGGATTCCAAGAGAATGCGCACGATATAGGGCAACTCGGCGAGGGAGGAACCGCGCAGTTCGGTCAGCGTGGCCAGGCTATGGTAGGCCACGGTCCGGCCGTTGTGGGTGAACGTCTTCAAGGTGGCGATGGGTTGGGACATCTGGCTTTCCTCCGTAAACATGTGTCCGCCAAAATATCGTGTGTGAGCGGCGGGGGCAACCCCATTTGCCATGGCAAAAAAAACCGCCTTGCGGCGGGGGTGTCCGGGATTTGGTGGAGGGTAGGAGGTTCGAACTCCCGACCTCCTGAATGCCATTCAGGCGCTCTACCAACTGAGCTAACCCCCCAAATCCTCAGACG
>MWEZ01000389.1 GCA_002071335.1 Verrucomicrobia bacterium ADurb.Bin018
CCAGTGGCTGGCATGGGGCGCGGTCGTCGTGCTGGCCGGCTGGGTGCGCTTTGCTGACTTGGGGTATACACCCACTCGCGCTGACGAACTAAACATGCTCAACTATGCCGGCGGAGCGACCACGCTGGCCAAGTTGTGGACGGACCCGCCGTGGCTCAATCAAATCCCGCTGGTGGATTCCATTCCTGTGGTTTGGGCGCGGCTGCAACCGTGGCGTACGGCGGATGAAGCCTTCACGCGCGAACCTTTCGCACTGCTGGGTGTGCTTACCGTTGCGTTCTGCGCGGGGTGGATGCTCCGGCGGCGCGGGCTGGGGGCAGGCCTGTTGCTGGGGCTCTGGCTGGCGATGTTGCCATATCACGTCTACCATTCACGCGAGGCCTACTATTACGTGGTGACAATGTTTTTCGCCGCGGGCATGTTGCTTCGCGGCGCGGATTTCATGACCCGGTTGAGGGGCGGCACGGAACTTAAGGCGCGCCAATATGGGGAGTGGGCCTTCTGGACGTTGCTGGCGTGCCTTGCGCACATGAGTGCATGGGCCGTGGCCGGCGTCACGTGGGCGCTGCTGTTTGTGGCCGGCTGGCGTGGGTTATGGGGCCCCGCCCGGCGACGGCACAGCATCGCAATGGCGTGGGTGGCCGGCGGCTTGGCGGTGGGAATGTCGCGGTGGGTTTTCCGCGCATTTCTTGAAATGCAGCGCGCTGCAACGAGCCCAGTGGGGCATATCGGGGCCGATTTCGGTTTGGTCGGGCCCCGCGTCCTGCCATTTTTTGCTGGTGGAGCCAACTGGGTGGGGGGGGCGCTGCTTGTGGTGCTGCTGGTGGCCTTGTTGTGGAATATGTGGCGCGCGCGGAAGACGGGGGCTGCTGCGGATCCGCTGTATGCCGCCATATCGTGGTTGGCTTGGTTGGGCTTGGCCGCGTCGTATGCCTATGTGTTTGGCGTGGGTGGTGGCGGTAAAGCCAAGCTGGTCTATTTTGCCGTCAATTTGCCGTCTTTTATTTGTTGGGCCGCCATGACGCTTGAACGCGCGGCGACGGCATGGGGAGGGCATCGCCAAACGCTGACCCTTGCCGCTTTGGGTGTACTCATTGCGACGACTCTGGCTACCCCCGTGTGGCACATCATGCACTTGGCCGGCAAACCAACGCCCTATCGGCTCATTCGCGATTGGTTGGACACCA
>MWEZ01000390.1 GCA_002071335.1 Verrucomicrobia bacterium ADurb.Bin018
AGTCGGCGGCTGGGACCCCAACGACTATTTTGACGACTACGACTTGTGGAAACGCATGAGCGCCCGCTGTGATTTTCACTATGTGAATCGCGCTCTGGTCATCAGCCACGTCGGCGATTGCCCGCCGTTCTTTGTGCGCTTATTCACCAAAGGATGGAAAATCCTCCGTTACGGCCGTCGGCTGCAAGACCAAGGTTGATAACTAGCAGGTCATCCCTTGCTGAATTAGGCGTATGAGCGCTTTCGCCAGCGGGTGTGGGGGCGTAATCAATTGCACTTGGCGTTCCAGTATCACAATAAAGCCGCCGGCTTGTAGTGTTTGGAGATGAAGATAAAACGGCCGGATGGGAATGCGGCTGTTCATTAGCAGTTCGCCAAGAGGCAATGGTTGCTGCAGAAGTTGGCGTATGAGGCGTATTCGCCGCTCATGTGCCAAAGCATTGCCAATGTTCACCATTTCAATATCGCGTTCAGGCGGCAGGGTCGCCAGTGACTCTCTGATGGCTTTGAGAATAGGCGCGGCACTTGCCACTTGAGGGTCTGCCGCCATTTGGTAGATCAAATAACGACCACGTCGTGTAGCCTGTAAAAAGCCGCGAGACTGAATGCGCCGCAATTCCTGACTGGTCGCAGGCTCTCTCAGCCCCACCACCCGCCCAAGTTCTGACACACTTTGGCCCGGATGTGTATGCAATGCGCGTAAAAGGCGGACACGACTCTGCCCGGCCAACATTTTACACGTGCGCCATAGGGTTGGATTTAGGTTCTTCATGGAGCATCCTTTCGCGCCAAAGAATAAAACACAACACTTCACTTATTGCAATAAGTGAATTCACATATTGCAATAAGTGAACTAATGCGGGGTGGCCATTTGGTAAGCCTGCTCCTTTCGTAATACGGCAATGCACTAAGCATACGGCTCGGTATATGCATAGTTCGCGTTAGGTTGATTTTTAGGCCTGAGGGTGTATCTTGCAGCAACTGTCGAGATAAGGAATTTTCATGGCTTGGGAATATAGCGAAAAGACCAAACAGATTTTCATGGATGCGGTGCAAGGGAAGCCTGGCACCCATTTGGGTGAAATTGAAAACCCGGATGGCGTGGGTCATCACGGGTCCATTGTGTGCGGTGATGCCATCAAGTTCACTTTCCGGGTGCGCAAGGCGGAAGATCCGCTGAAGGATGT
>MWEZ01000391.1 GCA_002071335.1 Verrucomicrobia bacterium ADurb.Bin018
AAACCGCTGCCCCATTTGCGGCTATGAGTTTCCCGTCCGCGGCCCTTTGCAGCGCAATTTGCTGTGGATCGTGGCCCTGCTGTTGCTCCTGCTGCTGTGGCCATTGTTGAGGTCGTTGCGCTGATTCGCCGCGCCCGCCGCGGCACAGGCCCGCATTTTGTGATATACTGCCCCAATGCGGACAAGCCTTCCAAAAATACTGGTGTCGGATTTCGACGGTACGATGACCAAATACGACTTCTTTGATTTGGCCCTCCGTGACTTGCCGGCTGCCAGCGATCATGACTATTGGCAGGATTTTGTTGCTGGGCGACTCACCCACTTTGCGGCGTTGCAAAAAATCTTCGCGAACATTCGCACGGATTGGACGGGCGTGAATGACATCATTCAACGTATGGAGTTGGATCCCTCGCTGAAGGACTCGGTTGCGCGGTTGCGCGCGGCAGGTTGGGAGATCATCATCGCCTCCGCCGGCAGCGAGTGGTACATCCGCCGGCTGCTGGCGCAGGCGGGCGTGGAATTGGAAGTCCACGCGAATCCCGGCGTGTTTTCACCGGAGACGGGGCTGGTGCTTTCGCCGCCCGTGGATTCGCCGTATTACAGTCCCCACACCGGCATCGATAAATCCGCCGTGATGCGCGCGGCATTGGCACGCGACCCGCGCGCCGTGTTTGCGGGCGATGGCCGCCCCGATCTGGCCCCCGCCCAACTGGTGCAGCCGGGCCGCTTGTATGCCTGCGGGTGGCTGGCGGATCATTTGCGGCAAGGCGGCACGGCTTTTCATCCGTTTGGCACATGGTCGGAGATTGCCAACCACCTCTTGGAGCAAACATGAACCGGACGCAAATTGATATACCATCGTTGGTGCGCGTGAAGACCGGGGCCGTTGGCCGCGTGGGGATTTATGCGCGGCGGCATGGCTTCATGGAGGTGGCGCTGCTGCATAGCGCCGATTTGCACGAAAACCTGATGAATGCCCTGTGCGCCGGTTTGCAGGCGGAGAATATCGCTGTGTTACAACGCTGGCCCATCCGCGAGGCTTCCTTCGAGCAGGCGCGGGAATATTTTCCACAAATCTCCGCGCGCACCCGCGCCATTATCGGTTTCGGCGGCGGCAAGGCGCTGGATGTGGCCAAGTATGTGGCCTTCCTGACCCGGCTGCCGTATTTGGCGGTGCCGACCTCG
>MWEZ01000392.1 GCA_002071335.1 Verrucomicrobia bacterium ADurb.Bin018
GAGGTTGATCTTGACCCCCGCGTGGCGCACGGAAACATTTTTGGCGAGGATGGTGATGCCGCGCTCGCGCTCGAGTGCGTTGTTGTCGAGGATGCACGGTTGCGCGGCCGCATCGCCCCCGGCCACGTGGAGCTGGCGCAGGATGGCATCCACCAGCGTGGTCTTGCCGTGATCCACGTGGGCGATGATGGCAACGTTGCGAATGGGCGGGGCGGAGTTCATGCGGTGGGTGTGCGGAGGCGGGACTATACGGCAACGCGGCCATTTGACAACTGTTTAGAGCATTTTCATCAATGATGTAGCCGTTTTGTGGTTCATCGCTGTTTTTGGTGGATGGATCGTCTCGCTGGGGATGTGGAAGCAGCCGTTGTCAGGCCACCTTCGTTTTTCTCATTTTAACCATACTGTCCAGAGTTTATAAACTCTGGGCAAATGTTGTAATAATTCTATCTCAATCATATACAATTTGTTATGTCTGTTTTATTGGCTATTTTTAATCAGCCAATTTCAGGGTGCTGTCCACACTTTATAAACTCTGGGCATTTTTTGGGTGAGTGATTTTTGCGTTTTTATCCGCGCGGTTCGGTCCCGCATGGAAGGCGCCGATCCCAAGACCCCCACTAGAATCGGCGAATGTCCCGTTTTGTCTACTGCATTGGGCTTGGCCGTCGTCAGGCTGCATCGAAATAGCGCTGCTATTCCTGCTTCGTTTTCCTTGGCCAATCCCAATTCGCGACGACCTCCCGGCTACATTAAATCCTCTAGCCTGAATCATTAAGCACCATGGCTGAAAACGCCGTTACGGATTGCGCCGATGAGCCAGGCGGATTTTTGATAGAACAAATTTAATTTCATCCCTGTTGCCCTGCGGTGCGACGCTTCCGCCCCAGCGGCAGTGCTGGGCGGGGCGCGCAGGATGCCCAGCCAGCTTCGCCCGCCCGCCTTGCATTTGGGGCAGACTTGTCGCGTGAATGATCCAAGCTGGCGCAAGCGCGTATTTTTTCTTGCACAAGCCGCAGGCGCAGCCCATGATGCGCGCCCGTTTTGAGTGAGCGCCCCCGGTGTTGCCAGACATCGGGGGTCTCTATATCGACAGACAGGCAGATTACATGGCTAGAACAATTCCCCTTTCGCACGTGCGGAACATCGGCATCATGGCCCACATTGACGCGGGCAAGACGA
>MWEZ01000393.1 GCA_002071335.1 Verrucomicrobia bacterium ADurb.Bin018
GAAATTTTGAACGAAGCCCGCCAGACGTATCAACACGTTTTGCTGGACGCGCCGCCGGTGCTGGGCATTAGCGATGCCCTGGTGCTGTTGCCGCACGTGGATGGCGTATTGTTTGTGGTGCGCTATGGCGTCACGCACAGCCTCGGCGCCTCGCACGCGCTGCGCCGGATTCAGTCCGGCGGCACCACGTGCTTGGGCGCCATCATGAATGGCGTGAATCTGCAATCGCTCGCCACGTATTACTACTACCGGCGCTACGGCGGCTATGCCTACCAGCAGTACCAAAGCCAGCCGGCAGAGCCGCCGGCGCCCGTCGCTGAATGAAACGCGCGGCATCCATCGTTCTCCTGCCCCTGCTCGTGCTGCTGCTGACGGCAGTGGCGTGGCCGGCGGCGCAGCCCGCCCCGTGGAGCACGGCGCTGGTGCCCGCGTTGACGTTGCTGTTGCTGCTGGCGTGCGTCATCACGCAGCCGCCGCCGCTGCGCCTGTGGGCGGCAGGCGTGGGCCTGCTGGCGCTGTTGTATGCCTATGTATGGAATCCATCGCACAGTTGGAGCTCCACCGCGGGATTGGTGCCGCAGGACTATCACACCGGTTGGCCGGCGGCTGCCTATCCGCCCGGCGCGCGGGCTGCGCTACTCTTTGCCGGCACGGTGTGGACCGCGTTTGTGGCGGGCGTCAGTCTCTCGCGGCGGCAATTAAGTTGGCTGCCGGCATTGGCGGCACTGGCCACGGCGGGAATGGCGTTGGTGGTGATTAGCCAGCGTTTGGAACCCAATGCGCCGCGCATCCGTGAATTTACCGGCATCTTCGTGAATGAAAATCATTACGCGGTTTTTGCCAATCTGTTGCTGCCGGTGGTGTTGGCCGGCGCGGCGCGCGCGCGCTTCCGCGCGGTGCAGGCGGGATTGCCTTCCAGTCCGGCGGGCCTGTTTTATTTGGCGGCGGCCTTGTCGGCCGCCGGTGTAGTGATGAGTAAATCACGCGCGGGGGTGGCGGTCATGGCGCTGCTGGTGGGGGCGCACGTCCTGCTGCATTGGCGCACCGTGCGGCGCTATCCCTTTGCCGGCGTGCCGCTCTCGCCCGTGTTCAAGGCGCTGGGGGTGGCCGCATTTTTGACGGCGGTCGCGTTCGCCGTGCGCGCGTTCTGGGCCGAGTGGCAGCAGGTGAGCGCCATC
>MWEZ01000394.1 GCA_002071335.1 Verrucomicrobia bacterium ADurb.Bin018
ATGATGTTCCGCTCGCCGGTATCGCAGTATGAGGCGGATGCCTACGACGTGGCGGCCATGAACAAGCTGCTGATCTTGCATTCCGATCACGAACAGAATGCTTCGACGACGGCGGTGCGGATGGTCGGCAGCACGGGCGCCAATCTGTATGCCTGTATTTCCGCGGCGATTTGTGCGCTGTGGGGCCCGCTGCACGGCGGCGCCAACCAGGCCGTGATTGAAATGCTGGAGGGCATCCACCGCGACGGGCTGACGATTGACCAAGTGCTGGCCAAGGCCAAGGACCGCAACAGCAAATTCCGGCTGATGGGGTTCGGCCACCGGATTTACAAGTCCTATGACCCGCGCGCGCGGTTGACCAAAAAGCTCTGCATGGAGATGGCCGCCAAACGCAAAATCAACGACCCGCTGGTGGAAATCGCGCTGGAGTTGGAGGCGCGGGCGCTGGCCGACGATTATTTCCAGACGCGCAATCTTTATCCCAACGTGGATTTCTATACCGGCCTGACCTACCGAATGATGGGCTTCCCGAAGGAAATGTTCACGGTGCTCTTTGCGCTGGGGCGTTTGCCCGGCTGGATTGCGCACTGGCAGGAGATGCGCGCGGACAGCGAGCAGAAAATCATGCGGCCCCGGCAAATCTATGTGGGCCCGCAACGGACGGAGTTTGTGCGCATTGAGGCGCGCAAATAAGCGGAGCCATGGCGAAATCCACCACCAGGAAAACCCAGCCGGCCGCCGAGCGCGCGCGACGCATCGAACTGCGCTTTCTGGAAGCGGTGCGGGCGCGGTTGCCGGAGCATCCAGGCGTGGTGGAAAGTTTGGGCTGCCTCTACACGGAAATGGGGCGCTATCACGATGGACTGGCGGCGGACCGCCAACTCGTCAAGATGGAGCCGGCCTCGCCGTTGGCGCACTACAACCTGGCCTGCAGCCTTGCGTTGACCGGGCAGCCCGACGAAGCCTTTGCCGAACTGGAGCAGGCGATTGCATTGGGCTATGACGATGCCGACTGGATGGCCAGCGATGAAGACTTGATCTCGCTACGCGAAGATCCCCGCTTTGGCCGGCTGCTGGCGCGAATGCAGCCCTCCGCGAGCTAGCCCGTCTTTCGCTATTCGGATCAAAAACAGGCTGTTTTTGAGGTGCGGACCATGATTTGGCCCTTTGTTTACAA
>MWEZ01000395.1 GCA_002071335.1 Verrucomicrobia bacterium ADurb.Bin018
ATGCAGGGTTCGGCGGTATTGGCGGAGCTGGTTCCGGAGGGCACCAAGGTGGCCGCCGGCGAATTGCTGGCGCGATTTGACACCAGCCAATTTGCCCAGGATTTGGCCCGGCAGGAGCATGAGTTGATCCGCGCGCGGCAGGAATTAGACAGCCTGGCCAAGGCTGAATTGCCGCTGGAATTGCTCGATATGGAAACCCGCCAGCAAGATGGTTTGGCGGAGGTGGCGGCAGAGGAGCGCTTTCTGGAATCGGCGCGCGACTTGGCCGCGCGTGGCTTGATGTCGGCAGACGAAGTGGCGCGACAGGAGCAAAAAGTGGCGGGCTTGCGCCAGCGCAACGAGCAATGGGACACGCGGATTGCGCTGACGCGCGACCACGTGCACGCGGCGCGGCTGGCCAAGGCGCAAGCGGCGGTGGACGCCGCCGAACGGCAGCGCGATTTCACTGCGCAGCAGGTGGCGTTGTGCGAAGTACGCGCGCCGGTGGCCGGCATTGTGACGCTGGTGCCGTTGCCGATTGGTGGGGAGTACCGCCCGGCGCACGTTGGCGACACGCTGTTTCGCAATCAGGCGTTCATGTGCCTGCCGGACCCGGCCGAACACGTGCTGCGCGGCTATGTGGACGAAGCGGAATTGCCCTGGGTGCAGCCCGGCAACCGGGTGGAAGCCACGCCAGTGGCCTATCCGCATGCCCGCCTGACGGGGCGGGTAGAGATGGTAGGCGGCATGGCGCAAACACGACCAGGCGATCCTGCTTGGCGCAAGCGCTTCCCGGTGGATATCGCGTTGGATCCGCTGCCGGAGCCGATGCCTGTGGGCATTAGCGTGCGCGCGGATATCGTGGCCGGTGAGAATACCCATGCGCTGCTGCTGCCGCGAGAGGCAGTGGCCTGGCATCATCTGCAGGCGGTTGTGCGCCGGCCCAATGGCGATGAAATCCCTGTGGAGACCGGCTTGGCCGATGCCACCCATGTGGAGATTGTTGCCGGACTGGCGGCGGGCGACGAGGTGCTGCTGCCTTGAATGTTTTTTGGGCAGATATTTGGACGGGCCTGCGCACCGGCTCCGCGCGGGCCCTGCTGGCACTGGTAAGCCTGGCGCTCGGCTTGTTTGCCATGACTATTCTGCTGGCGACGCTGGATGCCTTGCAGCGACAGGCGGATCGCTTGGT
>MWEZ01000396.1 GCA_002071335.1 Verrucomicrobia bacterium ADurb.Bin018
GGTGGCTTCCGCTACGCATTTGTTTCCAACGCGGACAACTTGGGCGCACTGTTGCACCTGGGCATTCTGGGCCATATCGCCAGCCACAACGTGCCCTTCCTGATGGAAGTGACCGCCCGCACCGAATGCGACCGCAAGGGCGGCCACCTCGGGCGCGACGCCGCCACTGGCCGCCTGCTGTTGCGCGAATCGGCCCAATGCCCGCCGGACGAAACCGAGGATTTTCAGGACATCACCAAGTTTTCGCTGTTCAACACGAACAACCTCTGGCTGGATTTGGCCGCCTTGCGCGAAATGCTCCGCGCCGCCGACGGCCTGCCGCAACTGCCGTTGATTGTGAACCGCAAAACGGTGGACCCCGTGCGGAGCGACTCCCCGGCCGTGGTGCAGTTGGAAGCCGCCATGGGTTCGGCCATTAGCTGCTTTGACAACGCCGCCGCGCTGGTGGTTCCCCGCTTTCGCTTTGCACCGGTCAAAACCACCAACGATCTGCTGGCCATTCGTTCCGACCTCTACACCTTGGGCGAAGAACATCAGGTGGCACTACATCCCCAGCGCTTCAGTCCGCCACCGGCCATCACGCTAGATGCGCGGTATTACCGCAATATTGCCGACTTTGAGCAGCGCTTTGCCAAAGGCGCGCCATCGCTGATCGCCTGCGATTCTCTCGACATTACGGGCGATATTTATTTTGGCGCAAATGTCCGCATTGAAGGTGCGGTGCATTTACGCAACCCCACGGACACCCCGGCGCGGATTGCGGACGGTACCCGGCTGCATACGCCCATCCGCCCGTAGCTCCCTACCCGCGCGCGGAGTCAATTACCGTTGGGATGCAGCACAGAGTAGATCAGTGCAGCGAATTTGGGACCGATATTCGGTGCGGCAGCCAGCTCCGCTTCCGTGGCCCGCCGCAGCCGGTCCACCGAGCCAAAATAGGCCAACAGTTGTTCTTTGCGTTTTTCGCCCACGCCTTCGATGTCGTCCAACACCGATTCCCGGATCCGCTGGGCCCGCAACTTGCGGTGATAGGTCAGCGCAAACCGATGCGCTTCGTCCCGAATTTGCTGCAAAACGCGCAGCGCCGGCGAATCTGGCGCAAACCGCAGCGGCGCCTGCTCATTGGCCGGGTCGTGATACAACTCCTCAAA
>MWEZ01000397.1 GCA_002071335.1 Verrucomicrobia bacterium ADurb.Bin018
CAAATCCAACGCGGCCACGCCATCGAGCAAGGGCTGGTAAAGGCCCAAATAAATTAAAATAAAAGCCACGCTGGCACCGGGAATCACGCTGCCCAAACCAATGCCTGCCCCGGCCAACAGCCAGATGCTCCATCGCGCGGCGATGGTGTCGGGGCGCGGGGCAACGTGGTTATCCAGTAAGGCGCCACCGACGCACAATAGAAACATGAGCCCACCGAGCCACCACCCGCGGCGGCCCCCGCCCGCGCGGTGGGCGTGTTGCCACAGGTGCGGCAGCGCGCCGAACATGAGGCCCATAAAGAGGTATAACGCGGCGGTTTCATGGCGCGCAAAAAAAGCGGCCAAAAGCCGGCTGCCAAGCAGCAACCCGAGACCCGCCGCCAGGAGAAACGGGGCCAACGGCAGCAGCAAACGACGGAAATCCCGCAGCGGGTGGGCAAGAGCGCCGGTCAGCGGCCGGTAGAGTCCGCCCAGCACGAGTAGCGTGCTGCCGCTGACTCCGGGCAGCAGGCCCGCCACGCCCACGAGCAGGCCATACGGGATTTGCAGGAACCAAGGCACGGGATCACACCGCGCCCCCGCCGGGCAGATCGTGGATGACGGTGTCGTGGCACATGCTGCTGGCCAGATACGGGTAATCCAAGGTGTAATGCAGGCCGCGACTTTCGCGGCGCATCATGGCCGAGCGGATAATCAGTTCCGCCACCGCGGCAATGTTGCGCAGTTCCAGCAGGTCGGAGGTCACGAGATAATCACGGTAATACGCGCGGATTTCCCGGCGCAGGGTGCCAATACGCCGCAGGGCGCGGGCCAGGCGGCGGTTGGTGCGCACAATGCCCACATAATCCCACATGACCGTGCGAACTTCATTCCAGTTGTGCGAAACCACGACGGCTTCATCGGAGGGCACGGCCCCGCCGGTTTTCCACGCAGGAATCCGGATTTTGCGCGCCGCGGTGCGTGGGGCTTCGAGGATGTCGCGGGCCGCAGCATGGCCGCACACCAGCGCCTCCAAAAGCGAGTTGCTGGCCAAGCGATTGGCGCCGTGCAGCCCAGTGCACGCGGTTTCGCCAGCCACATGCAAGCCGGCCATGGCAGTACGCCCGCGCGTGTCGGCGGTGACACCGCCGCAGAAGTAGTGTTCGGCC
>MWEZ01000398.1 GCA_002071335.1 Verrucomicrobia bacterium ADurb.Bin018
ACAGCTGCTCTTCGACGTCGACGCGGTGAGCGCTGCGTTCGCGAAGCTCGAGCAGGATGCGGCGAGGGCTGCGGACCGCCTCCGGAGCGAGTGGAGCGGCGTCTGGGACTGGTACGAGAAGCGCGTCGCGCAGATCACCTACCTGCAGCGCAACGGGGCGCTCGAAGCATCC
This sequence comes from Verrucomicrobia bacterium ADurb.Bin018, assembly GCA_002071335.1. Classification (GTDB taxonomy): domain Bacteria; phylum Verrucomicrobiota; class Kiritimatiellia; order CAIQIC01; family Lenti-01; genus CAZNGD01. The sequence continues at coordinate 173 of MWEZ01000398.1, forward strand.
GAGGCCGCCGGCTACATCCAACAGGCGTGGGTCGTCGCGGTCGGCGGGATGGCGGGTTCGATCGCCGACGCGTTCGGCTACATCGAACAGACCGCCAAGGGCGCGACCAGCCGCATTGCCGGCTACCTGGCCGGGCTCGCGCGATCCGTGCAGGGCGCCTCGCAGTTCGGTTCGCACGTGTCCACGATGGCCACGGGTCTCAAGATGTCCGCTGGTGCGGCCGGGGCTCTCGGGTCGGTGGCGACCGTGGCCGGCATCTACTACGCGATCTACCAGCTTGGCAAGCAGATCGTTGCGGACCGGGCCGCGCGGCGGTACAGCCCGCAGGGGGAGGTCGGGATCTCCGGGGGGCACCTGAGCTGGGCGGGCGGCGAGTTCGCACAGCAGATGCGCGACCTGATCAGCTCGATCGAAGACACCCTCGGCGGCTCGTTCAGCTCGCTCTCGCGGCTCGCGATCAAGGTCCGCAACGACGGGAAGGACGTGCAAGCGTTCGTTGACGGGGTGATGATCGGCACGTTCAAGTCGGTTGACGAGGCGATCAAGGCCGCCTTCACCCGGGCGCTGCGCACCTCGTCGCTCTCCGGGGTGGACGACCTGGTTGCGCAGGGGGTCGCGCAGCTCCGGTACTCGTCGCTCGACGAGGCGCTCTCGAAGCTCGGCGCGTTGCGCGAGATCGCCCAGCTCGACTTTGGCAGCGGCTTGACGTCGCTCCTGGAATCGGTGCGGGGCTTCGAGAAGCTCTGGGCCGTCCTGGCGGAGCTGCGGGAGGCGACCCCGGCGGTGGTTGCCGGCTTCGAGCGGCTCGCTGCGGCCGAGGCGCAAGCTTGGCAGGATGCGCGGGACGCGATCACGGGGCGCGAGCGCACGGCGGAAGAGGAGCGGGCGTACCGGGAACGGCAGGCGCAGATCTTCAACGCCGAGCTCGCATTGCGCAAGGCCGAGCTCGAGCTGCGGCGCTGGGAGCTCGCGCA
>MWEZ01000399.1 GCA_002071335.1 Verrucomicrobia bacterium ADurb.Bin018
ATCCAGCGGTCCATCAGCGCGCCGCCCGAGGCGGCGGCGCTTGATTGTCCGGGAGTAGTGTTTGCCGGCTGCTCCTGAACCCTGACCTCTGAACCCTTTTCCCTGGGTTTCCATCCATCCACATTGGCGTAGGTGACGAGGAAGGAATAGGCATTCCACCACGGAATGAGCAAATGGCGCAGCGATTGCATGACGCCCTGCTCTGAGAAGCACAGGTCTTCCGCGCGCACGATGGGCGAATTGATCATGTAGAGCCGCAGCGCGTCCGCACCGTAGGTATTCATGATGTGCCCGGGGTCGGGATAGTTTTTGAGGCGCTTGGACATCTTGCGCCCGTCCTCGGCCAGCACGAGGCCGTTGACGATCACATTCTTGTACGGCGACTGGTCGAACAGCGCGGTGCCAAGGAGCATCAACGTGTAAAACCAGCCGCGGGTCTGGTCGAGACCTTCGGCGATGAAGTCCGCCGGGAAAAACTTGGCGAGCTCTTCGGCGCGCTCAAACGGATAATGCTGCTGGGCGTAAGGCATGGCGCCTGACTCAAACCAGCAGTCGAGCACTTCCGGCGTGCGGCGGTAGGTTTTGCCGTTGCGCGTGAAGCTGATCTTGTCCACGTGGTGCTTGTGGAGGTCGGTGACCTTCTGTCCGGACAGTTGTTCCAGTTCGCCGATTGAGCCGACACACACCATGTCTTGCCCGTCTTCGGCAATCCATACCGGGATGCACGAGCCCCAGAAACGGTTGCGGGAGATGTTCCAGTCCTTGGCCTCCTTGAGCCAGTTGCCAAAGCGCTTTTCGCCAACGGCCTGGGGCACCCAATGGACGGTGCTGTTGTTGGTGACGAGGCGGTCGCGCAAGTCCTCCACGCGCACATACCACGCCTCAATGGCGCGGTAGATCAGCGGGGTGTCCGTGCGCGGGCAGAACGGATACGAGTGCACCAGCGTGGATTGATGCACCAGCTTGCCGGTGTCCTTGAGGGAGCGGATGATTTGCTTATCGGCGTCCTTGCAAAACTTGCCGTGGAACTCAGGAACAGCGGCGGTGAACTTGCATTCATCGTCGAGATAGTCGCGCAGCGGAATGCCGGCAGCCTTGCACACGCGGAAGTCGTCCTCACCGAATGCCGGCGCCATGTGGACGAG
>MWEZ01000400.1 GCA_002071335.1 Verrucomicrobia bacterium ADurb.Bin018
GCCGTGCCATGATCGCCAACTTGCAAGTCCACGGCATACCCCGGCGCCACGGTAAAATGAATCGTGCCGGGCACCACCTCATCCGTGTTGTCACAACGGCCGTTGGCCGTGGCAAAAAAGGTGCCGGTGGCCGCCGTATTGATAAAATACTTGTCGTAGGGCGATTCACTCAAGGCCGTGCCGCCGTTATCACTCTCCCACGGCTCTTTGCCCTGCGCCTCGGAGCCGAACCAATAGCCCCCGCCATTCACCACCACCGCTTGAATGACTTCATTCTCGGCGCCCTGCGCTACGATGAATCCCTCCGGCCGGTCCACAAACACCACGCGCGGCGCGGCCGGTCCGCCGGCCACCGCCACATTGTTCAGCCCGATGTCAAACGCGTAGTGGTCCACATAGGTGAAGCGCAGGTAACGCGTGGAACTGAGCAATTCATACGGGCCAAACGCCGCGGCGGCTACCGAAAGCGAATCTTCGCCAATATCCGCCACCGGCGTGGAGTTCCAGACGTTGCCATCGCCGGATTCTTCAACCATAAAGCTGGCCGGCGCCACGCCCACCGCATTTGAGTAGCCGCGCAGCGTGAACGTCAGCGTGGTCGGCGCGCCATCGAGGGCAAGCGTCAAGGTGTCCCCCGCTGCCGCGAAACGGGCCGAGCCCCCCGCTGAAGAATTGGTGACATTGCCCGACCACCCCGGCAACGTGGTCCAGTCCACCGCATTGGTCTGCTTGTTCAAGTAGGGTAGCGGCACGGCCGCGATAGCTGCGCTGGTCCAACACATGGCCGCACCCAAAAAGCCCAACCATTTGCCCTTCATTCAGGTCTCCATTTCGCCGCGCTCCACACACTATTGCCTGCGGCTGCCATCTGGCCAACTACACACGCCTGCGCCACAGGTCAAGGCAAAGTGCACACTAGAGCATATTAGGATTATGTTAAGATTCCGCGGCCCCTGAACAAGCGATTTTAACGGGTTTTTGTAAAACATTATACGGCGCCCCTTGCCGCCCACCGCGCGCTTTGCTACACAAGGCCGGTGGAGGCCCAACATGCCGATTTATGAATACCAATGTGAGCAGTGCCGCAAGGTGTTCAGTTTCCTTGTGCGCAACGTAGCCACGCATCAGCCCCCCAC
>MWEZ01000401.1 GCA_002071335.1 Verrucomicrobia bacterium ADurb.Bin018
GTCCGCTCAAAAAAGTGCGCCAACTTGCCTTGACGGTCATAGACCCCGCGGAAATCTACGCCGTCACCCAGCGGCCAATTCATTGCGCATGCTTGCAGTTGCAGGGTGTTTTCAATTTCGTCCAGCAGGCCGAGCGGCGCGCGGGATGGGCGGTCGAGTTTGTTGATGAACGTGAAAATGGGGATGCCGCGCAGCCGGCAGATTTCGAACAACTTGAGCGTCTGGCTCTCGATGCCCTTGGCAGCATCAAGAACCATGATCACCGCGTCCACGGCCATAAGCACGCGGTAGGTGTCTTCGGAAAAATCGTGGTGGCCGGGGGTGTCGAGCAAGTTGACCACGTAGTTGTTGTAATCGAATTGCAGGACGGTGGAACTGACCGAGATCCCGCGTTGCTTTTCCAGTTCCATCCAGTCGGATGTGGTCGCACGTTGGTTTTTGCGGGCCGTGACGGACCCGGCCAATTGCACCGCCCCGCCGTACAGCAGCAACTTTTCCGTAAGCGTCGTCTTGCCGGCATCTGGGTGCGAAATAATCGCCAGTGTCCGGCGGCGGGCAATTTCCTGGGTTGGGGTCATGGGTCGTGTGCGTCTTCTACAACAAAATCATCGAATCCGCGCAGTCTTCCACACCTCGGAAAAAAGGCGAGTGAATTTTCCCGTTTCATCGCCGGAGTTCCACGCACCCTGAAAAACTCTTTGTCACTCGTTGCACTGCAAATGGCCGCTTTCATTTTGGAGTGTCCCGGCCCAAAAACCGCATCCGGTTGGGTTGTCGGGCTGGAATGGTCGCAGGCCGTCACCCCCGTGCGGGTGCGTCGGGCGCGTATTTGTTGAGGAGGGTGGAGAGGAGCGCGCCGACAGCAAAAAGAAGCAGGGCACGTAGACCGGCGGTGCCGCCGGGCCAACCGGGGTAGAGCAGCGGGATGGAGCCGGCCACCAGCCCAAAAATGGCGCGGGTGGTAAGGCCTTCTGCGTGGCGGAAAAGCCAGTCGGCCAGCCGGGCAAAGCCAAGGATGGCGGCCAGCGCGCCGCCACCAAGGGGCAGCAAGACGTTCAAATCCAACGCGGCCACGCCATCGAGCAAGGGCTGGTAAAGGCCCAAATAAATTAAAATAAAAGCCACGCTGGC
>MWEZ01000402.1 GCA_002071335.1 Verrucomicrobia bacterium ADurb.Bin018
CCTTGCGCGCGCGGTGATAGGCCGCGGCAATCAAAATGCCGGTCAGCTCGCCATGCGCGCCGGCGGCCGGTTGCAAGGTAAAGGCCGCCAGCCCCGTCAACTGGCAGAGCAGTTGCTCCAGCCCATGCAATGCCGCCAGCGTGCCCTGCACCGCCGTATCGGGCGCGGCGGGATGCGCCGCCGCAAAGCCATCCTGCCGCGCGAACTCTTCCAACGCGCGCGGATTATATTTCATGGTGCAGGAGCCCAGCGGATAAAAATGCGTATCCAGACAGAAGTTCAGTTGCGAGAGCCGGGTGTAGTGCCGCACCACGTCCAGCTCGCTCAACTCCGGCAGGCGGGGCGGTGCGTCGCGCAGCGCCACGCCCGGCAGCCACGACGCCGCCGGGGCCGATGGCGAAGGAAACGTCAGCGCGCGACGCCCGGGGACGCTTTTTTCAATACTCAGTGGCTCGCCACGGTTCATGAGGCCACCGCGCGTAATGCCGCCGTATAGCGTTCCAAATCGTCGGCGGTGCGCTTTCCCGTCGCGCACACCAGCAGGCTGTTGTCCATCCCGCGGTACAGCTTGCCCAGCGGCACTCCCGCCAGAATCCCTTTTTTGCTCATGGCCTTGACCAGCCGCGTCGCCGACATGGGGCACTCCACCACGAACTCGTTGAAAAACGCGCCGTCAAAACGCCGGCGGAAACCCGGAATAGCTGCAATCATCGCAGCCAACCGGTGGGCCCGGTCTACGTTCAGCTCCGCCACTTCGCGCAATCCGACCGGTCCCAGCAGCGCCAGGTGGATGGTGGCCGCCAGCGCGCATAGCGCCTGATTCGAGCAAATGTTGGATGCCGCGCGCTCCCGCCGGATGTGCTGCTCGCGCGCTTGCAGGGTCAGCACAAATCCGCGCCGCCCTGCGGCATCGGTGGTCATGCCGCAAAGCCGCCCGGGAACATGCCGCAAATACTCTTGCCGGCAGGCAAACAAGCCGAGGTACGGCCCGCCATAGTTCAGCGGATTGCCCAGCCCCTGCCCCTCGCCCACGGCAAAGTCCGCGCCCCACGCCCCCGGCGCGGGCAACAGGCCGAGGCTGATCGGGTCCGCCACCGCAATCACCAAGGCGCCATGCGCTTTCGCCAG
>MWEZ01000403.1 GCA_002071335.1 Verrucomicrobia bacterium ADurb.Bin018
TTGCCGAACCAGCCTAGGAGGCGTGAAAAAAACAAAAATATGATTGACGGACATCCTCAGAGGTCTGCGTTCCTGGGTTTCTTGCTTTCCTGCTGGTTCTTGGGTCGGTAGCGGCGTTGGCGGCGTTGGCGTTGAAATGGGTCGAGGTTTTGCGATGTTGCGCGGTGCGCATTCAGCACCATTTCTCCCCACCCCATCCCGGCAAGACCACTACCTTGGCATCCAAGGTACCTTGGTGTGAACGCCGACGCGGAATCGGCATGAAACCGCCGGTTTGAAATTGGGTCGTCATGTGATGATGTTTTGTATCGTGAAGGAAGATATTCTTCCTAGCGGGGTGAATTTACTTAACATGGGTTCTGGTGTGCGGTTATGATTTTCCGGGGCCGTGCTGACCACGATGGGCCCGCCAGTGGATATGTTTTCCACAAAGATGAAGCCGCTGCACCTGTTCCGCGATGACCGTTTGTAGCGCACTGCCGGTTAAGGTGGAGATAATCCCCACCAGCACAGCCGGTTGCGCCAACAAGACCGTTTGTAGCGCATCCTGATTTAAGCCGAGCCCATCCCATTGGGCATCAGGGGGTTGTGGCTTTATGACCGTTTGTAGCGCACCCCGCCGCCGGCGCCAATAACCCGGATGCGCCTTGCGCCATGCCCGAACCCGCTCCACTTCCGCTGGCCCCCGGAAGTAGTTCCGGTTCTCCGACCGGCGCCGCCAACGCGCCTGTCCCGCCCGCTGGCGGGCCTGCTGGCATTCGGGCGCCGAACAGTAGACCTGATGATGCCGGTTCCGGGGATCCGGCCAGTATAATTGCCCGCAATGCGGACACTTGCGTCTGCGTCGTCTCTTCATGCCCCGCATCAAGACAATGGCGCCCCCCGGCTGGCAACCGAAGAAAATCCACCCCGTTCCAAGAGGGGGAAGAAGACGGAAGAAGAGTTAAAAATGGGGAAGTTTTCGAAGAAAACCCCGGAGAAGAAAATCCAATTTCAAACCGGCGCTTTCAACCCAGTTTCATTTCGCCGCTGACACCCCCTCGCCTTTCTGCCCTTTCCTTATAGGAACTCCAGAGTTATGAACAGGCGGGGAGGAGAGCCCTGCCAAGCTCCCCGCACCCGCCT
>MWEZ01000404.1 GCA_002071335.1 Verrucomicrobia bacterium ADurb.Bin018
GTTTTGTGCGGCACGAGCTTTTCGGGCACGCCTTCGGCGCGGCATTCCTCGGCGGTTTTGCCAAAAGCCAGCGCTTCAGTCTGGGCAAAGAAGTTGCTCATCAGCTTGACGTGGTGGTCGCCCACGGGATTGTGGCTGCGGCAGAAGCCGATGAAATCACACGGGATCAGCTTGGTGCCCTGATGGATCAACTGATAGAACGCGTGCTGGCCGTTGGTGCCGGGTTCACCCCACACCACGGGCCCGGTTTCGTAGGCCACGATCTTGCCGTTTTTAGTCACGCGCTTGCCGTTGCTTTCCATGTCGCCCTGCTGGAAGTAGGCCGCGAAGCGCGAGAGATATTGGTCATAGGGCAACAGCGCGGTGCTCTGCGCGCCAAAGAAGTTGCCATACCAGATGCCCAGCAGTGCCAGGATCACGGGCATGTTGGCCGTGAAGGGCGCAGTGGCGAAATGGCGGTCCATGGCATGGTAGCCTTCCAGCATGGCCACAAAGTTTTCCGGGCCGATGGCGATCATCAGCGGTAAACCGATGGCGCTGGTCAGCGAGTAGCGTCCGCCGACCCAATCCCAGAACTCGAACATGTTGGCCGGATCAATGCCGAACGCCTGCACTTCTTGGGCGGCGGTCGAGACCGCCACAAAGTGCCGCGCCACTGCCGCCGGGTCGCCCAAACGCTCCAGCAGCCATTGGCGGGCGGTGCCGGCGTTGGTCATGGTTTCCTGCGTGGTGAACGTCTTGGAGGCCACGATGAAGAGCGTTTCGGCCGCATCCAGGTCACGCACGGTTTCAACGATGTGCGTGCCATCCACGTTGGAGACAAAACGCACCGTCAGATCGCGCCGGCTATAGGGCTTGAGCGCCTCATAGGCCATGACGGGGCCGAGGTCGCTGCCACCGATGCCGATGTTGACGATGTTGCGGATGGGCTTGCCGGTGAATCCCCGCCACTCGCCGGCGCGCACACGCGCGGCAAAATCGCTCATCTTGGCCAGCACCGCGTTGACAGCGGGCATGACATCCTTGCGGTCCACATAAATGGGCGTGTTGGCGCGGTTGCGCAGGGCAATATGCAGGACGGGGCGGTTCTCGGTTTGATTGATCTTTTTGCCGGCGAACATGGC
>MWEZ01000405.1 GCA_002071335.1 Verrucomicrobia bacterium ADurb.Bin018
CGATTGGGCAAGGACTCGTTTTTCGGAAAGATGGTGTACGACCGTGTGATACCGCGCGACCATTTCCTGATGCGCTTGGATGAGGTGATCCCATGGCAGCGTTTCACCGACAAGCTGGTGAAGTACTACCGCGGTGGGGCCAAGGAGGGCCGTCCTCCGTACGACCCGGCGCTGCTGTTGAAGATGCTCTTGGTGGCGTACCTGTACAATCTGTCGGAGCGACAAGTGGAGGAGGTAGCGAACTTCAATCTGCCGGTGAAGTGTTTTCTGGGGCTGGCTGCTGACGAGTTGGCACCGGACCACTCGACGCTGACGGCTTTCAAGAGCCGGCTTGTGGAGAATGGGCGACTGGGGGCGTTTGAGAAGTTGTTGACCGAGATCATCAGCATTGCGCGGGAGAAGGGTATTCGGTTTGGTAGCATTCAGGTGCTGGATAGTGTACACACGGTCGCAGACGTCAATGTGGAGAAGGACAAGCGGCGGCAGGGGAAAGAGGGCAAACCCCCGCGGGACGCCAATGCCAAATGGGGAGTGAAGGGGTCGCGTCGGCTGGAAGACGAAGGGGGTCGGGTGGTGGAGCAGAAAGAGTACTTCTATGGTTACAAAGCGCACGTTAGCCTCAATGCCGAAAGTGGCATGATCACCAGCTTGGTGCATACACCCGGGAACATCTACGACGGGCATGAACTCCCTACCCTGCTGGAGAAAGACTTGGCCCAGCGCTTGCCGGTCAGTATCGTAACGGCTGATCGTGCCTACGACGACAGCGACAATCATGAGCTCTTGTTCAGCAAAGGGATACACTCGGCCATCCGCCTACACGCTTATCGCATACAGAAGAAAGACCCCAACAAGGACGTCTGGCTGCAACTGCAGCAAAGTGCCTCCTACCAACACGGCCTCGCCGAACGCTACAAGATTGAACGCAAGTTCGGAGAGGCCAAACAGCAGCATGGCTTACGGAGGTGCCGCTATGTAGGAATCGTGCGTTATGCCATCCAGAGCTTTCTCACCGCTATGGCGCTCAATCTCAAACGAATGGTGTTGCTGCTGACGGGGGTACCCTTCAGAGGCCGGGCCAGAGCTCTGGCCTAAGCCGAGGGAGAGGTACGCCTGGTGAGC
>MWEZ01000406.1 GCA_002071335.1 Verrucomicrobia bacterium ADurb.Bin018
CTAGGCCATTACCCAACGCAATCAGTACCGCGTTGTCGCGCGCATACCAGTTGGTGGTGGCCGGGCCGTGGAATACCACGCGCGCGCGGGCGTTATCAAATATGTAAGGCACCGGGGCGCCCTGCTGCGTGAGGGCGAGGCCGTTGGTGGCGGCGTGCGCCGCGATCTCATCCACTGGCCGGTCCATGGCGGCGGCGATGGCCGCCAACTCCACGGCGTAGAGCCCGGCGGCGCGATATTGCACCTTCAGGATGGAGGACGACTCCGCGGCCGGCAGCAGCGCAGCCGGCTTGCGCAGGCGGCGCACGGCCTTGGCCGCGGCCACTTCCGCGCGCGCGGCAAACGCCGCGGCGGGGGGCGCGCCGAACACCACCTCGTGCGTGCCGAGATCCTGCACGGTGCCGGCAAATTCGATTTCCGTGAGGCGGTATGTGGCGCGCGCGCCTTCCTGCGCCGCGGGGTCCACCCATTCATAGATGCCGCCCAAGCCGTCCAGCGTGGCCGGCACGGCTTCGGTGTTCATTTGTTCTTCCGCGCCGGCGTCCGGGTTCACGCGGTAGAGCACAAAGCCCGCAGTGCCCCACTCCGCTTCCGTGCGCCAGACCACGTGGCCGGCGCCGTCGCGCCATTCGCCCCACACCTCGCCCAGCGTGGCGCGCGTGGCTTTTTGCGGACGGATGCCCAAGTCCACGTTGCGGTTGGTCTGGCCGCTGGCCAGGTTGAGCAGCGCAGTCCAGGAGTAGCCGTTGGGGAGCAGCGAGAGGCCGTCGCTATCCACCACATCGTTCTCGGCCTGTTTGGCGGTGGTGATCCAACTGTGCGCCATGATGGGATTCAAATCGAAGCGAACAAAATACGAACCCGGCACCACATTGGTGAACAAATACGCGCCCGCCGCATCCGTGGTGGTGGTGGCCACCAGGTTGGAGTTGCGGTCCAGCAACTGCACGGTCATGTTGCCGATTCCCGTGGTTTCGGTGGCATTCTGAATGCCGTCGAGGTTGGCATCGAACCAGACGCGGTCGCCAACGGCCGCGTAGCGATACAACCCGGCATCCAGTGTGAAGTTTTCCCCGCCGACGCCGAGGGTGATGTAGCCCGTGCGGCCCGTGGCGGGG
>MWEZ01000407.1 GCA_002071335.1 Verrucomicrobia bacterium ADurb.Bin018
TATTAATCCGGCAAATAAATACTTGCACTGCTGGGCCTTTGTGGTATAGTTCGATGCATGATGAACAGAGACGCAAGAAAACTGAGTTCCGATGCCCAACGCGAGTTGCGGTCACGGGGGGTGATGATGCTGCAGGCGGGCAAGACCTACCGGGAAGTCGCGGCATTGCTGGACGTGTCGACCACGGCGCTACAGAACTGGATGAGCCTGTTCCGAGAAGGCGGGATGGACGCACTTTGCCCGAAACGTCGCGGTCGCGCCCACGGCGCGAAACGCAGGCTGAAGGCGAGGCAGGAACAAGTCATTCAACGTCAAATTGCGGACAAGGATCCAGAGCAGCTTAAACTTCCCTTCGTGCTATGGACACGACCCGCCGTTGGGGAACTGATTTGGAAGCGCTATGGGGTCCGTCTGCCGGTCCGAACCCTGGGCGAATATTTGAAGCGATGGGGATACACTCCCCAACGCCCCAAGAAACGCGCCGACGAGCAACAACCGGAAGAAGTCCAACGCTGGTTGAATGTCGAATACCCTGCAATCGAGCGGCGCGCCAAACAGGAAGGGGCTTTGATCCTATGGGGCGACGAGACGGGGGTGAGCAATCAGGACCAACGCGGACGGGGCTATGCACCCCGGGGGCAAACGCCGGTGGTTCGCGGCATGGCCCAGAAGATCCGCGTCAACATGGTGTCGGCCATCAGCAATCGCGGAGACCTGCGATTCATGTCCTACAAGGGTTCCATGAAGGTCGCCACCTTCACGCGATTCCTGGACCGATTGATCCGCAGTACCGAGCAAAAGGTCTTCTTCATCGTGGACAACCTGCGCACCCATCGAAGCGTGGCGGTCCGCAAATGGGTGGCCGAACGGGCAGATCGGATCGAATTGTTCTATCTCCCCCCTTATTCCCCGGAACTCAATCCCGACGAATACCTCAACCAAGCCGTGAAAGCCCAATTGAGAAACCGTCCCTGGGGTTCCGACCGCAAGGCCATGCATTCCGCGTTGAGACGGCAAATGGTCCGGAACCAACGCAACCGCGAACGGGTCTCAAGCCTGTTCGGCCACCCCTGCGTACGCTACGCGGCTGTATAACTATATAATTACCGAATTAATA
>MWEZ01000408.1 GCA_002071335.1 Verrucomicrobia bacterium ADurb.Bin018
GATAGATCGACCTCGGACGATTTATGCCCGAGAATCTCCACCCAGGGTTCGTCAAACCAGGAGGATCTTGTGTACGGAGTTTCGGACGAGAACGAAAGCGCCAAGACGGTGTTTCCGTCTGCCCCTTCGCGCACGGTTGGGGCGTCCGATGTGCGATAAAGCATTCCCTCGATACGGGATTTGTCCATGCTGACACCTGGTTGCCAATAATGGCGCCATCATCACCGAGGCGGCAATTGCAAATACACGGAAAATTGCAGTTTTTTACAGCAGCACAGACAACAAAAACGCCTCATCGTCTTCGACTGGCCGGATTTGTGGAGGCTTTGCTGTTGAGAATCCGGTCCCGCTCCGATATTTGAGGGGAGGCATGATGACAGCCGTCGACGGCCATAGCCCGATGCGCGCCAGCAGATCGGCACCGTAGCCAATTCCGAGCGTAGCGATGGCACGGGGATCAAGCACGCTGCACCGTTACTGTTCCGGCAGACTCGCTGACAGTCTGACTGACGGCCCCGGCGTTGATAGCCGTATCGCTGGCAGTCATCGGGTTCGCAGGATCAAGCCCGAGCCGCTGCCAGACATCGAGGAGCATGACACCAGCGGCGGGGCCGGAGTCGGTGGAGCCGGTGCGGGTGCTGGTAATCGTGCCAGATCCTGACAGTGTGATCGTCGGGCCGAATGTCAGAGTGGTCGTACCTTGCACCAGTGGATTGGCGATATCCAAGCCAAGGCGACGCCAGATATCTGCCAACATGTCGACCTCGGCTTGCGTAATCGTCGTGTCGGCTTGCACATAAGCACTGAGCGACGCACTTGCGATTGCCACCCGCTGAACAGCAGAATCCAGGCTGGCCGAAACCGAGAAGGCAACGGACACGGCAGCACTGGCCGAGGCGCTGGCGGTGCGTTGCGCTGTGATTGCCGAGTCGATTGAAGCGCTGGCAGTGCGGGCCGCACGGATTGCAGAATCAATGGACGCGGTAGCGGCATTCGCTTGGCGGACAGCAGCCGACAGGCTGGCTGTAATCGATAACGCGCCCGGTGCGGTGATACTCGCGGATAGACTAGCTGTTGCGGTTGCTGAAACTTGTACCGCGCCGGATAT
>MWEZ01000409.1 GCA_002071335.1 Verrucomicrobia bacterium ADurb.Bin018
AACATGTGAATGTGCGGTTCAATGATGATCATGGCTTGCTCCCGTCGAAGATGGATTGGCCGCGCACAGGTTTATTGCGCGGCAATGGCTGAAATTTCGACCAAGCCGCCTTTAGGCAATGCGGCCGCCTGAACGACTTCCCGCGCGGGATAGGGCGGGCTGAACACCTCGGCGTATAGCCGATTGACCAGTGCGAAGTCGGCCATGTTAGCCACATAAATGGTGGCTTTAACCACGTTTTGGGGGCCAAGCCCGGCTGCCGCCAAAATGGCTTGCAAGTTTTGCAGCGCCAAACGGGTTTGGGCTTCCGTGCCGGCCACCAACTCGCCGGTGACCCGGTCAAGCCCCAATTGCCCGGAAATGAACAGCAGCCCTTGGTGCTCGATGGCTTGTGAATAGGGCCCGATGGCGGCAGGGGCGTTGTCGGTATGGATTGGTTTCATGGTTGCACTCCTCAAAACAATTTCATCCTAGCCCGTGGATGGCAGCAGGACAAGCCTTTGCGCAATTTTGTCGTTGTTTGAGCTTGCCTGCACCTCGCTTGCGAGGCTACGCTAACACTCGACAGGGCGGCGGGTGCTGTCCGTCGTAGAGGGTCACAACAAGGAGAAAATCGGTCATGAGAAAATGGGTTCTTGTGTTGATGATGGTGGGGCTGTGCGCCACGATGGCGTCTGCCGCAGGCGGGCTGGGGATCTTCGGGTCCTATTGGGATACCAAGGACTTGGGCCCGGGATTCGGCGGCGGCGTCAAGTTTTCTGGAGATCTTACGGAATTCCTGGCCATTGAGCTGCGCGCCTCGTGCGTGACCAAGTTCGACGACTGGGATGGCGACGACGAGCTGTTCATCATCCCGCTCGAAGCTGGCTTGATCTTCAATCTCCCCTTGGGCGAAGACGTACCGCTGACGCTGTACGGCGGTGGCGGCGGCGGTTATGCCATTATTCCGGAAGCTGACGACGTTGATCTCGACGACGAATTCTGTTTCTACGGAGTGGCCGGTGCCGCTTTTGCGCTCAACGAATCCATTGCGATATTTGGCGAAGCCCAGTACCGCTTTTTGGAGGTTGATGGCGTAAAGGTTGACGGGAGGA
>MWEZ01000410.1 GCA_002071335.1 Verrucomicrobia bacterium ADurb.Bin018
GGAGCAAAAAGCGGCGCGTGGCCCACCTGTTCACCCGCGAGAAGTGGTGCGTTATCGTACAGGACAGCTTCCTTGTCTATGAGGGCAAAAACCCGATGGGCGACGGCATCCTCCCGCTGGTCAAGTACGCGACCACCCCCGATATGAAGGAGTGGTTTGGCATCGGCGCAATCGAGATGCTGGAAGACCTGTATATCACCCAGGCGTTGAACACCAACTTCCGCTTCGACTATCTGGCGAAGGCGATGTTCCCGGCCAAGTGGATTCGGGATGACATCATGGCTGGCCGTCCCGAGAGCGACTTCTACGACCGCCCCTATGCCGTCCACGGCTTCCCCACGGGCGCGCGCATCCAAGAGGCGGTGTGGGTTGACCGTATGCCGGAAATCAACCAGCAGACGTTCCTAGAGGACGACAGGCTCCAAGCAATGATGCAGGAGATCGGAGGGTTGCCCAACTACCAGCGCGGCCTATCCAACTCGGCCCCGTCCAATGACACGGCGAGCGGCATCATCTCCCTGATCCAGCAGGCGCAGGGGCGGCTTGGCATGGAATCCATGAATCTGGAATGGGACGGGCTGGCGCAGGAGGGGCGTTTGATACTTAACCTTGCCAGCAAGTACATTACGGAGGCTACAGCCGTGCGCGAGACTGGCGAGGACGGGTGGGACTGGACGATGATCGACCCGATTGTATTCGAGGGCGATTATACGGTAATCACTCATGGTACGCGGTTTATCGAGCAGAAGGAACAGCAGTTCCAGAAGATTCTGGCGTTCTATCCGAACCTGATGAACGACCCCGGCGTTGACCAAGCGGAACTCAAGCGGCAAACGCTTGCCAAGATGGGGGTCTATGATTCCCCCGAGAAGCTGGTTCTGCCGCCAAACCCCGGAGGCCAGCCGATGCCTGGCGAGCCGACCGCCGTTGGCGGCATGGCATCCCCGATGGACATTGGGAACCGTATGGACAGCGTGGCTAACCGCAGCGAGCCGGAACCGGCTGGCATGGTTGGCATTTAGGGCAGGAAATCAAGCGCATAGGCGAGGAGGAAGCACATGGCAGTATTCGGATTGGGCCAGAAGGCCGC
>MWEZ01000411.1 GCA_002071335.1 Verrucomicrobia bacterium ADurb.Bin018
GCAATCGCCATTCTTGCCCTGCTGGGCGGCGGATTGCTTATTTGGTTTTGGCCGGACGTGCGCGCGCTGCTGGCACGCGTGCGGTGGGCCGATATTGAGCAGACCGTGCGCGAGGCAGGCCCGTGGGCACCTGTTTTGTGTATTGTGCTGGACGCTGTATTCACCGTGTTCAGTTTGCCCACAACACTGGTGGGTGTCTTGATTGCGCTGCTTTATCCTATCGTCTGGGGGCTCCTGCTGTGCCTCATCGGGCTTGGGCTCGGCATGAGCGCCACCTTTCTCCTCGCCCGGTATTTGCTGCGCGACTGGTTGGCACGCCGGATTGGCCATACCCGCTTGTTTGATTACTTGGAAGCCAATATGCGGCGGGAAGGTTGGAAGGTCGTGCTCTTTACACGCCTGCTCCCGATCAACCCCTTCAGTTTTCTGAATTATGCCTACGGCCTCACCAGCATCCCTTTCCACCATTATTTACTGGCTTCGGTAATCGGTGTGATCCCCAACGTGCTGGCGTTATTGTGGACCGTGCGCGCGGCGGGGCAACTGGCCCGCGGACAAGCTGATTGGCGCGTCCTGGCCATCCTGTTTGCTGGCGCCGGGTTGTTCGCCATTATGGCGTGGTTGCCAAAGCTTTTGCGAAAAAATCCCTCGTTGGCACAGCTTCCGCTCACCCACAATCAGGACTTGCTGGCGGATGACCCTCCCGAATGAGTCCACTTCCGTACAGGGATTTTTTCTGTTTCCAAGGTTGCAACAATCCGGGCGGCGTGATAGGTTGCGGCTTGTCTTCAGGGCGTGGTGAAATTCCCGACCGGCGGTACAGCCCGCGAGCCAATAGGCAGACAAGGTGCGATTCCTTGGCCGACAGTTGAAAGTCTGGATGGAAGAAGACGTTGCGCGATTGGTTCGCGTTTGCGCCCGGAGACAGAAAGGTCTTCGGTTTTTTTATGGTTGATCTCAAGCAAGATCCGGTCTTCTGCACGGTCGAAGAAGCGTTGGCGATCATCCGCGACGGCAAAATGCTGCTGGTGGTGGATGACGAAAGCCGCGAAAATGAAGGCGATTTGGTCGTCGCCGGCGAAAAA
>MWEZ01000412.1 GCA_002071335.1 Verrucomicrobia bacterium ADurb.Bin018
TCAGGCTTCCGGCCTTGGCTCTCATTCACGAAAGGACTTACTTATGTTATTTGGTATTGACGTCAGCCACCACCAGGATTGGATCGACTGGCAAAAAGTGAGAAGCAGCGGCGTGCGCTTCGCCATCATCAAAGCCAGTGAAGGCGAGGGCTACATCGACCCGATGTTCGAGCAGAACATGCGCGGCGCCGCCGCCGCCGAGATCGTCACCGGTAGTTACCATTTCTTTTTGCCGCGTTATGACCCGCTGGCGCAGGCGCGGCATTACCTGCGCACGCTTCAAGAACTGGCGGGAGGCCAGGCAACCCTGCCGCCCTGCGTGGACATCGAAACCCCAGGATTGGGCAAAAGCGGTTTCAACCAGGCGCTCAAAGTATTTACAGAGGAGGTTTTCAGGCTCAGCGGTCGTACCGCCATGCTGTATGTCTCCCCGGGCTTCTGGAAGAGCTCTCTGCCGGTGCCGGTGCTTTCAAATTACCAGTTACTGCGTTCAGGGGTTGACTGGGCGGCAGAGCACCCGTTGTGGGTGGCGCATTACACCAGCGGCTGGCCTTGCCAGGTGTATCCCTGGGCTGGCTGGGCGTTCTGGCAGTACACCAGCGCCGGGCAGATCGCGGGTATCAGCACGCGTGTTGACCTGAACCTGTTCAGCGGTACGGCAGCGGACCTTTCCGCGCTGGTGGAATCATGAGCAGCGGCTTGATCGAGCGCCTCTTCCGGCGCAGCATCAACGAACGTGTGCGCGCCGCCCTCAGCGCATTCCCTGAAACAGACGCCACCTTCGCCATTGGCAGCCGGCTGGGCGAGAACCCGGGTGAGCGTTACGCGCCAGACCGCGAGGAACTGCTGCGCCAGGCGCTGGAAGCCTGGCGGGTAAATCCCCTGGCGCGGCGCATCGTGGGGCTCACCTCGCAGTACGTGGTGGGCGGCGGCATCAGTTTTTCTTGCGCGCACGAGCCTACCAGCGCTTTCCTGCACACCTTCTGGCAGCACCCGCTCAACCGCATGCCGGTGCGGGTATATGAATGGTGCGACGAACTGACGCGCAGCGGCAACCTCTTTTTACTGCT
>MWEZ01000413.1 GCA_002071335.1 Verrucomicrobia bacterium ADurb.Bin018
TGCGCGGCGCATCGGCATCCCGTAGGCTTTTCGGCGTTGGCGTTGCTGGTCGCGGCCTTTGGCGAGGTCGCGGCCCTTTTTTTGGCGTTGCTCATGGTCGGCCCCCTTACGCCCGAAGGGCATCCACTCGGCACCGGGCCAAAAACGCCTCGATGTCCCGAGCGTCAATCAGGACCGAACGGTGTCCCAACTTGTAGACCGGGAGGCGGCGTTCCTGCCAAGCCCGCTTCAGGGCGTTTCGACGTATCCCATAGATTTCCTCGGCCTGTCCCGGCGTGAGGCATCGGCTCCGGGGCGGGAGTTTCGTTGTCGTATTCATTGCATCGTACCTTTCTGCCGCTTCAGCGGCTTTGATTACGAATGCAGTTTGAGACAAGCAAATTGCGCATTTGCGCACGGTTGCGCACGGACACAAAGAGAGGGCCGCTCCCTTGCGGGAAACGGCCCATCACTTTTCCGATTTGCGCACTATTTGCGCAGGGGGTTATGCGCCCCGGCGCATGGACATCATCGCGCCCGTTTGCGCTTTCGCGCCATCAGTTTCCGCTCCGCCGCCGCCCACTTCTCCAACGAAGACGCGCTTGGAGTCTTGTATTGTGAGAGCTTCGAATTCCCCGCCGCCCATTTGATTGCGGCTTGCGCGGCTTCCCTGTCAGACATCCCGCCCGCAATCCAATCATGCAGGTTCCGGTTGTATGCCTCCCGGTGTTCCTTCTTCCACCGTGGGCGCGTGTCCTTCACCTTCCGCACCTTTTTCTCGGGCTTTGCCGCTTCGGTCACAAACTCCGCGAATAGCGGGGCGGCGAAAGGATAGCGTTTTTGCAAGGCAAGGGCTTCCGTCTTGATAGACGCAAGGGCTTCGCTTTTGCTCATCTTGATTCCGTCGCGCTTGGAGCCCAGCGTTTGGGCCTCCTTTCGCTTCGCGGACAATCGCTCCACGGCCTCCGCCACCGTCCGAGCCGCCCGCATATCTTCTTCCGCCCGCCGCATCTGTTCGCGGCCCTCTTGCTTCATGTTGTCCATGTCATTTCCCTTTCGACTTCCGCGCCGCTTTCGTCGGCAGGATGT
>MWEZ01000414.1 GCA_002071335.1 Verrucomicrobia bacterium ADurb.Bin018
TCGAATACGTTCCAGAGCACGGAAGGGCGGGCCAATGCTCAATCCACTCCGGATAATTGCGGACTTCGGATAATGGCGCTTATCCGGAGCTCCGGATAAGGCTCAATGCTGACGCGGCTTTGGTGAACACCTGACGGCCTGACGGGTTCGCACATCTGGATGCCCTCACTTTCAACGCCCTCGTAATCGTAACTTTGCAACGTAATCATGGCCGCACCCAAAGGCATCAAAGCCGTCGAATGGCTCGCCCGTCGCGCGAAAGCGCAACGCGGCGGCAACGACGCGAAGCCGGATGGCTTTGACCGCAGCGCCCCCGACGCGCTCGCCCTCTGGCGCGACGCCTACCTCGACCAGTTGCGCGCCCGCAACTACGCCGAAGGCACGCTCGAAGGCCGCCGCGACGCTTTGAAAGTCTTTTTGGCGTGGGCGGCGGAACGCGACCTGAAACACGCCGCGCACATCACGCGCCCCATCCTCGAAGCGTATCAGCGCGCCCTCTGGCGCAGCACCAAGGCCAACGGCCAGCGCCTGGGCTGGAGCACGCAACGCACGCGCCTGGGCGTGCTCAAGGACTTCTTCCGCTGGCTCACCAAACAGAACGTCATCCTCCACAATCCGGCCAGCGAGCTGGAACTGCCGCGCATGGAAAAGCGCCTGCCCGCGGCGGCGCTGACTCTCAGCCAGGTCGAGACGTTGCTCGCCGTGCCCAACGTCGCCGATCCGCTCGGCGTGCGCGATCGCGCGATGCTCGAACTCTTTTACAGTTGCGGCCTGCGCCGCGCCGAACTCTGCCGCCTCGAACTCACCGACCTCAACCCCGAGCGGCGCACGCTCACCATCCGGCGCGGCAAAGGGAAGAAAGACCGCGTCGTGCCCGTCGGCGCGCGCGCCGTCGCCTGGCTCGAACGCTATCTCAAGGAAGTGCGTCCGCGGCTCTGCCTGGACACGCGCACGCCGGCGTTGTTCCTCACCGGCTACGGCGACGCCTTCAACCCCGACGTGGTGTCTCGCATGACGGCGGATTGGATGAAGGCGGCGGGCCTCAAAGGCAGTTGCCATTTGCTGCG
>MWEZ01000415.1 GCA_002071335.1 Verrucomicrobia bacterium ADurb.Bin018
GTTCTGCTGGCGCTGGGCCTGCCCGCGCGCGCCGCCAATGGCGATGACTCGCACCGCTACGCGCGCCAGTTTGCCGATGCCGCCCGCGCCTACGACGACAACCTCCTTGCGGAGGCCATCGCCGGCTGGCAGGCGCTGGTGGATGAGGGCCAAGCCTTGCCGGCCGTGCTGTATAACCTGGGCAATGCCCATTACCGAAGCGGGCACCTCGGCCCGGCCATTCTGGCCTATCGGCGGGCGCAGCGCCTGCTACCGCGCGATCCGGACATCCGCGCCAATCTGGGCTTTGCCGCGCAATCGGCGGGCATCGCCCTGCCCCAGCGCACGCCGCTGATGGCGCTGCTGCTGGACCTGAGCCGTGCCGAGTGGCGGGGCTGCGCGGAAGTTGCCTTTTGGCTGCTGTTCGCGGCGGGCGCGGCGTGGATCGTGTGGCCGCGCGGACGGTTCATCAGCCGCCCGGCGTGTTTCGTGCTGGCCGTTGCGCTGGCAATAGCCGGCGCGGGCTTGTGGGCGCATCATGATTTGCGCGCCACGCCGGAGTGCGTGGTGATGCAGCCGGAGCAAAAGATTTTGGCCAGCCCGCTGGCCACGGCCACGCCGCTCGTGGCGATTCCGGAAGGCGCGCTGGTGCGCCAAGTGTCGCAACGCGGTGCCTGGACGGAAGTGCGGCTTGATTCCACGCGCGGTTGGCTACCCAGCGATGTGCTGGCGCCGGTGCCGTAGGGATTTTTGTTGGGCGGGAATGGTTGAGGAACGAGACCTTTTCGCCGAGAACGGCTGGAAGGTCTGCGGCCGTTCCAGCCCGACAATCCAACCGGCTGCTTTTGTAGGGCGGGAATGGTTGAGGAACGAAACCTTCCCGCCGGGCAAGGCTGGAAGGTCTGCGACCGTTCCGGCCCTACAATCCAACCGGCTGCTTTTGTAGGGCGGGAATGGTTGAGGAACGAGACCTTCCCGCCGGGAACGGCTGGAAGGTCGGCGACCTTTCCAGCCCTTCTATGGGGGCCGTCAAGTCATGGCGATGGATTTATTGTCTTACTGTCCTTTCTATTTTATTCCA
>MWEZ01000416.1 GCA_002071335.1 Verrucomicrobia bacterium ADurb.Bin018
TTCGTCCCGATGATTCCGAGCAATCCCTTAATGAGTTTGGCGTCGTTCTGCAAAATGATCTTGAGCACGGCCACTGTCTGGCTCCAATCAGGTGTCGCAAATCGCCGGTTAGGCGCGCGCGTGAACTTGCCCCGCGCCTGCTTGACAATATCGCCAAATCCGCTGATACGCCCGTACAAGAACGCCGTCATCACGCCGCTCATTATCGCGTTCTGGAACTCGGGCAGTATATCGTAGGTTATCGATCGGTTATCAATTACCGCCTGCCGAAGCCGTTTCCACGGGCTCATCAGGTAGTGTGTTATTCGGTTCTCCGCGTAACTGAGCGCCGTCTTTGTCATTATCGCCGTCGGCATCCGGTATCACCGCCCCTTCGTATTCCGGGATAGATAGCATGTCGCGAATCCACGGTTCCGTGGGATCCACCACGCCACCGCTAATCAACGCGGTTATGTATCCGGCCATTGCCGTTTTATCCTCAACGCTTGGTTGTGTGTTGACCGTGAACTCTCCATAATCTTCTTGCGGTCCGAAGTTGTACTCGATGAGCCGTGTAACAAGCTGATCGAGCATTTGATTCGCGTAGCTGTAAGCCTGCGCCCGCATCGTATCCTGGAACAGTTGCATATGCGTTTTGCTCATCGCGTAAGCGCCGGTATCTGATGCCGATGATATCAGCTGTGGCACTTGCAAGCCTCGAAAGATAAGCGTGTTCAGGTACTCGATAGAATCTTGAAAGCTCCTCGCCATATCGCTCCCAGGTTGCAGCGTGGATATCTTGTCGCCGATCGGTACGGAGACGCCGGCCTTCGAGAACCACGATGCGAAGATTGCTCTCGCCGCATTGGGATCCGCGCTCTCGGCCACCACTGTTGGAATCGCGAACTTCTCCATCGCCACCGCCCACCACTTCTTGAGCGCGGTTTTGAACTGCCAGCTCGAGAATACGGGGCGAAGGACGCTCTCACCGTAGATGCCGCCTCCGTTTCGCAGGATAAGACACTTTTCAGGAGGGAGTATAATCTTCCCGTATTTGATGGTAGTGTATTCAA
>MWEZ01000417.1 GCA_002071335.1 Verrucomicrobia bacterium ADurb.Bin018
GAGCGCGCCCCCGGCGTGGAGTCGGGGCTCGATGAGCTGCCGCCGGGCGTGCGTGGCGTGGTGATGGCGGTGGATGTGGAAGGTTCGTTGCGCAAACGGCTGGTGGAAATGGGCGTGACCCCCGGCGTGCTGATTGCCGTGGAACGCGTGGCGCCGCTGGGCGATCCCATTGCGGTGGAAGTGCGCGGCTACCGGCTCTCCATGCGCAAGGCCGAAGCCGCGCGCATCCGTGTGAAGTGGCGGCCCGGGCTGGTGTAGGGGACGCATGGCGGCCAAGGCGACAACTGCTGCCCCGGAGCTGGTGATCCTGCTGGCAGGCAACCCCAACAGCGGCAAGACCAGCTTGTTCAACTGGATGGCCGGCGCGCATCAGCACGTGGGCAATTATCCCGGCGTGACCGTCGAGAAAAAATCCGCCCGCTTCACGCGCGACGGCATAAAAATCGAGCTGGTGGACTTGCCGGGGGTGTATAGCCTGCTGGCGGCATCGCCGGAAGAAGTCATCGCGCGCGACGAAATTTTGTCCGGCACCGCAGGCGTGGTGATTCAAGTGCTGGATGCCACCAACCTTGAGCGCAATCTGCACCTGACCGCGCAGCTCACGGAGATGGGCGTACCCGTGGTCTATGCGCTCAACATGAGCGACGAAGCCGCCGCCAACGGCTTAGTGTTTGATTTGCCGCTGATGGGCCAGTTGCTTGGCGGCCCCGTGGTGCCCACCAACGGCAGCACCGGCGCCGGCACCGACGCGCTGCTTGCGGCCGCGCAGTTGCTGGCGGCCACCGGCCAGCCGGGCGCCAGCCGCCTCCATTACGGCTTGGATATCGAGCAGTCCATCAAGGACATCGCCGAGCATTTTGAAGGCGATGATGCGGTATCCGCGCGGCGGCGGGCCGTGGCGCTGTTGGATGGCATGGCCGATCCGCACGCGCCGGCGGCAGCCACCACCGTGGCAGCCCGCGAAACCGCGCGCCTGACCAAACGCGGCGGACGGCCGCTGGATGTGCAATTGGCCGAGGCCCGCTATGGCTTTGCCCTCGGCGTGGC
>MWEZ01000418.1 GCA_002071335.1 Verrucomicrobia bacterium ADurb.Bin018
AGGTCAAATCCACGGTCCCGTCCGCATTCAACCGGCCCAGATAATTCCGGCTCTCCCCGCCCAGCGTGCTGAACCAGCCCCCCACCAGAATCTTCCCGTCCGCCTGCACCGCCAGCGTGTACACATAGTAGTCTGCCCCCGGATTGAAGGTCAAATCCACGGTCCCGTCCGCATTCAAACGGCCCAGCCGGCTCCGGCTCTGCCCGCCCAGCGTGGTGAACTCGCCCCCCACCAGAATCTTCCCGTCCGCCTGCACCGCCAGCGTGTACACATAGTAGGTTCCCACAAAGTAGGTTGCCCC
The DNA here is from genome assembly GCA_002071335.1 of Verrucomicrobia bacterium ADurb.Bin018. Lineage (GTDB taxonomy): Bacteria > Verrucomicrobiota > Kiritimatiellia > CAIQIC01 > Lenti-01 > CAZNGD01. The sequence continues at coordinate 302 of MWEZ01000418.1, forward strand.
CGGATTGAAGGTCAAATCCACGGTCCCGTCCGCATTCAACCGGCCCAGATAATTCCGGCTCTCCCCGCCCAGCGTGCTGAACCCGCCTCCCACCAGAATCTTCCCGTCCGCCTGCACCGCCAGCGTGTACACAGAGCCGTCTGCCCCCGGATTGAAGGTCAAATCCACGCTGCCGTCCGCATTCAAACGGCCCAGCCGGCTCCGGCTCTCCCCGCCCAGCGTGGTGAAATACCCTCCGACAAGAATCTTCCCGTCCGCCTGCGACGCCAGCGTGTACACAGTGCCATTTGCCCCCGGATTGAAGGTCAAATCTACGCTCCCGTCCGCATTCAAACGGCCCAGATTGCTCCGGCTCTCCCCGCCCAACGTGGTGAAAAACCCCCCCACCAGAATCTTCCCGTCCGCCTGCACCGCTAGCGTGTTCACATAGTAGTCTGCCCCCGGATTGAAGGTCAAATCCACGCTCCCGTCCGCATTCAAACGGCCCAGCCGGCTCCGGCTCTTCCCGCCCAGCGTGCTGAACTCGCCCCCCACCAGAATCTTCCCGTCCGCCTGCATCGCCAGCGTGTTCACAGTGGCATTTGCCCCCGGATTGAAGTCATCTGCCGTGGGCGATTGGGCATGGGCGATTGGGAGATTGACAACGCAAAGCTCAATGCACGCGGCTGTACGTTGGCGCTCACGGGGAGTTTACCGGGTCTGCTCACGGGAAGTTGACCACTTGACGGCGAGGGGCTTGGCTTTC
>MWEZ01000419.1 GCA_002071335.1 Verrucomicrobia bacterium ADurb.Bin018
CGAACCCCCGCCGCCGGTCACCGAGGGTCAAATCCGCCAGCAGCGCGACAACGTCGAAATCGCCCAACTCGCCTTGGCCCGATACGAAAAATGGGTGCTGAACAAAGTGGTGCTGGCACCATCGGCCGGAACCGTAGGCAACTTCTCGTACAAACCGGGCGACTGGGTATCCACCCGCCGCCCGGCCATGACGATCCAGCCGCCGGATGCCGCGGTGGTGTGGTTCGATGTGCCAGAAGCCGTCGCCCGCACGTGGCAAGTCGGCCAAACTCTGCCAGCCCGCCGCGAAGGCAGCCGGGAAGTCGCGACGCTCACCGTGTCCTACATTGCCGAAGAACCCTCCGCCGACTCTGGCGTGCCGGTGCTGCGCGTGGAAACCAAGCCCCCCGCCGACACGCACTTGGCCCCCAATCAAACCTGGCTTGTGAAGCTCAAACGCCAGCGTTGATCAACAATGGGATGCCCCGTCGGAATTCATGCTCATGAATCCTGAATAGGTATGAGCATGAAGGGAAGTGTCTCTCGCCAAGCGCGCCAAGCAAGTGCAGTAGGGCAGAATATTCGTTAAGCAAACAATTCTTCGTGGCGAGAGAAAATGGTTCGCATTGGCCCCAGCTGATCATTTATCCGACCCAATGCGTGACGGGTTCGCTAAGAAATTCTTCAAAGGCAATACCATCGCCACCGATCAGCAATGTTCGGTCCAACTTGAAATGTTTGGCAAAGACCGCCGTCCCCCTGTGCACTTTTGGCGCATGGCCGCTTTTCACTTCGATTGCGGTTAAGCGGTCATTGCACTGCACCACAAAGTCAACTTCCGCGATACCTTCGCGCCAGTAATAGACTGCGCAGTCTCCACGGAGCGCACTGTTGGCAAGGTGAGCGCCCACGGCGGATTCGATCAGCCGTCCCCAGCGTGCCGGTTGCTTGTGTGTCTCCGACAGCGAGGATGAATCGAGGGCGCTCATCAATCCCGTATTGAGTACTTGCAGTTTTGGGCTGGAGCCACGGCTGCGGATGACGTTGCCGGAAAATTTTGGCAAG
>MWEZ01000420.1 GCA_002071335.1 Verrucomicrobia bacterium ADurb.Bin018
TGGCGGGCTCCATGCTTGCAGGCTTTCACAGTAGGGGCAGATGCTGGATTGCGGCGCGATTTCTTCCCCGCAAGTTTCACACGTCTTCATGGCGCGGCTCCTTGAGGGGTGAACGGCGTAGCAAGCGTAGTTGGCGCCAGACCAATGGAATGGCAATGGCCGTGGCCATGACATCGGAAGTCGGGGCGGCGAAAAAGATACCCGGTAAACCCCAGAACAGCGGGAAGATTAGAATAAACGGGATAAAAAGGAGGATTTGACGCGAAAGCGCAATGAGGGCAGCCTTGACCGGCTTCCCAATGGCTTGGAAAAATTGACCGGCCATAATCGGAAAACCAATAATAGGAAAAGCCAGTGTGAACACACGCATGGCGTGGCGACCGAGGGGAATCAAAGCTGAATCTGCCGGGACAAAGAGCCGCAGAATACGGACGGGGAAAAGCTGACTCAACGTCCAGCCCATCACCATAAACCCCGTGGCCACCAGCACGGAAATTTGGAAAAGACGGCGTACCCGCGCATATTGCTGCGCCCCGTAATTATATCCCATCAACGGCTGGGCACCTTGCGCCAAGCCGAAAACCGGCATGAAAATAATGCTCATGTAAGCCGCGAGGATGCCCATCACCGCGATGGCGTCATCCCCGCCATATTCCCGCAAGCCGCGGTTGAGGATTACATTCAGAAAACTGTTGGCCAGGTGCATGGCAAAAGGCGTAAAGCCGATCCCCAGCAGCGGCCAGACAATTTCACGGGGCCGCAGCCGCAGATTGTGCCGCCGCAGCCGCGTGCCGGTGCGGGAGCGCAAAAAGTAGCCAAAGCACCACGCGAACGAGAGCCCCTGCGCCAGCACCGTGGCCCAGGCTGCGCCCTTCATGCCCCAATGAAAAACAAAAATAAAAAGCGGGTCCAGAATGGTGTTGGTAATGGCGCCAATCAGCATGGCCGCCATGGAAATGAATGGGCGGCCATCGGACCGGATAAAGTGCGCCAAGCCATGGCCGGTGGTCGTGAGGGCGGTGCCACCCAAAATGATGCGCGCA
>MWEZ01000421.1 GCA_002071335.1 Verrucomicrobia bacterium ADurb.Bin018
CCGGGCAGATTCATTTCGGCATCGAGCGCAGCCGTGCACAGCTCGGTGCCGACATCCTTGGGCACGTCAATCAGCACGGGCCCCGGGCGGCCGGTGGTGGCGATGTGGTAAGCCTCCTTGACGACGCGCGGAATATCGTTGGCGCTCTTCAACAGATAGCTATGCTTCACAATCGGCATGGTGAGGTTGAAAATATCGGCCTCTTGGAAGGCATCCTTGCCAAGCATGCCGCGCACGCTTTGGCCGGTGATGACGATCATCGGCACGGAATCCATGTAGGCAGTCATGATGCCGGTGACGGTGTTCGCCGCGCCGGGGCCGCTGGTAACCAGTACCGCGGCAGGTTTGCCGGTGGCGCGCGCATAGCCATCGGCTTCGTGCGCCGCGTTTTGCTCGTGGCGGGTCAGCACGAACTTGATCTTGCCCTTCAGTTGATACAACGCATCAAACAGCGGAATGGCCGCGCCGCCTGGCAGACCGAACATAATTTCGATTCCGGCCTTCTCCAGGCATTGCAGGAGCGCTTCCGCGCCAATCATCTGTTTTTCACTCATTTTTTGCCTCCAATTTGAAAATCATCAAATTTCGACATCAAAATATCTCATATTTTTGGCGGCGCAAGAAAAATAATCGCAATTTATGAAATATTTTTCATTATTTTTGATTATTTATGAAATACTACCGATTTTTGACTTATTTTTCGTCGTTTTTAGCCATATTTTTGGTTTTTCTACCAAATTTGCACGATTTTTGGATAAAAATGGGGTGTGGCGAGAAAAAAATAGGTGGTGGACCACCCTTCCCAATTTTTTGCCGGGGCGCGGAGTATTGCGAGAGATGAGCGGCGGGAAAGCCGCGCGGGCGTTATTTCGCCGGTGATTTGGCCGGCTTGGCGGGAGAGAACCCGCGCCAGCGCTTGGCGGCCGCGGCTGGTTGCGCGCACCACTGCGGGACCAAACGCGCCATGATCTTAGGCAGCAGGCCGGATTTCGGCAACTGCTGCAGCGGAATCCAGAGGAACTCCAAATGAGATTC
>MWEZ01000422.1 GCA_002071335.1 Verrucomicrobia bacterium ADurb.Bin018
CTTGATGGCGCTCTCCATTGCCGACCGCGGCTACGTGCTGGATACCGGGCGTGTGGCGCTGGAAGGATCCGCCGACGACCTGCTGCACGACCCCATGGTCATCAGCGCTTACCTGGGAGGGAACAACGGGCAATAGCCTATCGGGGGGCGCCTGAAACCGACCTTCAGCCTCTGTCTCCCCCAACAGGGAAGCCCGCTTTGCTTCCCCCCGGAAAGGTTCAACACGCGCGCTGGACGGCTCTTGCTCAACCGAACGAGCGAGGGGATTTGACATTCCCTCCACCATCCGCTATCATTACCTCATTCCAGGAGGAAGCTACATGCACCACCTGACCAGGGGAGCCGAAGGGATACTGACATCGGGGTCCGCTTCAGCGCGCCGTGAACACGTCGGGGTCGTATGTTCTACCTGATCGGTATCGACGGCACCGACAGCCCCAGCGTCAACGGCGGTGAAGATACCGCCTCCCTGGGCATCCGTCTGGGGCTGCTCCTCCAGGAGCGGCGCTTTGGGCGTATGCTCGCCGTCACCCGCCACCAGTTGTTGCGCCGCGACGCCCTCCCCTTCACAGCAGAGAATCAGGCCTGTTGCCTGCTGATGGAGGCTGACGCGGACGCCCGGCGTGATATTGAATTAACTTCCCGCGAGTTCATTTTGCGCCAGAGCGCTCCCGCTTCTGACCCTGGTTTTGCCCTGGCAGCGTGGAGCAATCTCAGCGCCGCCGTCGACACCTGGGGGCAGCAGGCGAAGTACTTACGCTTGCAGCGCGATGCGGCAATGCAGCTGGCGCGCGCGCATGATATTTCCGTGGCGGGTTTTCAAGGTAATGGAAACGGCGTGATAGGCGCCCTGGCGGCGGTGGGGCTGCGCTCTTCTGGCAACGATGGGCAGTTCGCCTGGCTGCCCGGGCTGGAAAGCCTGAAAGGCACGCTCACCCTGCCGGCCCTGCTGAACTACTGCGCCATAGACCGCGTTGAAAACCTGCGCGGGCGCACTCCCTTCGACCGCGACCTCATCCACCTGGGTGAAGC
>MWEZ01000423.1 GCA_002071335.1 Verrucomicrobia bacterium ADurb.Bin018
TGATGTATGTGGATTTCCAGCGCCCGGTGACGCGCGAAGATGTGCTGGAATTGGTCTCTGATGAAGGTTCGGTGGATGTGTTTGCCATGCTCGATTCGTTAATGGAAGGCAAAACCCGCAACGCCCAGGCGATGATGAGGCGCCTGCTGGATGACACGCCGCCGGAGGTTGTGCTGGGCGCTCTTGCTCACCGCCTGCGCCAGCTTATCCTGTTGGCTGAAGCGATGGACAGCGGCGAAGACGCCAGGAGCCTGGCGCGCAAGACCGGCATTTTCATCAACAAGATCGAGAGTTCCCGTAACGCCGTGCGCTGCATCGGCATTTCTGGGTTGGAAGAGCTGTACCACCACCTGCTCGAAATCGACCTGCAGGCCAAAACTTCGGGGACTGACCTCGCCACCAACCTTGAGCTTTTGGTCTTGAAAACAGGGCATTATTTCAAGAAATAAATCTCCTTTTAGACCTGACGAGGAAAACATGACCCATTTATTCGACCCATTAAAGATTAAAGACATCACCCTGCGCAACCGCGTGGGGGTTTCACCTATGTGCCAGTACTCTTACACCGACGGCTTTTCCAATGACTGGCAGGTGATTCACCTGGGGGCGCGCGCTGTTGGCGGCGCGGGACTGGTCATCGCGGAAGCCACAGCGGTGGAAGCGCGCGGGCGCATCACCCCCTTTGATGTCGGTATCTGGCGCGACGAACACATCGACCCGCTGCGCCGGGTGGTGAAGGTGGTGAAAGAGAACGGTGCCGTACCGGGTATCCAGATCGCCCACGCCGGGCGCAAGGCCTGCGTGGGGCAACCGTGGACGGGAGGCCGCCCCGTGCAGGAGGGAGACCCGTTGTGGTGGCCGGTCGTAGGCGCAAGCCCAATCGCGTTTTCAGAAGAACACCAGGTGCCGCACGAATTGACCGTGGAAGAGATCTCCGCCATCCGCAAGCGCTTTGTGGAAGGCGCCCAACGCAGCCTGGCAGCGGGTTTCGAGTGGCTGGAGATTCACGGAGCGCATGG
>MWEZ01000424.1 GCA_002071335.1 Verrucomicrobia bacterium ADurb.Bin018
GGCGATTTGGCCGGCAATTTGTTCGGCTCCACCGGCTACTGGCTGGCCATTCTGCTGGTGACCCCGCTGCTGACCATGCGGCTGTTTGCCGAAGAGCGGCGCATGGGGACGTTGCCCACGCTGCTGGTGGCGCCCATCGGCGGAACCACCGTGGTGCTGGCCAAGTTTGCCGCGGCCTATACGATGTTCATCGCGCTGTGGCTGCCCACGCTGGTATTCGCCGTGCTGCTGCGGCGGTGCGGCGCGCACCTGCCGCCGCTGGATTGGGGCCCCGTGGCAGCGGGCTATCTGGGCACGGCGCTGGTCGGCGCGCTCTTCCTGGCCATCGGTTTGCTTTGCTCGCTGCTGACCCGCCATCAGGCCATCGCCGCCATGGCGTGCCTGGGCGTATTGAGTTTGCTGCTGACCGGCGGCCTGCTGCCGCTGCATGCGCCGTTGGCCGCAATCCGGCAGTTGGCCCATCAACTGGCCGCGCCGCGCCACATGGCCGATTTCGCGGTGGGCATCGTGGATACCCGCGTGATTCTGTGGTATGCCAGCGCCACCGTGCTGCTGTTGTTCACGGCCGTCCGCCTGCTGGAGGTGCGCCGTCTGCGCTAACCGGCCATGAGTCTCCTGCCATCCAGTCCTCTCGCCGCCAGCCGCCTGCAGCGCATCGTGCTGCGGGCCAACGTGGCGCTGGCCGTGCTGTTGAGCGTGGCCATCTTCGCCATGGTGAATTATCTGGCGCAGCGCCACTACGCGCGCTGGCATTGGCGCGCGGCGCACTCGGTGCGCCTCGCGGATGCCAGCCGCCGCCTGCTGGAAGCCACCGCCAACGAAATCCGGCTTCATGTGCTGGTGCGCCCCGGCCACGAAGCCTATGGCCCGCTCGCGCTGCTCTTGCAGGAATATGCCGCCGCCAGCGGCAACGTCAACGTGGAGTTCGTGGACCCCGATTTGGCCGGCGCGCGCACCAAGGAGCTGGCGCGGCAGTTCAACCTCTCCGGCGAGGAATGCGTGGTGCTGGCCAC
>MWEZ01000425.1 GCA_002071335.1 Verrucomicrobia bacterium ADurb.Bin018
GCCAGGGCTTGGGCACCGTCAGGCGCCCCTGTTCAGACCATGGCCGGACTGATCCATCTCTTTGTGGAATTATCCGGACAATACCGCCACCCTTCAAATGATTGACGCCTACGATCCTGAAACTGAATTCCTCGTGCTATTCGATACCGACGAAGGCAATACCCGAACTATCCGCATCAGAACGCCTGAAGGTGGTCGAAATCCAAAGGGCCTCTGGTTTTTTGAGATGTTGAGGCGTATTCAGGAAGAGCCTGAATCGGTGCCAGATGATCTCCCGGCTTGGTTCTGGGGAGCCTTGGACAGACTGGATAAGATGAAGAAACAAAACGAGTGATTGAAGAATAGAGCCACATCCTCGGAAAAGAAAAACGATTACTTTTGGGCGTGCTTTTTCGGAGAAAGAGATCGAGCAGCCACGTCAGGGAGGGCGTTATGGGGTGAGGGATTGGGTGAGGATGGCGAGGGCGCGGTCAATTTGGTCGGCGTTGACGACGAGGGGGGGGACGAAGCGCAGGACGTGTTCACCCGTGGCGATGCAGAGGAGTCCGTTTTCGCGGGCTTTGGCTTCGTAGGGTTTGGCGGGGGCGTTGAGTTCCAAGCCAATCATGAGCCCTTTGCCGCGCACAGCGGTGATGAGGGGATTGGTGGTGGCAAGGCGGCGCAGGCCATCCATCAGGCGCGCGCCCATTTGGTTGGCGTTGGCGAGCAGGTTTTCTTTTTCGATGGTTTCAAGGGTGGCGAGGGCCACCGCACTGGCGAGCGGGGTGCCCCCGAAGGTGCTGGCGTGATTGCCGGGTTGGAAGACATTGGAAAGTTCCGGGGTGACGGCGGCAGCGCCAATCGGGAAGCCGCTGCCCAGCGCCTTGGCCATGGAGATGCCATCGGGGCGGATGCCGAAATGTTGATAGCCAAACCATTGGCCGGTGCGGCCGATACCGGTTTGGACTTCATCGAAGAACAGCAGCAGGTTTTTGGCGGTGCACAGCTCGCGCAGGCCAGTCAGGAATTCG
>MWEZ01000426.1 GCA_002071335.1 Verrucomicrobia bacterium ADurb.Bin018
TTCACATTCAGGCTGAACATCACGCCAAACCCCAGGAACAGCACAAAAATCATGCGCGTGTTCTGCATCAGCCCTTGGCCGAATCCGAACCCCACCGCCCGCACATCCGACGACAGCCGATTCAGCAAGTCGCCCGTATGGTGCTCGCGAAAAAACTCCCGCTCCAGCCCAGTCAGGTGTTGGAACAAATCGCAACGGATATCCGTTTCCACCTGATGCCCCACCCGCAGCGGCAGCCAACGCATCCAGTACGAAAGCGCCGTCGCGAATGCCGTAGCCACCACATACAGCCCCAGCCAGCGCAGCAAATCGCCCCGGCCCAGCTCCCTCGCCGCCAGCCCGTCAATGACATACCGCGATACAAACGGAATCGCGATATTGAACCCGACCGTCAGCAGCGAAATCCCCGTCCCTAACGCAATCATGCGCCAGTACGGGACAATATACCGCCATAAACGCCGGTTGGCTGTCTTTCCTGCACCCATAAAACCCACCCACGATACACCCCGCCGCACCAAACCTCACGATCGTTTTTTCCCCCACCCTAAACACCTCAATCGGTTGGTTGATGCTACCTTGGATGCCAAGGTACCTTGGCACCCAAGGTAGTCAGCACTGACAGCGAGAGAAGTTGACGATGCGGGGTGGTCGGAATCTATTTGAGGCAGGTGATTCGTCGGCAGAACACCAAAAACAATCCTTGGAGTAGGGCAACCAGCTTGGCAGGATGGTCATAACAAAATGGTGTAGGCTTGCTGCGCGCAAGCCAAACGGATGAAAATGCTCAAAATAATTTGCGGGAACCTTGCCAAGCTGACGACGATGGGCCACTTTTCCTCTCATGGTGCCAAGCGCGTGCGTGGGGCAGGTTCTATCACCAAAATGATTGGCGTTTTAACCGCGCCAAACATTGGCGCGAGGTGGGGCCAATCAAAGCCGAGCAGCAAGGCCAGTTTGTGGAGTTTGGCAGCCATTTTTGCGGCCATGATGCTGGTGAGCGGGTGTTCCC
>MWEZ01000427.1 GCA_002071335.1 Verrucomicrobia bacterium ADurb.Bin018
CTCGGAGCTGATCGCCCCCATCCGGCGGTATTTTGCCAGCGGCGAAATCAATTCCACCGTCAGCGATTCCGCGCGAGTTTTCCAAGCGCTGCGCGCCAAATATGCCGATGCGGACTTGCTGGAGCTGGACGGCTTAAGCTTCGAGTATCCCACGTGGTGGTTCAACGTCCGCAGTTCCAACACTGAGCCCTTGGTGCGGCTGAACCTCGAAGCCAAGACCAAGGCCGAGATGGAGCAGCGGCGCGACGAAGTTCTCACGCTTATTCGCGGCTGATCTGGATGTCGCCCCAGTAGCGTACTTCTGGCTCCAGTGTCAGGCCAAACATGGCTTGCACAGCAGCCGCCATTCGTGCCGCCAACCGCGCCACATCCCGCGCGGTGGCCCCCGCTTTCGCAATGACGATGTTGGCATGCCGCGGGAAAACGTAGGCCCCGCCTTCACGCATGGATTTTGCGCCGGCTTGCTCCAGCAGGCGGCCCGCCGCCTGCCGATGCTCGCCCGGGTTGGCCGGCGGCAAATTCTTGAAAAAACTGCCGGCTGTCGGCAGCACGCGCCAGTCGGGATGCTTGGCGCGGCGCAACGCCAAAATCTCCGCGCGTTCCGCCTGCAAAGCCCCGCGATCACCCTGCGCGCACCGGAACCACGCCCGCAGCACAATCTCCCCGGTTTGTTGCAGCGATGACGCCCGATACTGAAAAGTCAGTTCGGTTGCCTGCCGCTGCTGAATCAGGCCGTCGCGGGTCAACACCTCGATCTTCTCGACCACATCGCCCAGTTGCCGGCCAAATGCCCCGGCATTACCCACCAAACCGCCGCCCACGGTACCCGGAATGCCAGCCGCAAAGCCCACTCCGGCGCAGCCTTCATGCAACGCGAACTGCGCCAGCGCATCCAGCTCGGTACCGCCCGTCACCGCAATGAGGTCCGGCTCCTCGCGAGCGCATTGCGGCGACTCGGCCACAAAGCGCAGTACCGCCTCGGGAATCCCGGCATCCGCCACCAGCA
>MWEZ01000428.1 GCA_002071335.1 Verrucomicrobia bacterium ADurb.Bin018
GAAAAACACCGCCGTGCTGGCGGCCGCCCGCCGCTTCCACGCCACCGGCACGGACGATGCCGCCGGCACCCGCGAGGCCCGGCTCCTCGCCCACGCCCGCCGCGCCGAACTTTATCTCCTCCTGCCCCCGCCCGTGCCGTAGCCCCCCCCCGAATACGCTTGGACTTGGCAAGACTATGTTTCAGCCCGCGTGAAATTAAGCTTGCCGATGACGTATAGTTATGCCAATAATGTACGTCATGCAAACCAAACTGACTCTACGCATGGATGAAGAATTGATCCATCAGGCCAAGCGCGCCGCGGATCGGCGCGGCAAATCGGTTTCGCAAATGGTGGCGGAATTTTTTGCGACGCTGGGGGAGCGCCCCGCGCGTTCGGCGGCCTATCCGCCCATCACGACCAGTCTCTTGGGCGTGATGGAAGGCAAGGCGGCGGATGAACGCGCCTATCAGCGCCATCTGCGCGAGAAATATCTGTGAAGGTGCTGCTGGATACCAACGTCGTGCTGGACGTGTTGTTGAACCGCCAGCCGCATGTTGCCGATTCCGCCCAAATTTTTCGGCTGGTGGAACAGGGTCATCTGACCGGCTTGTTGTGCGCCACCACCATCACCACGCTGGATTATCTACTGACCCAATCGCTCGGCCGCGCCGACTCCCGCCCAGTGCTGACGCGCCTGCTACAACTGTTCGACATTGCGCCGGTCACGCGGGCCGTGCTGGAGGGCGCCCTGCGCAGCGCGATGCCCGACTTTGAAGATGCCGTGCTGGTGTATGCCGCGCGGCGGGCTGGTGCTGATGCGGTCATTACCCGCAACCCGCGCGACTTCGCTAAAGCCCCGTGCCCGGTCTTTGATCCGCGGCAATTTTTGGCGCACGGGCGCTAGCCCCCCTCCCGCTTTGCCACCAAAATTTTTGGGATTTTGGTTAAAGGTCAATGGACAAAGTAAACGCGCCTTTGGCAGAGTAAATGCGCCGGATGCGCATTAAGTTTGTCCGAAACAT
>MWEZ01000429.1 GCA_002071335.1 Verrucomicrobia bacterium ADurb.Bin018
CCGATAAAGTCACCCAACTGACGCCCGTACTTGTGTAACACCTTTTCTATCCCGGTGCCATACGTTTCCAGTCCCCTCTCGTATGCCTGCTGCTGTAGCGTCACATCCCGGGTGGCATTGGCAAACTTCTCTTCATTAAACGTCCCATCCTCATTCTGAAACGCCTTGGTCCGTTCGACCATCTTGTTCTCGCGGGCATTCAGAAAGAACCGCCGAATAAAGTGTGCCCTCTCGTGGAAGTTCACGCTGGTTACACGGTTCGGGTCCAGCACTTCCATCACACCCAGTACATTCGTCTCTCCGCCCGACTGAAACGTGATCATCCCCCCCGTGGAGAAGATGCCGGCATCTTGGGCTTGCTGCCGTGCCGCCTCAATCTGCTCCGTTGTGGCGTTCGGGTTGCTCATCACCTGTGCCGCAACCTGGGCCGCTGCCTGTTTTGCCGGGTCTGTGCTTTGGATATGATCCTCCGCTACAGATTGCAACCATGTGGCCGGGGAGTTTTGCCCATACGGGTCTGTCATCTGCCTGACAAGCGCGTGTTTCCCGTTAATTTCGTAGTCCCATGCGTCGCCCTCTTCGCCCGTCGTGGGGTCCTGAATCCGTACACGTTTAGCTTTCATCCCCTGGGCGAAATGCTCTGGTGCAGGCTGCGGCGCGTGCGTCTGCTGCGCGGGCGCGGCCTGCTGCTGCTGTTGCGTTGTCAAGGTTTCCGGGCGCGGCAAAATACCTGTAGACAGTGTGGTGCCTACCGGGGTATCCTGCGTCGTCAGGTCTATGGGTGCAGCTGGCATCGGAGTTGGCTCTGGCGGCGGCGATTGTTGTTGCCCAGCCTCTGGTCCCGGCGATGGCGCTTGCCGCGCTTGCGGCCCGGGCGGTGGCGGCACTGGCCCTTGCTGTAGACCTGCTCCGCCAATCTGTAGTCCCTGACGCCGAACTGCATTCGACATTTTCACCGCAGCGGGGGTGCCAAGAGTCACTGTGGCAAGAAACACTTCCGC